>NZ_JACHMZ010000001.1:5934038-6251730 GCF_014205165.1 Micromonospora carbonacea | reverse complement strand
CCTGACCGGTGAGTTCTCCCTCGAATGCCCGGTCGCCGCGGTCGCGCAGGCTCTCGTGCAGGATCGCGCCGTCGTCGGGGGTCATCAGGACGACGGCGGCCTGGTTGGTCTCGAAGGCTTTGGCGAGGACCTCGCCCATGTACGGCGACGGGCCGCCCGTGGTCCGCACGACCTCCTCCCAGTCCAGCGGGTGCAGGTCGATGGACCGGAGAAAGCCCCACAGCGCCCGGCGTGCCTGCTCGTCCCGGCCGTGGATGACGAAGACGTCGCGGTTGTCGGGCATGGGTGGTGACACTCCTGTCGGTTCCGGGCGGAGGCGAGACGGGGAGAATACCCCCGAGCGGTACGCCAGCGTGGGTGCGGGCTTGGGTCAGCCGTCCGCCGTGTCCGGCCATGCGGTAACCACCCACGGCCCGCACACGTATGCCGGGCGGCGCGCCCACCGCTTCTGTACCGCGGACAGCGCTGCCGCTGGTGGGACACCTGCGGCCAGCTCCGCGTGGTAATCGCTCATCAGAGCGGGCGCGGTGGTGTCGTTGACCGGCCACAACGGCGCGGTGACGACTGCGGCGCCGGCCAGCAGGAAGGCGGTCGCGGCGCTCAGAGCCTCGTCCGGCAGGGTCGCGCCGGTGAGAGCGGCGTCGCAGGCGCTGAGCACGACATGGACGCGCCTTCGCGCCGAGTGCGCACGCAATCCCACGCGGATCGGTGGTCGGACTCGCAGCACCGTCTGCTGCGGATGGTCGACGTCGACGTCGCAATGACAGGCAAGGTGCACGATGTCAGCGGCGAGCAGGCCGTCGAGCACGGTGTCGTCGGCGAACCCGCCAGCGGGCGCGGCGCTGCGGTCGATGTGCGTCACCGCGCCCGCGTGCCGGCGAGCCACCCGTTCCGCCTCGCGCCCCGCGGCCGGGATCGGCCGGTCAGCCGGGCTGGTGTCGGCCCACACTACGACTCGGGGCGCGACGGCGGGGGCCTTGGATGGGGGTTTCCGGCTGGGGGCGGTGGCCCGGATCAGCAGGATCGGGTCGTAGGCGCCCAGCGCGGCTCGTTTGCTCGGTTCGCCGCAGGTCGTGAGCGGCAGCCAGGCCAGCCGTCCCAGCGGGAGCACGGCCAGCCGTCCGGCTGTGGCGACCAGTGGCATCAGCGGAGCCACCAGCGAGTCCAGGGTCCAGGCGGCGAACTGGTCAGCCGCCTCCAGCAGGATCGGCATCGCGTTCGAGCTGTCCTCGGCACGGCGCAGCGCCTCACGGAAGCGGCTCGCCTGATCCGCCACGGCCGGTTCGGTCGCCTGCGGCAGCTCCACGTACTGGACGCTCCCGTTCGGCGCTACCAGGACCGCTACGCCGCCGGCTCGGGTACAGCCGAGCAGCAGCACATGCCGGTCCATGCCTGCGGCTGCCGCCACGATGCCGGCGAACGACGCGGTGTCCGCGCGGATGTCCGTCGCCTCGGCGATCAGTGTCGCCGACGCCTGTTCCAGGTGGACGGCGGCCGCCGCGGCGTCGCCGGCCCGGACCGCGGCCAAGGCGGCCAGCGCCCCAATGCCCTGCACACCCGAGCGGGCGCGTTCCTTGTCGGGATGCCGTGGCCGTATCCTGGTCAGCGTCCCGGCTGCCTCCAGCGCGGCCCGGAACGCCTGCTCCGCCTCCGGCCACATCCCCACCCGCCAGGCGATGTCACCGAGCCGCCTGCCGGCGACCACCGCCAGATGCGGGTAACCGGCACCGAGCACCTCGTCGAACAGGTCGGCGGCACGTTGCAGGGTGTTCATGTCGGTACGGCCGCGACGCAGATCGAGGTCGAACCGGTCCTGCAGCCGGGCACCGAGGTTGAACGCGATCGTCGCCGTCATGGACCCCTCGATGTCGTCCTCGGCCCGGCCTGCCGCCGCCAGTGCCTGTTGCAGGCGGTCGATGGCGTGCGTCAGCGCGTCCTCCGCATCGTCCTGCTCCCATCGATCTGTCAGCCACATTGCCCAGTTGTTCAGGTACAGCGCCAGGTCCGGAGAGCCCTCGCGGGTGGCGGCGACGGCCTGCTCGGCGTGCCGTTCGGCGGTGACGAGATCGTCCCGGCTGCCGCGATGGTGCGCCCGAGCCGCGTGGAGACGGCCCGCGGTGTCGTGGCGCGCCGCGAGGTCCCAGCTGTCGGGGGCGGTCGCCTCGACGGCCTCGTTTGCGAGTGCGACCGCCCGGTCGAGATCGGCAAGTTCGGCACGAAGCTCGAATCGGGCCAGTAGGTTGTTCGCCTGGTTATTGGCGACGGTGGGGAGGGTGTCCCGGTCCACGCCATCGGCCAGCAGGCGATCGATAAGCCTGATTGCCTTGTCTAGGTCGCTGCTGTCGCCGAGCAGGTCGTAGCGCTCGGCCAGCAGGGAGGCGAGGTTCGTGGCGTACTCGCCGTCACGCCCCTGCCCGCGGACGAGTTCCAGAGCCGCCCGGGCGTCGCTGATCGCGGCGGCGAACCCGGGCTGGTCGTCACGCAGTCGTGCCATGACCGAGCGCACCGTCGACCGGACAGACAACGCCAGGGCCCGATCCGCGTCGACGGTCGCCTCCCGCACCGCGTTCTGGGCGGACACCGACGCCTCGGTGAGGGCGTCCCGCTCGCCGGTCCACTCGTATCGGGTGAGCAGCACCGACGCCAGCAACCGGTGCAGCGCCACCCGGACCGTGGCGGTGGCGGGGCGTCCGGCCGTGATCGCGGACCGGGCAAGCTGCTCGGCAAGGGCGAGGAGTTCTCGGTCGTAGCGCTGCTCGGCGACCTCGGCGACCAGGCCGGCCACGTTGACCATCTCGGGACCCGCCGTCGCTTGCTCCAAGCCCGCGGCCACGGTCCGCAACGCGGCGTCGAGCCGGTCTCGCTCGCCGCCGCGCCGCCAGAGCTGCAGGTGGACGCCGGCCAGCGCGGAGATCGCCACCGGCCGCTCCGGATCGTCGGTGGCCGCCGCCATGAGTGCGTCCTCCAGCAGCTGCCGGGCCCGCTCGAGGGACTCCGGCTCCCCCGGCACATCTGATCGTGTGGCGAGGCGGCCGGCGAGGGTGGCGGTGGCCTCGAGCCGGGCAGCAGGCGGTGAGGCCGCCCAGACCTGCTCGGCGATTGCGCAGGCTTCCCTGAGGTCGGCGATCCTGCCGTCGCGCCGGTAGCGGTCCATCAGGTCGATGCCGAAGTTCGTGGACAAGTCGAGACGCATCCACGCCGGAACCTCAGCACCGAGACCGTCCAGCGCCTGCCGCCGGATGCTGATGGCGTTGTCGAGTTCACCATCGCCCGCCCACGACTCGGCCAGCTCGTCCATCGCCGTGACCCAGGCTTCGCTTCCGGTCGTGGCTGCCCGCACCGCCGCCGCCAACGCCATGCGATCGGGCACCGCGTCCTCCCGCCGTCACGGCCGAGAATAGACGGAGCGACGGACACCGGCGAGTCTCCGCGACAATGCGGGGATGGAGCATGCTGACGAGGTGCTGCTGACCGCGCTGGCCGACCGGGTCCGGTCGTTCGTGGAGAACCACGACGGTGCCGTGGTCACCTCCGACGAGGCGCTGTCCGACGCGCGATCGGTGCTGCAGGCCGTGCGGGCCGGTCGTTTCGATCAGCAGGGCATCGCCAGCGCACTGTACATCGTGGCAGCGCTGCACTGGGCCCGGTATCGAGTGCTACCGCCCGGCCGGCAGGAACTCGACTACCTGGCAGCCAAACAGTTCTTCGGTTACATCGCCCCGCTGTCCCCCGAGCGGGTGCCGCAGCCCCTCTGGCCGGTGCTGGGCCTGCGCCCGGCGGGCGACAGTCCCGATGACCCGGCCGCCGTCGAGCGCCGGATCGCGGCGCTGGCTCAATGGGGCGCCGCACTGGCCGCACGCTGTCGGCACCGGCCGCAACCCGGCGATGCCGATGATGCTGTACGCGCCTACCGCGAAGCCGTCACGCTGGCACGGACGGCCGGCGACCCGCAGACGCCGGTGCTGGTCGCCAACCTCGCCGGTGCTCTGATGCTGCGCGGCTTCGCGGACCTCGCGGTACTGGATGAGGTCATCGCGCTGATCGACGAGGAACTGCCCGGCGCGGACGAGCGGGGAACGCACATCCTGTCGTCCAACCTGGCTGTCGCCCTGCGACACCGTTTTCAGCTCACGCGTCGGCACGACGATCTCGCTCGATCGGCGGACTTGGCCCGCCGGCGGGTCGAGCTGATGCCTGCCGGGGACCCCCTACGAGCCGGCGCGCTGTCGACTCTCGCAGTCACACTGGGCAGCTTGTTTGAGATGACCGGGCGGCCGGCGGACCTGACAGCCGCGGTAACCGCGGCGCGAGAGGCGGTGACCGCCCGAGATGCCGACCGCATGAGGCGTGCCGGTCACCTCACCAACTTGGGCAACCTGCTGCGGATCCGCTACGAGCACTACCGGCACCGCGATGATCTCAACCAAGCGATCACAGCGGGTGCCGAGGCGCTCGACATCGCTCGGGACCACCATGAGGCGGCAGCGATGTGGTCGAACTACAGCGCGGCGCTGCGGGAGAGGTTCCGGCTGGCCGCTGATAACGCGGATCTGGAGGCGGCCATTGACGCGGCACGTCATGGTCTTCGTACGGCACGGGACGGTAGCCCCCACGTCGTGCCGTGCGCCATCCATCTGGGATGCGCCCTGCTGGACCGTTATCACGCTACAAACGAAGTGGGAGATGTCCGTGAGGCGGTCGACATGCTCCGCACAGCGCTCGCCGCAATCGAACCGGAGCACCGGTTCTACGGCCCAGCGTCGGTCAACCTCGGCATCGGGCTCCGAGCTTTGTTCGGATGCACCGGCGATCGTGCCGACCTGGACGCCGCCGTCGACGCCGGCCGAACCGGGCACGCCACCCTGAACACGGATGACCCCTCCCGAGCTCTCGATGCGCTGAACCTAGGCCAATCGCTGATGGCCCGCTTTCAGCGGTCGACGGACACCGCCGACGCCAGAGAGGCCGCCGCGCTATTCCGGGAGGCCGCCGAATCGGTCTTCGCCCCCGCGAAGCTCCGCCTGGACGCCGCCCGCACCTGGGCAGATCTGGAATCAGATCTGCAGTTCGGCAGCGCACAGAACGTGACCGCCTATCGGACAGCGGTCGAACTGCTGCCTCTTGTCGCCTGGCGCGGCCTGCCGACGACCGAACGCGAGGATCTTGTGGGTGCGTATGCCGGCCTGATCGATGACGCGGCGGCCGCCGCGATCGAGGCGGGCCGCCCTGAAGAGGCCGTTGAACTGGTCGAAGGTGGCCGAGCAGTGCTGTGGGGGCAGTGGCTTGCCACCCGCGGTGACCTCTCCGAGGTGGTTGCCGCGTCCCCGGAGCTGGCCGCGCAACTGCAAGCCCTGCGTACGGTGCTCGACCGCGACCCCAGTGTGTCTCCCGCCGACCCGCGAGCCCACGAGCAACGGATGACCGCCGCGCAAGCGTGGGAAGCTGCGGTGACACGGGCACGTCGGCTACCGGGCCTTTCCCGTTTCCTCAGGCTGCCGACATTCGAGCAACTGCGTGCCGGGCTTCCGGACGGCACCACGGTCGTTGTCACCGTCAGCCGGCACCGCTGTGACGCCCTGCTTCTGACCAGACCCGACGGCGTACGGGTCGTCCGGCTGCCCGACCTGACCTTCGACGACGCGTACGACCTGACCAACGAACTGCTGCGCGCCCATGAGACGGCCGACGTCGGCGGTGACCCGGCCACCCACGAGAAGGCCATCACCGCGACGCTGTCCTGGCTGTGGCGGACCGTGGTCGCCCCGGTGCTCGCCGAGATATGCCCACCTGGGCCCGACCACCGCGTCTGGTGGTGTCCCACCGGCCCGTTGACATTGCTTCCGCTGCACGCCGCCACCAGCATCGACGGCCGGGAGAGCGCCTTGGACCGGGTGGTCGCGTCGTACACGCCGACGGTGCGCGCACTGACCGAGCGCCGCGAGCCGGAAGCCACTACGTCGGTGACCGATGTCCTCGCCGTGATCCAGCCAGCGACTCCCGGATCGGATCCGCTGCCCAACGCCGTCCGTGAACTCGACGCGCTGCGTGAGCTGACCGGCGGAGATCTCACTGAGCTGGTGGGTACGCGGGCCACGCGCGCAGCGGTCGTCGCGCAGGTCGCTGAGCACCGGGTCGCGCACTTCAGCTGTCACGGCATACAGGATCTGCGGAATCCCGGCCGCAACGGGCTCGCGGTGCACGACGGATTTCTCACTGTGGCGGATCTGCGCGCCGGTGCGCCGGCGCTGCGCGGTGACCTTGCCTTCCTCTCGGCCTGCAAAACGGCCGTCGGCGGGGTTCGGCTGTTGGACGAGGGGCTGACCGTTGCCGCGGCGCTGCACCACGTCGGATACCGACGCGTCATCGGTACGCTCTGGTCGGTGCCCGACCGGCGGGCCGCCGAGGTCAGCATCTCCGTGTACCGGCGCATCATCGTGGCCGGTCGGCTCGAGTCCTCCGCGTCCGCCTGGGCTCTGCAGGAGACGCTACGCAGCCTGCGCAACCGCTTTCCGAGGAATCCGAGCGTCTGGGCGTCGTTTGTGCACATCGGGGGTTGAAGGATGGCGGTAGCAACACGGATACCTGAGGCGAGCTTCAGGTGATCACAGCCGAGGTCATCGACGCTGCCGACCTATTCGAGACAGCGTTCTTGAGGCGCGTACTACCGCCTCGTGCCGCCTACGATCCCCGGGATCGCCGAGCTGATGACGCCGCCGCGCAAGCGGGCGACGATGAAGACCCGCTGACCGCAGGCCCTCGCGGCGCCTCTTGTGGGCCAGGGCAGTGGATCCGCGTCGCTTCTAGGCATCTTGGGTATCGCGGTGAGGAGTAGGAGTGGTGGCGCGGATAGATGTGAAATGGCGTCGACCGCGGACGTATACGACGGCGGCTTGCCGTCGCCTGGGAGGCGTCGGTGGGCACCACTGGCGAGGCAACACCCTGGACGGCTGCCGGCGTCGGAGCCGACAGGTGGCCCACCAAGCGCGACGACGCCGGTGGTTGCCAGCCGTGATGGTGCTCCGTTGGTGCTCGGATGTTCGGAGCTTGACCAGTACGCTCGGAACAGAATCAGCATAATGGGGCCCGCGCGGCCGATCGCCACACCGCAGGATGGCGCACTCCGCTTGCAGCACCGCGCTGACCAGCAGATACTCAGCCGCCTGTTCCGGCACGCAGCAGCACTCACCGATACGCGCGAAGTAGCGGTTACGCAGCGTAGGGAGCATCTGACGGTTTCGGACTACGGATCAGAAGGTTAGGGGTTCGAGTCCCTTCGGGCGCACTTTCACGATCAAGGCCGTGACCAGCGGGACGTGACGATCGCCCAGTGCTGCTTGGTCAGAAATCGCAGGCGTTTGCAGCAGTCCCGACGGCTCTGCCGGAGGCAGGTAGTCCGTGAAGTACGTCGAGGATGACTTGCCAGCGGAAGGGCTCATCGTCCTGGGGTGGGCGTAGGACTTGGGTGGGGGTGAGTCGTACGCCGTGGTCGGCGAGTAGTCGCAGGTGGGCGTCAAACGCGGGGTGGCGGGCCAGGGTGGGTTTGACGTAGGGAGAGGCGATGATCGGTAGGCCCGTGCCGAGGGATTCGTTGAGGATGCCGAGGGCCAGGCTGTCGTTGATGCCGGTGGCCCACTTGTTGATGGTGTTGAAGGTTGCCGGGACGACGGCGATGGCGTCGGCGCGTGGCAGGGTGCTGGGTTCGTCGGGGTGGCGCTGTCGGTATCTGACGGGATGCCCTGTCGTGGCGGCCAACTGTTCGGCGGGGAGCCAGGTGTAGGCGGTTTCGGTCGCGATGATGTGCACGTCCCAGCCGTCACGTTGTGCTGCTTCCACAAGTTCGGTGACGTGCCGGGCTGGCGGAGCGGCGCAGGTCACCAGGTAGAGCAGCCGCATGTTCGCAGGTTCGGGCATTACGCGGTGATCTCCGCTCGTTCGGCGAGTGCTCGCAGGCCGGGGGTGACGGCGCGGCGTTCACGGGCGAGTAGGTCACCGATCAGGTGGCGTGTTCTGGCGTGCACATGCACCGTCTGGGGTGCGATGCGTTCGGCTTCGAGCAGGTGCAGCACGGCTGCGGGATCGTTGTCGGGTGAGGTGGCGTTGGCCGCTGCGAGGTCGAGGTGAACCTGGGCGCGGCGGCTCATCAGCGCTTTCGGCAGCGATGAGGTGTCGAGTTGTTCGCCGAGATGGATGGCTAGCTGTGGTCGGTCTGTTCGGGCGGCGATATTGATGCGGTGGATCATGACGTTCGTTGGTCCGAAGCCGGTCCAGAGGTCGTTGCGGTCAGCGCCGATCCGTTGGGCTAGGGCGTACGCGTCGTTGAGATGCCGTTCGGCGGTGGCGGGCTGGGCTTGGCGGGCGGCGACCAAGGCTGCGAGCAGGGTCAGTGCTCCCTGAGTCGATAGCGTCCGAGGCCCGTGTGGATGTGGGGTCGCTGCGACGCGGTCAAGGGCCGACAGCACCACTGCCTCTGCGCTGTCGGTGCGGTTTGGCATGGCCAGCAGTGCGGTTCCCACGGAGAATGCCGCTGCGGCGACGAGGGCGGTGTCCTCGGCTTGGTCGGTGGCGATGCGGGCGGCGCGGTCGGCAGCTATCCAGGCGAGGCTGGGGTCGCCGAGTTTGACGGCGACCTTGGAGGCGGCGAGGTTCGCCGCCGAGAGGACGGCAGCGGCTCGGATGCGATGGTTGTCGGCGCAGACGCGGGTAAGGACGTCCGCCTGCTCGATCGTGTCGGCCAGCTCCCGGATCGTCTCGGCGTAGTTCCCACGCTGGTAGAGGCTGTGGATGTGCGCGACCCGTTGACGGACCTCCGGGAGCATGGTCGGGTCGATCGCCTGTTTCGGTTGGTGGGGTGCGAGCAGGTGGTGGCGAAGGTGGGTGAGCAGGCGGGCGGCAGTGCGGTTGTCGTCTTCCTCGCGGTGGCCAGCCTCCGCGTCAACGGCTGACGGCTGCCGGTGTCGTGTGGTCGTGAGGTCAGTTTCTGGCCGCTCGTTGTGGGGTTGCTTGTTGCCGAGTTCGCGGTGTTCGCAGGCTGTGGCGTCGTTGGCTGTCATGACCGCCTCGGGTGTTGCTCCCCACCGTGCTCGCTGGGCGGCCTCGGCTCTTTGCGTGTTGAACTCGGCGTGGAGATGTCGGTAGGCGTCGTAGGCGGCCAGTAGCTGACCGTCTGCTTCCAGCAGCGCATCGCAGCGAAGCCAGAAGATCCGGTCGACGACCTGCCGGCCGCGCTCGACCATGGCCAGGGTGCTGCGTGTCGTGTGTACCTGACGTGCGAGGGCTTGCTGGATGAGCCCTCGCGACGTACGCAGGGCGGCGAGTCTGCGACCGAGATCGTTTCTTGCGTGCTGGAGGTCCTGACGATCGATCATGGGCTCGGCCTTCCGCCTGCATCGGCCCGCGTCGAGCCGATTGTTGCGGTGCTTGGTACACGGCGATTCGACACTATCGGATCGCGGGCGGGCTGGGTGTGGAGCTGAATCGTGTGGCGTGCTGGCGTGGCGGGTAGGACTCCACTTCTACCTCCTGGGCAACGCGGGAGCGCTGCCGAAGATGGCCTCCGTGGCCGCTTGGGCGAGCGTGGCTTGGGTGGTGGCGGGGAGACCGAGCCGGTTCCAGTGGAAGATCACGTGTTCTGCGATGACTGCGCGTAGGCCACGGGTGAGCCTGCCTGTCTCGCGTAGGTGTCGGAGGGCGGTTCCGGCGTTGTCGAACCCGGCCTGCCAGTCGCGGGTGTCGCGGGTTGAGCCGAGTAGGAGGTGGCGGACCTTGCCGGTGAAAGCCTCCCAGGTGTGGGGAATGGTTAGCCGGTTGAGGTGTTCGGCCCGGTGCTGGGCGACGCGGGCCCAGACGTCGCCTTGTTCGTTGAGGTCCAGCCCTGCGGTGCGCATCAGCGCGGTGCACAGGGTCAGTGAGCGTTCCCGACGGTCGACCGGCGGGGTGTGGAGGTAGGTGAGGAGGTGGTGGCTGTCGTGGTGAAACAGCGTGTGGGCGGCGTTCATCGCTTCGGGGCCGCCGAAGGCGTGGATCTCGGGTTCGTAGATGTCGGTGGTCCAGGTGACCGCGTCGGTGAGTAGGCGGTGTACTGGATCGCGGCCGTCATGCGGTGGGGCTGGCAGGTAGCGGATGCGCCAGGCGCCTTTGCGTATGAACCACCAGGAGGTGATGAGCCCGGACGTCTCGGCGGCGGGCAGGATGTGGCGTAGGTGCGGTACGGCGTGTCGTTCGCGTTCCTGGCGGTCCTGTCCGGGGTAGGTGATGGTGACCTGCTTCCAGGTGCCTTCTTCCATGGTTGGCCTTTCGTCAGGTGAGTAGGAGGCAGGCGTCCCAGGAGGTTGAGGTGGCGGCGGCTGTGGCGAGGGCGGAGCCGGTGGTTCCGTCGAGGAAACCGGTGCCTTCTTCCTTGGTGCGATTGGCGTTCTGGTGCAGACGTGCCAGTGGGGTGAGGGATGTCGGCGCGAGGGCGTCTGCGGTGATGCGACGGCCGGTGGCGAGCAGCCCGGCGGTGCCGTGACAGAGGCTGCGGTCGTTGAGCCGGCGGATCTGGGCGGGGTCGTCGACGCAGGCGGTGAAGGCGGCTTCGGCGCGGCGTTGGCGGATGGTGTCGCCCAGGGCGAGGGCGGCCAGTTGCTGTGCTCGGGCGATGCCGGGAGTGCCGTAGCACCAAGAGGGGCGCAGCGGTTGCCGCTGTGCTGGTGTGCCGTGGTGTAGGTCGGCGAGGGTGAGTGTTTGCGGCCACCAGGTGGCGTCGGTGCTGTGTTGCTGCCAACTGTCGAGCCATCGGCAGATGCGGTGGATCGCGTCAGTGTGGCCGGTGACGGTGATGCCGTCGCTCAGGGTCAGAGCGAGGAGCGCGAGCGGGCCGGTGATGCCGTGGGCCATACCGTGGTTGGCGTGGCCTCCGGGTGGTGGCGGCTGGTTGCGGTCGGAGCTGTTGGCGCACCACCAGCCGGGAAGTCCGTTGAGGGGTTCGGTGAGCCGGACCAGGTAGTCCAACACCTGGCGGAGCAGGTCGTGGTCGCCGAGGCGGCGCAGGGCGACACCGAGTCCGGTCAGGCCGCGGATGAGGTCGTACTCGGCGTAGTGCGGCCGTAGGCGGGCGTCGAGGCGGCGGTGGGCTGCGTTCAGCCGCCGTCGGGTCACCGTGGCGGTCCCGGATGCTGCGACCGCTCGTGCGCGGGCGAGGCCTGGGTGGCTGGTCGAGGCGAGAACGAAGGCGAGCGCGGGGGCACCGTAGTAGAGGCTGGCGCCGTCGGAGATGCTGACGCCATTGGCGGTGGCGTCTCGCAGGGCGGCGTGTGCGGCTGGCCAGTTGCCGGTTTCCAGGTGCAGGAGGGCGACGCCGGCTGCGCCGTCGGCGAGTGACTGGCCGGTTGTCATGTCGTTTCCCGGTGGGTGCGGGCGACGGCGCGGGCCAGGCGCAGGCAGTGCCGCTCGGAGGCGGTGTCGACGCCGATCATCCGGGCGTGGTGCAGGTGCAGCAGGTCGGCCAGCACGTGGTCGAGATCGAGGCCGTCGGTGTGGGCCAGCCTCCGGTAGGTAGCCAACGCCGTGGTGAGGTCGTCGTCTCGGTGGGGGATTCGGGCGAGGTCGAGTTGGGTGGGGTTCAGGCGGGGGCCGCTGCGGTGGGGGACGTGCTCGGTGAGCCAGCGGGGTCCGTCGCTGGTGAATCCGTCGGCGATGGTGATCATCGTGGCGGCGGTGGCGGCTTGCCGGTCGCCGGTCAGCCGTCGTAGGGCCGTGCGGGAGTCAGCGGCGAACACCGCTTCGGCGGCGGCGAGGGCCGGGCCGGTGCCGTGACGGGTTTCCGGCCGGTAGGTGTGCAGGGTGTAGTCGTGCAGGACGCCGTCGTGTTCCAGGCGCTGTGCCCACCGGGCGAGGTTCCCGGCGGTGTCGGTGGATCGCCCCACCCGGTGTTGGGGGATGCGCAGCCCGTAGGTGGGGTTCGGGGTCGGGGTACCGCAGAAACCACCAGCCGGCCGGCAGGATGTTGGTGGGCTGGCGGGCGAGATCGGCGAGGATGTCGTCTGGCCGGCCGTACACCCTGGCTTCCAGCCACGGTGACTGGCCGGGTCGGTGCCGCAGGGCCGATACGGCACGGACCGGCCGGGGCGGCGGGGCGGCCGGCGGCGCGGCGGTGAGGGTGAGCAGGAGTTCGGCGGGCCTGCCACCGATCCAGCCAGCCGGGCCCGGGGCCTCGGTGAGGATGGTGCGGGCATGTCGGGCGAGGTGCGTGCGTAGTACTGCCAGGTGGGCATCGTCGTCCAGGTCCAGACGCAGCCGCACGTCGTCGTCTCCCACCAGGACCTCGCCGGGGATGCGGTGCCGGTCACGGTGTCGCTGCCAGGTGTCGCGCCACTCCGGCCACGGCGCAGTGCGAGGAAAGGCGGATCGGTCGATGGCCCAGCGGGCGGGGTGCAGGACGCTGCGTCCGTGGCGGACGCGTGGCAGGTATGGCAGGCCGTGGGCGTGGCCCCAGTCGAATCTGCTGCACGGAGCCGACCACGCCGTCCAGATCTCGGTCAGGAACCGCAGCAGGGGCTGTTGGAGACCGGGTAGCAGCACGCTGTTGAGCAGCAACGGCTCGATCGGTCGGCCGGTTGTGCGCGACACCAACCAGAGTCGTTGGCCGTCGCCGGTCACGGCGAGGTCCGCGACGGTGTAGGGCGGATCGGGGTGGAAGTCCCCGACCGGCAGGACCGGCAATAGTTCCGGGGTCCGGGCGAGTGGCGCAAGGTGAGCGTCCAGTGGCGGGCCGGACAGTTGTGTCACGTGCGCGCCGGGCAGGACGGTCGGTAGGCGCTGGTAGACCTGCTGCCACGATGCCAGCTCGGCGCTGGTGAGCAGGTGGAGGAACCGGCCGGAAGCGGCACCGGCGTGGCGGGATCCGCTGACCACGGTCAAGGTGAACGCGCCTCGGTCCAAGTCGCGTGGGGTATCGGCGGCGAGGGTGAACCGTAGCTCGGTGTGCGGCATCAGCGGTCGGTCGTCGCTGCGAAGGCGGCCGATCAGCTCGTCGTCGAGGACTATCTCCGCGCAGTCGTTCAGCGCCGACTGCTGGGCGAGCTGCGCGAGCAGGCGGTCTCGGGTGGTGAACACCGCAGGTACGCGTCGGGTCGAACCCCGGTATCCGGCGGGAAAGCCCAGGACGTTCAGCACGTCGCGTATCGGAACGGCCGCGCCCGGACCCCACCGTTCGATGAACGCTGCGTGGTACTCCGCCCATCCGGGATGCGGTGGCGCCACCGCCGCCAGCGTCGACGCGGCCCGGCCCGCCTCACGCAGCACCGCCGGGGGCAGCGTTACCGCGGCGTCGATCCGCAGATCGACCGCGACGCGGTCGCCGGGGTCGGGTAACGCAAGGTGGCGGGCCAGGTACGTGGCCGGGTCGGTGACGGTCATCGCCGGCCGCAGCGCGGACAGAAGGACACCCGCCCGTACCAGCGAGGCCAGCAGGCGTTCGGTCACGTCGACCTCGGTGAGCGTCGCCCCGGCGATCCGGGTGGCGAGTTCGGCGAAGCGCAGCGGGGACGTCGCCGCGTCGAGCGCCGCCTGGATTGGCCCGGTCAGGCGAATCTCCACATCCCACCGGCGGTCGCCGTCGGAGCGGGCGCAGGGCAGCACCCACCTGTCGCCGCGGCGGTAGCCCAACGAGTTCGTCACCACCGCGACGTTGCGCAGCAGGGCCAGGTCCTGCTCGGCCCGCGCGGTGTGGTCGGCGACGAACTGCCCGTCAGGTCGGGGCACTTCGTGATGCGCCTCGCCCCAGCGGACCGACGCGCGGGCACCGAACTCGACCGGGGCGACGCCGGCGAAGGTGCCGAACGGGGTCGCGCGGGTGGTCCATCTCAGCAGGTACCGGACAGCCGACTCGATCACGCGTCGCAGCCGGTGTGGCGGGACCGGCTCGTTGCCGGTCACGGCCTGGGTGATCTGCTCAGCCAGGTGTGGTGTGGCGCCAGCGACGGCGACGGCGAACCCGGGCAGCGCCCATGCCGTCGTCAGCCACTCCCGCCACTGCTCGGGCTGGTCGGACGTCAGGTCGGGCCATGCGGGAAGGGCCATACCGCTCGGGTAGGCGGCGACTCTGATCATCGCCGCACCAGCCGTGGAGAACATGACGCACCCTCGAAACCGGGGGCCCGGCGTTGGTCAACGCCGGGCCCGGAAGGCGTGAAAGCCGGTTACCTGCCGCCGGAGCAGGCGTTGGAGCCCGTGTTGCCCGAGCCGCAGTTGTCGTCGGTGTTGGTGGCGTACCCGCTCGCGGCGGGTCCGGCGTCCACCAGGGTGACGTCCAGGTCGTACTCCTCGAGTTCCTTGGTGTCCACTCGCTTTCCTTCCTATGCGGGGGTGAAGGTGAGGACGACACGGCTGTGCCGCTTGTCCAGCACCGTCCCGGCCGGCAGGTCGCCGTCGGGAGTACCTGCGGGCAGGACGTGCAGCACCGGCGAGGGCTGGCCAGCGTCCACCCACGCGCGCATGTGCCCGACGAGGCGCCCCGCCTCAGCAGGGGCGTCGGGCCCGTGCGCGCACGCGCCCAGGTCGAACATGTCCTCGGTCCAGCGCAACGCCGACCGGTAGGTGAACGTGCCCTCGCGCAAAATGGCGGGCGTACCGAAACGCCACGCGGGAGCGACGACTCCGGCGTCGACCGCCTCCTGCTGCGCGGAGAGCACCACGAACTGACCCGCCTCGTCGGCGAGTCGGGCCGCCAGCCACAGGTCCAGGTCGGCAAGGACGGTGCGAGGCGGCAGGCTCACCCCGGCCCACGCCTGCTCCCGCCGCCGCGTCAGCAGGCCGCCGACGGATTCCGGATCGATCCGCTGTCCCTCGTCCAGCCGCAGGTGGACGCCGTCGGCGATGTCGACGTACCGCATCTCGTGGGCGCCGGCGCCCTGCATCGCCACGAACCCACACAGCCGCTGGCTGTGGCCGACCAGCCGGTCACCAACCCGGCGCAGCGCCCACGACCGGGTCATCCCGAACGTCCGCAGCGGCGCGACGAGCACACCATCCTCGGCCAGCTGCGCCATCCACGCCGGGGGAATGTCCCACGCACCGGCCGTCACGATGATCAGGTCGTAGCGGCGGACCGGCCCGATCGGCTGCTCCGCGTCCGCGCACACAACCGTGACATCGCCGTAGCCCGCTGCCGCGAGGCACGCCACGGCCCGCGCGGTCACGTCCGGGTCGATGTCCACGGTCCGCACCGAACCCGACGCGCCTACCAACTCCCGCAACAGCGACGCGTTGTAGCCACCCGATCCGACCTCCAGCACATGCCGCCCCTGCAACCCGCCGAGGGCGTCAGCGGCCTGACCGAGCATCTCCGCGATCAGCCACGGAGCCGACACGGAACTGACGGTCTCGTCGCCGCGCCGCTTGGTGATCACTGCGGTGTCGCTGCGGTACGCCTCCTCCACCGCCACCCCCGGCGTGAACAGCTCGCGGGGAACCGTCCTCAGCGCCGCCTCCACCTCCGGCCGCATCGTCAGCCCCTTCGCCGCGTGATCAGCGACCAGCTGATCAACCATCGCGGCCCGAAGGCCCTCACCGCTCACCGTGTGAACACTCATGTACGCGCCACTCTCCCCGTCAGTCACATCCACCCCACCCGGACGCTCTTGCTCATCAACCCGAGGATGAATACGACCTCGGATGACACCTACACCAGCCAGGAGGCGCACGGTCCTCGCGGAACCAGGCCACCGCGCCGAAGTGGGTTGCGTCCACGGAAGTGGTGTACGACTTGCCCGTGTTGGGCGTGTTGCGTAGATGAGAGACGGCCATCGCGTCGATCCTTCAAGACGACCAAGTCAGAGAAGGAAGAGAGAACGCGATGGCCGCTTCAGAGAGTGTGAACCCCGTTGACCTGCTGCGCGAGCAGATCGAGGGCGCGTCGCCGGACGTGTTGCAGGCGATGATCAAAACGTTCGCGCAGGCGGTGATGTCCGCCGAGGCCGACGCGATCTGCGGCGCCGGTTACGGACAGCGCAGCGACGAGCGGGTCAACTCCCGCAACGGCTACCGGCCTCGGGAGTGGGACACCCGGGCCGGCACGATCGACCTGGCGATCCCGAAGCTGCGGCAGGGCTCCTACTTCCCGGACTGGCTGCTGACGCACCGGCGGCGGGCCGAGCAGGCCCTGGTCTCAGTGGTCGCCACGAGCTATCTGCTCGGGGTGTCGACGCGGCGGGTGGAGAAGCTGGTCGAGCAGCTCGGGATCCGGCAGCTGTCGAAGTCGCAGGTCTCGGAGATGGCCGCCCACCTGGACGCCCAAGTCGAGGCGTTCCGCAACCGGCCCCTCGACGCCGCCCACTACACGTTCGTGTGGACCGACGCGTTGACGATGAAGGTCCGCGAGCACGGCCGCACCGTCAACGTCCACGCTCTGGTCGCCGTCGGGGTCAACGCCGACGGCCAACGTGAAGTCCTCGGCGTCGACGTCGCCTCGGACGAAGACGGGGCCGGATGGCTGGCATTCCTGCGGTCCCTGACGGCCCGCGGACTGTCCGGCGTCCAGCTCGTCATCTCCGACGCCCATCGCGGCCTCGTCGCAGCGATCGGCGCCGCGCTGCCCGGCGCCGCCTGGCAACGATGCCGCACCCACTACTTGCGCAACCTGCTCACGAAGGTCCCCAGATCGGCGCAGCCGTGGATCGCCACCCTCGTCCGCACGATCTTCGACCAGCCCGACGCCGACGCCGTCCACGCCCAGTTCCGGCGGGTCGTCGCCACGATCGAAGCGAAGTTCCCCGCTGCGGCCGAACACCTCGACGCCGCCCGCGACGACCTGCTCGCCTTCACCGGCTTCCCCCGCGAGATCTGGCGCCAGATCTGGTCCAACAATCCCCAGGAGCGGTTGAACAAGGAGATCCGCCGCCGCACCGACGTCGTCGGCATCTTTCCCAACCGGGCGGCGATCATCAGACTCGTCGGCGCGGTCCTGGCCGAGCAGACCGACGAGTGGACCGAAAGACGCCGCTACATGGGCCTGGAACTCCTCGCCAAAGCCCGCCTGATCACCGTCGACACCCGCCAACACGACACCGACCAGCCCAACGCAGCACCAATCGCCGCATAGCATCAGACCGGATCACGCGATGGCCGTCTCTTACACCACCAGCGCGGACGTGACCCTTGGCGCGGGGGACCCGTTGTCGCCGTTCCAGCGGCGGCCGTACTGGTCCGGTAGGTCGCCCCAGCCCTCGTACGGGGTGGGCTGGGCGGCCATCAGGCCGAGTTCGTCGAGTGGGTCGATGCGGTGGTCGGCGACGGTGCACAGGTGGGTCCAGTCGTCGCCCATGTCGAACACGTAGGTGAACTGGTCGCTCGGGGTGAGTTGGCTCAGTGTGGTCCTGTCGCTGTCCACCGCGTCGTCCGGCATGTCTTCCCACGTTCGGAAGGAGCAGACGGGGGTCTGGTCGGCCAGGGTGAACAGCCGTAGGTGCGCGAGGTCCCAGCGGGCGAAGGCCAGGTCGATGGCCGTGCCCAGTTGCTCGAACGTGTGCGACCTGGCGGCGGCGAGGATCCGGCCCGGCCGGGGCCAGTAGTCCTCGCCCCGCCCGGAGACGGGTTCGACCCGTATCGACAACCACGTCCTGGCCACCGTTGACCTCCCGCTGCCGCTGCCGCTGGCCGACCACGCTACCGCCGCGCCACGGGCCCGCATGCCAGGACACGCCTCGCACCGCTCGCACCCGGCGTGCCGCGCCGCCGGGTGCTGTCACCACGTCACCGCGAGTTTCTTCAGCAGGGAGACCGATCATGCGATCGCCACGACGAACCCGAACCCCTACGCCCGCCACCGGTGAGGCGTCCCGCTGTGAGGAGCAGCAGGCGTGGACCGTCGAGCGGATCCGCGCGCTGGGTCCGAGCACCGACCTCGCGACGGCCGCCGCGGTCCTGGGCATGTCCCGGTCGGCCGCCTACAAGCTGGCGCGCCGCGATGCGTTCCCCACGCCGCTGTACCGGGTCGGTGCCCACTACCGGGTACCGACCGCGCCGATCCTGGCCATGCTGCACCTACCGCATCCGACCGACCCCGGCTTCGACGAAAGGGCCGCTGACGACCGCGGTGACCCGCCATGACCGCCTCACCGTATCAGCCACGCCCCACGCGGTGCCCTTCGGCCTCGCCGGGGCCGAAGGGCTGACCCCGCCGGCCGCAGTGTCGACCCTGTCGGCGGCCGATCCGTCGATGACTTGATCGTCGCGGCGTGTCACGCGTGGATGTCGATCGACAAACCGATGCCGCACCCCCAAGCCGAGGAGCACCACACGCTATGCCAGACGGGAGCATCTTCAAACGCTGCGGCTGCCGCCATCCCGATACCGGCAGGCCGCTGGGCAACGACTGCCCGAAGCTGCGTCGTCCCAACAAAGCCTGGAGCTTCGAGCACGGCCACTGGGCCTACCAGCTGGAACTGCCGGCCACCAGTGACGGCCGGCGACGGCAGTTGCGCCGGTCCGGGCTGTCGACCCGCCGTGACGCCGCCGCCGAGCTGGACCACGCGCGGGCCCTGCTCGCCCTCGCCGTCGGGGACCGGCGCCGCCGCACCGAGATCGCCGACCTGCTGCAGACCTGCGTACGGTCGGGCCGGCCGCTGCCCGAGGTGGACCGGATCCGGCAACGGCTGCGCGGTGACGGTTCGCTGGCCGACATGGTCACCGTCGGCGAGTACCTCACCGAGTGGCTCACCCACCTCACCGTCGATGACAACACCGCGGTTGGTTACGAGTCGCTCACCCGGGTGCACCTGATCCCGCACCTCGGAGAGATCCCACTGGACAGGCTGCGTACCGGCCACATCAAGACCATGTTCGCCGCGATCGAACGCCGCAACCAGGACATCCGTGAGGCGAAGGCCAGCGCGGACCCTGACGTGCGCGCGTCCGTCGTGGGTGTGCGGCCCACCGGCGCGTCGACGCGGCAGCGTATCCGCGCCTGCCTGCGTAAGGCCATCAACGACGCTCTCGCCGAGGAGGTGATCGTCGGTTCCAACCCCGCCGCGCTGGTCAAGGTCCCCGCCGACCGGCCGGTGCCGATCGTGTGGGAGGCCGAACGCGTACAACGGTGGAAGGCCACCGGGAAGGTTCCCGGACCGGTCATGGTCTGGACCGACGAACAGATCGTCGCGTTCCTCGACCACGCCCGCGAACACATGCCCGACCTGTACCCGATGTGGCACCTCATGGCCTACCGCGGCCCCCGCCGCGGCGAGGCCTGTGGGCTGCTCGACGCCGAGGTCCGCCTCGACAAACGCGAGCTGACGATCAACCACCAGATCGCCACCCACGGCTACACGCCGGTGCGCAAGAAGCCCAAGAGCAGAGCGGGCAACCGCGACCTCGCCCTCGACGCCGACACGGTCAGGGTCCTCGCCGCCTACCGGGCCCGCCGCGCCCAGTGGCGCCTCGCCGCCGGCGAGGCGTGGCCCGACACCGGCCTGTTCTTCGTCCGCCCCGACGGCCAGCCGTGGCATCCCAGCGGGGTCACCCAACGCTTCCGCAGACTCGTCCGCCAAGCCGGGTTCCCACCGATCCGCCTACACGACCTGCGACACAGCGCGGCCACCATCGCCCTCGACGCCGGAGTGGACATCAAGGTCGTCTCCGAACAACTCGGCCACTCCACCACCACCCTCACCCGCGACACCTACCAGAGCGTCACCAGAAAGATGCGCCACGACGCCGCCGACGCCGTCGCCGAGAAGATCCAACAAAGGCGGCCCAGAACCGCATAGCTACCCGCGTGCCGCCGTCGGCGGGTTCTACCGGCTCGGCTAGCGTGCCCGCCATGGTCGCGCGTTCGTCCACCCGTGGTGCCGCCCGGTGGCGGGCTCCGGCGGCACCGAAACTGCCGGCGTCACCGGACCTGACCGCCGCCGGGGACCTCGCTATCGGCGACGAGGCGACGTTCGAGCGGCTGGGCCTGGGCGACTTCGACCTGTCCGGGCGCTCGGCGGACGGCGCCGAGTTCACCCGGTGCCGCTTCACCCGCACCGACCTCAGCGGTACCCGGCTGGAGGCGGCGCGGTTCGCCGACTGCGTGTTCGAGGGTACGAACCTGGCGAACCTGCGGGCGGAGAGGTCGTCGATGCTCCGGGTGCGGCTGTCGACGGCGCGGATGACGGGCTTGCAGTGGGTCAACGGGGCGCTGCGGGACGTCACGATCTCGGACAGTCGGCTGGACCTGTCGTCGTGGCGGTTCACGGCCTTCTCGAGCGTGGTGTTCGAGGGCTGCAACCTGACCCGTGCCGACTTCCAGAACGCGGACCTGCGGGGCGCCCGCTTCACCGACTGCGACCTGACCGGCGCGCAGTTCTCCCAGGCGAGCATGGACGGTGCCCGTTTCGCCCGCTGCGACCTCACCGGGATCGGCGGCGTGATCAGCATGACCGGCGCGATCCTCGCCCACCAGGACCTCGTCGCCCTGTCGTACGCCCTCGCCGGGGCGTTGGGCGTCCGCATCGAGAACCCCGACGAGGAGTAGGCCCACTGCGCCCGAAGCCGCCTCCCGCCTGTTGCCGGGAGGGGCAGCCTGGGTGGCGGGCGCGTGTCTCTGTTCTCGTTCGGCGACGTCGCGCGGGGCGATGCCGTTCGATGTTGGGCGTGTCGGCTGCTTGATTTCGGCAACATCAACTGCGGTGTCGACTAGATTCTGTGGCATGGGTTTGCTGGATGACGCGGTGGCGGTGCTGGACGAGCGGGGTGTGCTGGAGCCGCTGGGCGGGTTGATCCGGCAGGTCTACCGGCGGGCCGCGGACCGCCACGAGCCGGACCTCGGCGATGACGCGATGAGTTTCGGCACCACGGTGTGGCGGAACCTGACGAACCTCGGCAAGGCGGCCTTCGACGGGGTCAACGGGGTACGGGTGCGGGTGGAGGACAACTCCCTGGAGATCCTCTGCGCCGGCTATGTGGTGCGGTTGTACTCGTTGCAGGGTGGGATCGAGTCGATCCGCTGGGAGGGCAGCGAGGCCCGCCTGGGTGGGGCGGTGGAGAACAGCCGCGACGGGCAGTTGGCCTTCGACGACGACGAGCAGTTCCCGGAGGTCTTCGCCGGTGTGGTGCCCCCGAAGCGGCACCTGCGGGTCGCGCACACCGGAGACATCGGCACGGGTGAGGCGACGGCGTACCTCGGGTTGCCCCGTGACAACCGTGAGGGCGGGTCGCCGTGGTTCGAGGTGACGCTCTGGTTCGGTGACGCCACCACCGGAACGCCGCTGCCGGTCGTCGCCGGCCCGGTCGGGGTGCCGGGGCAGCGGCACGACGAGCTGCCCGTGCCGGAGCTGCCGCTCGGGACGCTGCGGCCTGCTGGCGGCGTCGGCCGTACCCTCGGTGTTGTCGCTGGTCGACGGGCGTGACGGGCGGGGTTCGCCCGCCGGTGCCGGTCACCGCGGCCGTGGCGGGGTTCGAGCCGCACGCGCTGGGGTTGGCGCGGCGGTGGCGGCGGATGCGGAAGAACGAGTTGGCCCGGCAGGTCGGGGTGACGGCGGCGGCGGTCAGCCAGTACGAGCTGGGGCAGGCCCGCCCGTCGGCGGCGGTGCTGGCGCGGTTGGCGTTGGCGTTGGCGATGCCGGTGGAGTTCTTCGCCGCCGGTGTCCCGGCGCCGGCGTCGCCGGGGCGGGCGCACTTCCGTAGCCTGCGGGCCACCAGCCAGGCGGAGCGGGACCAGGCGGAGGCGTTCGGCGAGGTCGCCTGGCGGATGGTCGAGGTCGTGGGCCGGCAGTTGCGGCTGCCGCAGTTGCGGCTGCCGCAGCTCGACTGGCCGGAACCCGCGCGAGCCGAGGACGTCCGCACGGTCGCCGCGGCGGCACGTGCGGAGTTCGGGCTCGACGACGGGCCGGTGCCGCACATGGTGCGGCTGCTGGAGGCGCACGGGGTGATCGTGTTGTCCCTGCCGGACGCCTCCGAACGGGTCGACGCGTTCTCGCACTGGTACGGCCAGCGGCCGTTCGTCTTCCTCAACCCGGCCAAGAACGACAAGGCCCGCTCCCGGATGGACGCCGCCCACGAACTCGGCCACCTCCTGCTGCACCACGACGCCGAGCCGGGCAGCCAACTCCTGGAACGGGAAGCCACCGCCTTCGCCTCCGAGTTCCTCGCCCCCAGCACCACCCTCGCCGCCGAGCTTCCCGCCCGGCTCGACTTCGACCGGCTGCACGAGCTGAAACGCCGCTGGGGCATCAGCCTGAAAGCCCTCGTCTACCGGGGACACGACCTCGGCGTCTACCGGGACCACACCTACCGACGCGGCATGAGCCTGCTCGCCCAGTGGGGCCACCCCGAACCCGGCGACCTCGGCCCCCGCGAACAACCCACCCTCCTCGGCAGAGCCGCCACCCTCCTCAACCACCAACACACCACCATCGAAGAACTCGCCGCGCAGGCCGGCCTCCCCGCGGCCCTCGCCCGCACCGTGATCGACGCCGCCACCGAACACCTCCCCGAACTACGACTCACCCCAACCGGCCCCTGACCGGAGCCGGAGCACCCCCGGTCAGGGGATCCCCGCTCGGGGTACATCGCTTACTCAGGCGGTGTGACGGTGGGTGCTGTCGGCTCGACGTGGTGGCTGTCCCACACCCACTGGTCGTCGCCGTGGTCGACCAGGGTGCTGCACCGGTAACGCAGCAGGTCCACGTCCGTGCTCGGGTCCGGGCCGCCGGGATGCGGCGGCGTCGGGTCCAGCGCCGCGTCCGCGTTGTAGACGAGCCGGTCGGCCAGCCGGTAGTCACGGCGGAAGCCGGTGCGCCACTGCGAGTTGCCACCCCAGCCGTGCGACAGGTCAGCCACCGCACAGGGCACTCGTGTCAGGTGGGCTCGTGCGGCCTCACATCCGGGATCTCAACACGTCGACCTCACAGCCTCGTGCGGCTGGATCGAAGCCGTGTTCCATCAGCCAGCGGATCGCCAGCAGGCTTCGCAATGACCACCACGCGCGGATGATGTCGAGGTCGACGTCGGTGCCGTAGCCGGCGAGGACGTCACCGAGGTGATTCTCGTGCCCGAGCGTCAGGATTGCGAGGTCGTACAGGGCGTCGCCCTGGCCTGCCTCGGACCAGTCGAGCACGCCGGTGATCTCGTCGTCGTCGACGAACACGTGGGCGGTCTGCAGGTCGCCGTGCATGAACACCGGAGTCCACGGCCGAAGCGCGGCTTCGGCGACCCGGCGGTTGCGGGTGACCAGGTCAGCGGGAAGGACGTCATTCGTGACGAGCCATTCGCATTCGTCGTCGAGTTGTGATGCCAACTCGTCGAGGCGGCGACCGGGCCACGGCGGCACCGGCGCGTCGTGCAGCATCCGTGCTGCGGCTCCGGCCGCCGCCCACGCCGCCGAAGACGCGGTTGACGGCTCGCCGAGGCGGCCGAGTGCCCTTCCAGGCAGGGCGGCGAGCGCGAGTACGGGCGGCTTGCGCCACAGGATCTCCGGCGTGGGGATCGGTGCCATGGTCATCGCCTCGACCTCGACGTCGGTGCGGGTCTGATCGGCGTCGATCTTCAGGAACACGTCTCCGACGCGCAGGGTCGCGCGCTCGTGATGGGCGACGACGACTTCGACCTCTGCCACGTCGGCCAGTGTCGCGGAGATGACCGTCGACGTCACCGGGTTTCTGTTGCATGCCATCGCGCGGTCGCCGCAGCCCGCTGTCCGGTCGCGTGGCCGACTCGCTCACGTCGGCTCTGAGCGACGCATGGTGACGTCGCAGTCGGTTTCGCAGCGGGTCCAGGTGACCCCCGGAGAACGCTCCGAGGTTCGCCGGTCGGCGGTGCGTACGGCGCAGAGAGCCCTTTCGATGATCTTCGATGATGTGCGCGACGTGTGCTCGCCAGCGGATGCCAGCCCGGGTCAACCGGCGCCAACGCGGGTCACCACAGCCGATCGTGGTCGCAAACGGGGGTTCGTGTGCTCGAGCTGTGGTCCTGGGCTGCGAGAACGGGGTTCCGGGGAACGTGGGTGAACGTGGGCCACTCCCTGCCACCCCAGGTGAACCCCCAGGTCGCTAGACTAGGCCCTCGCGCCCCCGTAGCTCAGGGGATAGAGCATCGGTTTCCTAAACCGTGTGTCGCAGGTTCGAATCCTGCCGGGGGCACCTCGAAGATCAGCAGAAACGCCACCTGAGCAGCGGATACGCCCCCATATCGATCGATCGTCCTGGGCGGTCGGACATCACCCGTAACTCCTGTTCGCAGCCAACCCCGCAGAGCGTCTGCAACGATCTTGGCAGCGCGAACGAGCGGTTCGATGCGGTTTGCAGTCGTCTAGGTGCTCCATCCGGTTGAGGATCCTTGAGTGGGTCCCGCTTCGAGTGCCAGTCCTCGATGCCGTCGGATGCGCACCTCAGCCGTGGTGGGCGGTGGGCTTTGCTGGTGCCTGTGGCGGTGAGCCTGGCGGGTGTCAACGCCGGCTGAACTTTGACCCCTGTGTTCCGGTCGAATGTTGACCCCCTTGCTGGTTGTTGATGTTCAGTCGTTGGTCTTGGTGGCTGCGGGGACGCGGCCGAGGTCGCGGTCTTTGAGCCGGTAGCTGTCGCCCTTCATCGAGATGACCTCGGCGTGGTGGACGAGGCGGTCGATCATGGCTGCGGCGACTACGTCGTCGCCGAACACTTCGCCCCACCGGCCGAAGGGTTTGTTGCTGGTGACGATCAGGCTGGCTCGTTCGTAGCGGTTGGAGACGAGCTGGAAGAACAGGTTCGCCGCTTCGGCTTCGAAGGGGATGTAGCCGACCTCGTCGACGATCAGCAGCGGGATCCGGCCGAGCTTCACGAGCTCGTCTTGCAGGCGGCCGGCGTGGTGGGCGTCAGCGAGGCGGGACACCCATTGGGCGGCGGTGGCGAACGCGACCCGGTGCCCGGCCTGACAGGCCCGGATCCCCAGGCCGATGGACAGATGGGTCTTGCCGGTGCCGGGAGGGCCCAAGAAGACGACGTTCTCCTTCGACGCCACGAAGTCGAGGGTGCCCAGGTGGGCGATCGTCTCCCGCTTCAGGGACCGTTGGTGGTCGAAGTCGAACTCCTCCAGGCTCTTGCGGGCCGGGAACCTCGCTGCGCGGATGCGGCCCTCACCGCCGTGGGCTTCGCGGGCGGCGACTTCGCGTTGCAGGCAGGCGGCGAGGAACTCCTCATGCGTCCACGACTCGGCCCGGGCCCGCTCCGCCAGGCGTTCGACGGAGGCGGCCAGGGACGGCGCCTTCAGTGCGCGGGTGAGGAACGCGATCTCCGAGGCGACGTTGCGGCTGGTCTTGGCGGCCATCACGCAGCCACCTCAACGTCCAGGCCGAACAGGCGGTCGTAGTCACTCAGCGGCCGGCGTTCGACCTGGGCGTCGACCGCGGTCGTCGGCTTGTGTTGGGCGGCGACGCGCAGGTCCGCGGCGGCTTGCCGGTGGGCGGGGTCGGTGATGCTCTGATGCTTGGCCCAGCAGCGGTCATGCCGGGCCACCGTCCGGCCGTCGCAGAACACCGCCACCTGGTCGCCGTCGGCGGTGACCTCGACCCGTCGCCCGACCACGGATGGGTGCACCGAGTAGTCGTTGCCGTCCACGCGAACGTAGTGATCGCGGGGCAGCCGAGTGGTCTGCCGCCAGCCGACCACCGGCGCGACCGGCGGCAGCGGCAGCATCACCTGCAGGTCGGCGTCCCACCGCTCAGCCGGCCGGCAGCCCAGCATCCGATGCTGGCGGTTGTTCGCCCGCACCAACCACTCGGACATCTGGACGTTGAAGTCCTGCGGTGAGGCGAATCGGCGTCCGGGCAGGAACGAGGTCTCCAGATAGCCGTTGGCCCGCTCGACCAGGCCCTTGGCCTCCGGGTCCGCCGGCCGGCACTGGATCACCTTGATACCGAGGGTCCCGCGGAAGGCGTTCATCGCCTCCGTCAGCTGAGGCCTGCCGCCCCGCCACTGCCCGACGGCGGACTCGTTGTCCCACACCAAAGCCTTCGGCACCCGGCCCCACCCGGAGATCAGCGTCCAGTGCCCGACCAGCAGGTCCGCCGACTGCCGCGACGGGATCATCACCGCCGACAGCCACCGCGAATACCCGGACACCATCACCAGCACCGGCGGCCGACCGACCTGCCCGAAGCCCAACGGCACGTCCGCTGGCGGGAACCACAGATCGCACTGCGCCAGCTCACCGGGCAGATACTCCGTCCGCTGCGCCGGGTCGGGTCGGCGGAACAACGGCCGCAGCTGCTGCACCCGATCAGCGAACACCGTCTTGCCGCGGGTCCACCCGACCCGTTCCATGATCACCGTCGTCGGCATGTCCGGGAACTCGGCCAACAACGCCCTGATCTGCGGCTCGACCGCGTCCACGATCGAACCCTTCGCCGCCCGCTGATAGCGAGGCGGCTCATGACTGGCCAAGGCCTTGCGCACCGTGTTCCGCGAGACACCCAGCCGCCGACAGATAGCCTTGATCGCCATCCGCTCCGCCCGGTGCAACCGACGGATCTCCGCCCAGTCCTCCACGCTCAGCACCTCCCGATGCTTCCGAAAGGGGTCAAGATTCAGCCGGAACCACGGGGTCAGTTTTCAGGCGGAGCCGACAGCGGGTCTGGTCATGGGGTGCCGTTGCGGCACCGGGACGATGCCAGGGTGGTGGCGGCGTGCAGCAGGCGCGGTCGCCGGTGGAGTCCGACCGGGCCGACCGGGCCCTCGGCGCGGCGGCCACCGCCGCGTTCGGCGCCGTGCGCGGCGTTGCGGTGGTCCGCGTTGTCCGAGGGCGGTCCCTGCGGCCGTGATGGCGGCTCTTGCAGTCCCTTAGCTCAAGGTGAAGGTCACGTCGTCGACGTCGAAGGCCGTGACGCCGTTGCCGGCGGTTTCGCTGGCGAGAAAGCTGGCGGTCGCGGTGCGGTCGGTCGTCGCAGTCCCGGTCGACATGCTGTACTGCCGCCACTGCGACCCGCCGTCGAAGGCCAGCGAGAACCTCGTCTTCGGGGGTATCCCGGTGACTGCGAGGCCGACGTTCAGGTAGTCGCTGCGGCTGGTCTCCGTGGTGGTGGTCCGGACCCAGAAGCGGACCGTCAGGTCGCAGCCGGCCGGCACCGTGACGGTGGTGCGTAGCAGGTCGGTGTGTGTCACGTCCAGCCCGGCGAAGGCGGCGTACGCGAGGCCGGTGTGTGCGGGCCGGGCCGTGTCGCCGAGTACGACCATGCGGGGACCGACGGTCCAGCCGGTGGAGCCCAGCTCGAACCCCGGGTTCGCGTGGATCTGCCCGGTGCAGGGCGCGTCGGCCGTCGTCCGGTCGTGGGACGCGCCGCCCGCGGCGACGAGCAGCAGGGCCGCAGCCCAGGCGGTGGTGATGAAGGCCTTCACCGGTCCTCCCATGTGGGAATATTTAAGTCTATCGATTCTCATCGACCATGCGCGATGGATGCGGGCGCGTCAAGCCTTTCCCGCTGTCGCGGCCGAGATCCATATCCGCAGCGTCGGGGACGGGCACTCCATTACCGGGGCCTCCCCGGCACCGCGAGGTGTGGCGCCAGGGGCCGCGCGGTGGACGGCGACCGAGGTCGCCAGCGCGTCTGGGTGGTCGGCGTGGCGGTTGTCCCGCAGGGTGCCTTGGCGGACCAGGTTCTGCCGGCGTCCGGACGCCGCCTCGACATCGTTGGGGAGGTTCAGCCGCACAGCTACCGACAGCGTGCAGCGGGGAGTAGGTCTGCCGGCTCGAAGTGTCCGTGGACGGCATCGCCCAGGGCGGGCCGGAGCTGCTGATCGTGGCCGTCAGCGGGGCGGCGCCGGACGTGCCGTGCTGCGCTCCGACGCCGCCGCGCTCGACCTCGACCTCGGGGAGAGGCACCCGTCGGCGTGCCCTCGTCGACCCGGACGGTGACCCGCGCCAACGCCGGTGACTGTCCGTGGACCGTGGCCGCCGCCCTCACCGTCACCCCCGGCTGATCGGCGCCTCGACGTCGGTGCTCAGCCGCGCCGGCGCCACCGACGCCGGTGGGGTCGCCGCCCCGTCGCTGGCGCTGAGCGTCTCGGGGCGGCTGGCCACCACGACCGGCAACGGCGATCTGCGGGTATGCGCCGAGGGTCACGTCGGTGACGTCAGCGGCTGGCCCGGCTTCGCCGGCTGGAGGCCATCGAGGACATCACCATGCTCTGCGTGCCCGATCTGGTCACCGCCGGCCAGCAGGGGCCATCGACGACGAGGCGTCAGGGCCGTGCCGCTGGCGATGATCGTGGACTGCGAGCTGGTGGGTGACCGGGTGGCCGTCCTCGATCCGCCGTCCGGCCTGCACCCGCAGCGGATCCGGGAACGGCGGATGGGCGTCGCCGGCTGCGACTCCAGGTGCCGCCGGTCCGGATCCCGTCGGTGGATCGAGGCTCAGGCCGCCCGCCGCCAGTAGACGCTGTACTCGTCGATCACCTGAAGTGGTTCGGTGACTCCCTGGGCCGCGCGGAACTCCTGGACCGCCTTGCGGCAGGCCGGAATGACGTAGTCGTCGATCACGACGTATCCGCCCGGGCTGACTTTCGCATACAGGTTGACCAGGGCGTCCCTGGTCGACTCGTAGAGGTCGCCGTCGAGTCGCAGCACGGCGAGTTGGCTGATGGGCGCGTGTGGCAGCGTGTCCGAGAACCACCCCGGCAGGAACCGCACCTGGTCGTCCAGGAGCCCGTAGCGGGCGAAGTTGGCTTGTACGACCTCCACCGGGATGCCCAGCACGTCATTGCAGTGGTGCAGCCCCAGGGCCTGGTCCATCGGGTGACCGTCGGCCCCGGTGTCCGGGATCCCTTCGAACGAATCCGCCACCCACACCGTCCGGTCCCGGATCCCGTAGGCCTCGAACACCCCACGGGCCATGATGCACACGCCGCCGCGCCACACGCCCGTCTCGATGAAGTCACCGGGGACGCCGTCCGCGATGACCTGCTCCAACAGGGCGCGGATGTTCCTGATGCGCTTCAACCCGACCATGGTGTGCGCCATGCTCGGCCAGTCCTTGCCGTTCTCCCGGTTGGTCGCCTTGAACTCCCGCTCGTGCAGCCACTGGTTGGGCACCGGCGGGTCCTCGTAGATCAGGTTCGTGACGACCTTTTCGAGGAGATCAAGATAGAGACTTCGGGGATGCTCCATGACGGTCCTTCGCGCATTGGGATCGGCTGCGGCCACGGCGGAGGGCTCAGCGGGGAGGCGGGCGGCCTGCGGGGGCTTTCGGCATTTCCCCGCATTCTCGGTCCACCGAGGAGTTCACGGAACCACCCGCTTGCGCGGATCCGGTTCCGGACCTTCGTCCTCGCTCGGATCCCCGGACCGGAGTGACGCGGGCGCATGACTCGGGGCCGGAATCGTGCACCGCCAGACGAATCGATGTGCGGGGCGGTGGTCCCGGCCGCAGATCGAGCGAACGTCTGTACTCATCTGGCATATGATCGCACGCCCTTCGTCAGGGAATTCCCTAGTGTTCGGCGCGGTTGCGGGCTCGCCGATGTCATGGAAAACACTAGACAAGTGATTCCCGACGCCGGGTGGGCCGGCGTGGCGCCGAGCGCGGTCGCGGCGGCCAGGGACACCGGAGCCCCGCCCCGAATCCGCCGGCCAGGGCCCTCGCCGCGCGGCAGGACCTCGGTCGATCCGTCGGTCGGACCGCCGCCCGCTGCCCCTACCCGCCAGGAAGGTGCACCCTGTTCTGCTGTGGGCCAAGGTCTCGACGCCCGCCGCCTTGCGAATCCGCTGCCCCCTTCTTTTCCTGCCCTCGATCAATCGAGGTTCATCGACATGAAAGGGGCTAGGATTCCGCCAGTGCCGACCGGGCCCCGTCGCCGGATGCCCGAGCCGCGCCGAACGAACTGACCGGTCTGGCGGACGCCGCACGACGATGGGCCCGTTCACCGATCGTGCGCGATGGAGGATTGATGATCGCGAGCGCCGCACCCGTGGCTCCCCTGGCTTCACATCAATTGTTGTTGTTTCTTCTCGAGGTCGGGGTCCTGTTGCTGCTGGCCGTCATTCTGGGCCGGTTGGCGCAGCGTTTCGGCCTGCCGGCGGTCGTCGGCGAGTTGCTGACCGGGATCTTGCTCGGGCCGTCGTTGCTGGGCCAGTTGGCGCCCTCCGTCGGGCATTGGCTGCTGCCCGGTGAGCCGTCGCAGATGCACCTGCTGGACGCGCTCGGGCAGTTCAGCGTCGTGCTGCTGGTCGGCGTGGCCGGGCTGCACGTCGACCTGCGACTGATCCGACGCCGGGCCGGCACGGTCGCCACGGTGACCATGGGTGGCCTCCTGCTGCCCCTCGGGTTGGGCGTGGCCACCGGCCTGCTGGTGCCGGCGGCGCTGTTGGCGGCGACGGACCAGCGCGTGATGTTCGCCTTCTTCCTCGGGGTGGCGATGGCCGTCAGCGCCGTGCCGGTGATCGCCAAGACGCTCACCGACATGCGGCTGATGCACCGTGACGTCGGTCAGCTCATCCTCGCCGCAGCGTCCCTGGACGACGCGTTCGCCTGGTTCATGCTGTCGCTGATCTCGTCCATGGCGGTCAGCGCCCTCACCGTGGGGAACGTGCTGGCCTCGCTGCTCAACCTCGTCCTGTTCATCGTCGCGGCGGCGCTGATCGGCCGCCCGGTGGTCAGGCGTGCGATGCGGTGGGCGAACGCCCAGATCGACGTGGGGCCAGCCGTCGCCATCGCGGTCGTCACCGTCCTGCTGTTCTCGGCGGCCGGACACGCGCTCGGCCTTGAGGCGATCTTCGGCGCATTGGTGGCGGGAGTCCTGCTCGGGCTGCCCGGAGGCGTCGAGCCGGCCCGGCTGGCGCCGTTGCGTACCGTGGTGCTCTCCGTGCTGGCGCCGCTCTTCCTGGCCACCGCCGGGCTCCGGGTCGACCTGCGCGCCCTCGCCGACCCGGTGGTGCTCGTGGCCGGTCTGGTGATCCTGGTGCTCGCCGTCCTGGGCAAGTTCTGCGGCGCGTACCTGGCAGGCCGGCTGACGCGCCAGAGCCACTGGGAGGCGGTCGCCCTCGGGGCGGGACTCAACTCACGGGGCGTCGTGGAGATCGTCATCGCGATGGTCGGGCTGCGCCTGGGCATCCTCAACACCGCCACCTACACGATCGTGGTGCTCGTCGCCGTCCTCACGTCCGTCATGGCGCCGCCGATGCTCCAGCGGGCGATGCGCCGGATCGAGCACAATGCCGAGGAGGCGCTGCGGGAGGAGAACCAGGCGCAGTTGATCACCCGCCCGGTGGTGCGGTGAGGCCGCTGCCCGGGACGCCATGCTGCCCCGTGCAGCGTGCATCGCCTGGAGGGACCGCGCTGGTACGTTCGGGCACGCGACGACGCGGGCCCGAGGGAGAGAATGGTGACGGTGCGGTTCTTGGCGCGGACCCTGCGCGGCCTGGAGGAGGTCGCGGCCAGGGAGGTGGCCGGGCGCGGCTGCGGGGTCGAGCACCAGCGGCACCGTGAGGTGTGGTTCCGCGCGAGCCGTCCGGAGCCGAGCCTGCTCGACCTGCGTACCGTGGACGACCTGTTCCTCCTCGCCGGGGTGACCGAGGACGCGGACCACACGAAGGCGGCCCTGGCTGCCTTCACCCGCCTGGCGCGCGACGCTCCGCTGCGGCAACTGCTCGAGGTGCGGAAGACCTACGGCTACTCCGCCCGGGCCGGGACACTCGATGTGGCGGCGTCCTTCCTCGGCCGCCGCAACTACAACCGGTACGACGTCGAGGAGGCCGTCGGCCGCACCGCGGCGGCCCGGTTGGGCCTGCGCTTCCACTCCCGCCGCAACGGCGAGGCGCCGCCTGAGGGCAGCCTCTCGCTGCGGGTCACCGTCGAGGGCACCCAGGCGGCCCTGGCGGTGCGGATAGCCGACCGGCCGCTGCACCGGCGCTCCTACAAGACATCCTCCACGCCGGGCACGCTGCACCCGCCGTTGGCCGCCGCGCTGGCGTGGCTGGCCGGGATCCGCGCCGGGATGCGGGTGGTCGACCCGTGCTGCGGCACGGGCACGATCCTGCTCGAGTCCGGCGGGCTGAGTCCGGGAGCCGTCCTGCTCGGCCTGGATCACGATCCGGCCGCGGTCCGCGCGGCTGTGGCCAACGCGGGGGCACTCGACGGGGTCCGCCGTGGTTCGGCAGGTGGGACGCCCGGCGTCACCTGGGCGGTAGGTGACGCCGGGCGCCTGCCACTGGGCGCCGGGACGGTGGACCGCGTGGTCAGCAATCCACCGTGGGACCGTCAGGTGCTGGCCCGCGGTGCCCTCGCGGACGATCCGGCGCGGCTCTTCCGGGAGATCCGCCGGGTGCTTGCAGCCGACGGCCTGGCCGTGTTGCTGCTGCACGAGTTCGAGGAACTGACCGGGGCGGTCGCCGCCGCCGGGCTGGGCGTCGACGACGTGCGGGTGGTCAGCCTGTTCGGCACCCATCCGGCCATGGTGACCCTGTCCGGCTGAGCCGTCAGGGCACGACCTCCAGCTGGGCCATCATCCCGAGGTACGAGTGCTCGGGGTAGTGGCAGTGGTACATGTACCGGCCGACGAAGGGCGCGTCGAAGGTGACCTGGAAGCGGACGGAGCCCTTGGGCGACACGTACACCGTGTCCTTGAGACCGGTGTCCTCCGGAGCCGGCGGCCCGCCGTTGCGGCCGAGCACCTGGAAGTGCACCAGGTGCAGGTGGAAGGGATGGTCGAAGGGGTACGGATCGGTGTCGCCGTTGACGATGTTCCAGATCTCCGTGGTGCCCCGCTTGACCTGGATGTCGACCCGGTTGGGGTCGAACACCTTGCCGTCGATGAAGGCCGTCGGCGGCCGGCCGGACATGTCGAACTTCAGTTCCACGGTCCGCTCCACCGTCGGCGTGCCCAGCGGCGGCAGCTCGCGCAGGCGGTCCGGCACGCGACTGGTGTCGATGACCCTGGTGGACCCCACGTCGAAGCGCAGGATCGGGTTGTCGCCGTCGAACAGGTAGACGGGGCCGCGTCCGCGGTGTTCGGCGAAGTCGATCACGATCTCGACCCGTTCACCGGAGGAGACCGCCAGCTCGGTGTGGGTGGTGGGAGCGGGAAGCAGGCCGCTGTCCGAGGCGATCCGGACCATCGTCTGGCCGCCGAGGTTGAGCCGGAAGACGTGCTTGAGGGCCGCATTGAGCAGCCGGAACCGGTAGCGGCGGGGAGCCACCTGGAAGTACGGCTGAACCTTGCCGTTGGCCAGGATCGTCGTGCGGTCGTCGGGGTTGCCGAAGACGAACGCACCGGATTCGTCGAACTGCGCGTTGCGCAGCAGGATCGGGACGTCGTAGCGCCCCTTGGGCAGGTGCAGGTGCCGCTCGGCGGGGTCCTCGATGAGGTAGAAGCCGTGCAGGCCGCGGTAGACGTGGTCGGCCTCGTAGTCGTGGGTGTGGTCGTGGTACCACAGCGTGGCCCCGCGTTGGACGTTCGGGTAGTCGTAGACCCGCGAGCCGCCCGGCTCGATGATGTCCATCGGGTGCCCGTCACTGCTGGCCGGCACGCGGCCACCGTGCAGGTGCACGTTCGTGTGGCTGTCCAGCCCGTTGGTGTAGGTGATCCGGACGGGGCGGTTGGTCCGCGCCCGGATCGTCGGGCCGACGAACGAGCCGCCGTAGGTGTAGGCCGGGGTGGACAGTCCCGGCAGGATCTGGACCTGGGCCGGCTCGATCGGGATCTCGTAGACGTCGACGCCGCCGGCCTGGGAGACCGGGCTCAGCTGCGGTGGCACCGGCATCGGCTCGGTGAACGGGGTGACCGTCACCGTGGTCGCGCCGACCTCGCTGACTGCCGGCAGCAGGTGATTCGCGTGCGGGCTCACCGGCGCTGCCTCAGCGGTCGGTGAACCCTTGAACACCAGGCGGGCCGCCACGCCGGTGGCGGTGGCGGTTCCGAGGGCGAGTAGCTGTCGTCGGTTGAACATGGCTGGGCACCTTAGTCAATGTGACGGGGCAGGGGACGCGTGCCGGATCTGGAAAGGCGCACCGCACGCGGTCGATGCACGCGGCCCACCTGCCATGGCGGCCTTTCGAGGCGGCGGGGTGAGTCTGGCACGAAACATCCCGCTGATCGAACCGTCAGCGGGAAGTCGAACCGGGTTCGTCGAATTCTAGTCAGTTTCCCACTCTTCGCGCTCTGCCGGCGGCGCCGGCACCCGCGATCCTCGGCCCCTGTCCTGGCGGATCCGCGGTTGTGGGGGAAACCCTAGTCAGTTGTCAGGCACGGCTCGATAGGGTCGGATCAGGCGAGCCCAAGGTCAATGTCCGCGCCTTCGGCGGGCCCGGGGTCAGGTCGTGCGCCGCGGACGTGGCGAGGCTTGACATTCTCGGCCGAAAGGCGAACCTGCCGACGCTGACAGCGCGGAAGTCCGCGATTTCGCCGCAACCCGAAGGGGCAGGCTCAGCCCATGACCATGGTGGTACGGCACCCGGCCGAGCGGGTCGAGTGCAGCCCGATCGCCCCTCGGCGCGACGCCGCTGGCGTGACGCCGGTCCCGCTCACCCCGAGCGCTGCGCGTCCCCGGTCCGACCGGACACCGCCGGTCCACCGTGGGCAGGAGCCCCGGCGGTGATCGGCTTGCTGGGCCGGCTCCCGGGGGTGAACGCCGTGCTCGGGGCCGTCTCGAAGCAGCAGGCCGAGCCGACCCTCGACGAGGTGATGGCCGAACGTTTCCGCGAACGGACGGATCCGCGCCGGGGCGACTGGGCCTACGCGCACTTCATCGATCTGCGCGACGCGCTCGCCGAGGTGCTGGGCGACGCTTCCGGCAACTGGCTCGACTACGGCGCGGGCACGTCGCCGTACCGGAACCTGTTCACCGCGGCCGATCTGAAGACGGCCGACATTCCCGGCGGCGAGTCCTACCCGGCCGACTACGCGCTCGACCACGACGGACGCTGTCCGGCACCCGACGCGACGTTCGACGGCGTGCTGTCCACCCAGGTCCTCGAGCACGTGACCGACGCGGACGCCTACCTGCGTGAGGCGCTGCGGCTGTTGCGGCCCGGGGGCCGGCTGGTGCTGTCCACCCACGGCGTGTGGGAGGAGCACGGCGGTCAGGACCTCTGGCGGTGGACGGCGGACGGCCTGGCCCGGCAGGCCGAACTGGCCGGGTTCGCCGTCGACCGGGTGCTGAAGCTGACCTGCGGGCCGCGAGGACTGCTGCTCCTGCTGCGCTGGTACGGACGCGAGAACGGCTGGCCCGCGATCGGCCCGGTCGGGTTGGTGCTGCGCTCCCTGTGGTTGGTGGACCACCTGCTACCCAGCTCCCTGGACACGTATCTGGATCGCGCATTCGGCGATCTCGGGAGACGCGAGGGCCCGGACGCGCCGTTCTATCTGGACCTTCTGCTCGTCGCCCGGAAACCCCACACGAAGGAGACCGCTACGTGAGTCGGACCGCATCAGCGTATGACGAGAGCGTGGTACGACAGGTGAACGCGCGGACGGACTGCCGGGTCTGCGGCGGCACGCTCCGTACGATCCTCGACCTCGGCGACCAGTATCTGCAGGGGTCCTTCGTCAAGCCCGGGACACCCGAGCCGCCGGCGGTCAAGTTCCCGCTCGAACTCACCCGCTGCGTCGGCGACTGCGGCCTCGTGCAGCTGCGGCACACCCTGCCCCCCGGTCTGCTGTACGACACCTACTGGTACCGCTCGCGCATCAACGACACCATGCGGACGCACCTCAGGGAGATCGCCGAATCCGGGGTGGCGGCACTCGGCCGGCCGCTCCGGCGGGCCCTGGACATCGGTTGCAACGACGGCACCCTGCTGCAGAACCTGCGCGGGGCCGAACTGTGGGGGATCGACCCGTCGAACGCGACCGACGACGCGCCCGAGGGCATCACCCTGGTCCGGGACTTCTTCCCCAGCCCGGCGCTGGACGAGCACGCCGGGACGTTCGACGTCGTCACGTCGATCGCGATGTTCTACGACGTCGAGGACCCGGTGGCGTTCGCCCGCGCGGTGGAGCGGATGCTCGCTCCCGGTGGCGTCTGGGTGGTCGAGGTCGCCTACCTGCGCGAGATGCTGGCGACCACCGGGTACGACAGCATCTGCCACGAACACCTGTCGTACTACTCGCTCTCCACCCTGACCTTCATCCTGCGTCAGGCCGGGCTCGAGATCAGGCGGGCAAGCGTCAACGGGATGAACGGCGGCTCGATCTGCTGCGTCGTCACCCGGGCCACCGAGGGCGCCGACCACGCCGACGGGTCGGTGGCGGAACTCGCCGCGCAGGAGCGCGAGCTGGGACTGGACCAGAGCGAGCCGTACGAGCGGTTCGCCGACAACGTGCGGGCGCACCGCGACGAACTCGTCAAGATGCTGCATGGTCTGCGCGACAGCGGAAGCACCGTGCACGTCTACGGCGCCTCCACCAAGGGCAACACCCTCCTGCAGTACTGCGGGATCGACCGCACGCTGATCCCGTACGCCGCCGAGCGCAACCCGGACAAGGTCGGCGCGCGGACCCTCGGTACGGACATCGAGATCATCAGCGAGGCCGACTCGCGGGCCCGCCGCCCGGACCACTACCTGGTGCTGCCGTGGCACTTCCACGACGAGATCGTGGCGCGCGAGGCGGCCACGGTGGCGGCCGGAACCAAGCTGATCTTCCCGCTGCCCAGCCTGCGGGTCGTGCAGGCGTCGCGGACCGACTCGCGGGTGGGGTCGTGACCGGCTCGCTCGTCCAGCGGCTGCTCGCCGCGGCGGACGCTCCCGACCCGGGCGTGCACCTCGCGGCCGAGGATCCGGAAGCAGTGGTGGCCGTGGCCATGGCGGAGGTGGCGGGCCGGACCGTCCTCTACCCGGGCCCGGCGACGCCGCTGACCGTACAGATCGACGTGGACGTCGCTGACGCGCGACAGATCTCCTACCTCCTGGCGGCCGGTCCGGACGGGGGCCAGGCGCGGCCGGGCCGGACCGACGACCCGTGGGTGCGAGTCCGGTACGACCTGGCGGCGCTGGTGCGGGACGTGTTCGGGCCGGCCGGCCCGTGGACCGGTACCGGCCGGGACGTGGTGATGAAGGACGAGCCCGGCCCGGTGGAGTACAAGCCCGACGACCCGTGGCTGGTACGGCGGGAAGAGGCGACCCGCGCGGCCTACCAGGCTCTCCGCGCGTGCGAGCCGTACCGTGGCGACCTGGCCGCGCTGGCGCTGCGGTTCGGCTCGGACAAGTGGGGCGGGCACTGGTACACCTCCCACTACGAGCGGCACCTCGGCGGGTTCCGGGACCACCGGCTGAACCTGCTGGAGATCGGCATCGGCGGCTACCACGAGCCGGACGCCGGCGGGGCCTCGTTGCGCATGTGGAAGCACTACTTCCACCGCGGCAGCGTGTACGGGCTCGACGTGTACGACAAGTCGCTGCTGGACGAGCCACGGCTCACCACGCTCCGTGGTGACCAGGCCGACCCGGCGATGCTCGCCGACCTCGCGCGGCGGCACGGCCCCTTCGACATCGTGATCGACGACGGCAGCCACGTCAGCAGCCACGTCATCACCGCGTTCCAGGCGCTCTTCCCCCACGTGCGCCCCGGCGGCGTGTACGTGATCGAGGACCTGCACACCTCGTACTGGCCGGAGTGGGGTGGAAACGGCACCGACCTGTCCGACCCCGCCACGTCGGTCGGCTTCCTCAAGACACTCGTCGACGGTCTGCACCACCGCGATCGCCTCCACGACGGTCCGTACCAGCCGACGTACCCGGACCTGACCGTGACGGGGCTGCATCTCTACCACAATCTCGCGTTCGTCGAGAAGGGCCGTAACACCGAACAGGCCAACGCCACGTGGCGGCCGCGGAACGACCCGATGCGCGATCTGCCGAAACCGCAGCGGTCAGCGGGGGAGTGAGGACTCATGCGTGTCGTGTTGGTGACGATGGCACTGCGGGTGCCGACGGATCCGAGCCACTGGATCACGGTCCCGCCGCAGGGCTATGCCGGCATCCACTGGATCGTGGCGAACCACATGGACGGCCTGCTCGAACTCGGCCACGAGGTGTTCCTGCTCGGCGCGCCGGGCACGACGCCGGTCGCACCGGCGGTCACCGTGGTGGACGCGGGCGAGATCGAGGACATGCACGCCTGGCTGAACGGCCCTGAGGCGGCCACGATCGACGTCGTCCACGACTTCTCCTGCGGGCAGATCGATCCCGACCGGCTTCCCCGGGGCATGGCGTACCTGTCCACCCACCACCTGACCGGCAAGCCGAAGTATCCGCGCAACTGTGTGTACGCCTCGTATGCCCAACGGGCCCAGGCGGAGAACGACGTCGCGCCGGTGGTCCGCATCTCGGTGAACCAGGCGCGCTACCCGTTCCGGGCCGACAAGGACGACTACCTGCTCTACCTCGGTCGGATCTCGGAATGGAAGGGCACCTACGAGGCGGCCGCCTTCGCCAGCGCCGCCGGGCGTCGCCTCGTCGTGGCGGGCCCGTCCTGGGAAGAGGACTACCTGGCCCGGATCCTGCGCGACTTCGGGGACAGCGTCGACCTTGTCGGCGAGGTGGGGGGCGACCGGCGGCTCGACCTGATCTCCCGCGCGACCGCGATGATGGTCCTGTCGCAGAGCACCATGGGGCCGTGGGGCGTGGTGTGGTGTGAGCCCGGATCGACCGTGGTGTCGGAGGCCGCGGCGTGCGGGACGCCCGTCATCGGCACGCCGAACGGATGCCTGGCCGAGATCGTGCCCGCGGTCGGAACGGTCGTGCCCGAGGGCGCGGACTTCACCGTCGAACAGGCCCGGAGCGTCGTGGCGGCGCTGCCCGGGCCGGACGCGGTCCGGGCGGCGGCGCTGGAGCGGTGGGACCACGTCGTGGTGGCCAAGGAGTTCGAGGCCATCTACCACGACGTGCTCGCCGGTCGTACCTGGACGTGACATCCGGCTCTCCCAGTCGGTGGGACGACGCCAGCCGGCGGCGACGCACCTGCCAGTCGGCCGGCACCGAGTACCCGTGATGTCCCTCCGGGCCCACTGACGAATGGAGTTCATCGTGAAGATCGAGGTCCTGCAGCCGAGCTGCAACCTGGACACCGTCCGGGACGGCCGGGGCGGCATCTTCACCTGGGTGCCACCAGAGCCGATCCTGGAGTTCAACCTCATCACCATGCACCCCGGCAAGGTCCGTGGGCTGCACTACCACCCGCACTTCGTGGAATACCTGCTGTTCGTCGACGGGGAGGGGGTGCTGGTGACCAAGGACGATCCGGACGACCCCGACTGCCCGGAGGAGTTCATCCACGTCGCCCGGGGGACGTGTACGCGCACGCCCTCCGGAGTGATGCACGCGGTCTACTCGATCACGTCGCTGTCCTTCGTGGCCATGTTGACCCGACCGTGGGACGAGTGTGATCCGCCCATCGTCCAGGTGCAGCCGCTGCCGCACACCCTCGCGGCGAACGGCTGAGCGCCCGAGCGGGGCGACCCGCTGGTGAACCGTTGACGATGGCCGGAGGCGCAGGTCACCGGCTTTCCACCGGGTCGCCTTCCAGCGCGTGGCGCCAGAGCGCCCCGATCGCCTCGGACAGCGTCCGCCGCGGCGTCCAGCCGAGCAGCTCACGCGCCGGCCGCAGGTCGACCCGGGTCCAGTCCTCGGCGCCTGCGGCCGGCGCCGGCAGTTCGACCACGGTGGCCGGCACCTGGCTGATGTCGACGAGCATGGCGACCAGCGTGCGCACGGACACCGACTCGCCCCGGCCGATGGCGATGGGAACGGTCGTGCCGGGCACCCGGATCGCGGCCCGGATCGCCTCGGCGACGTCGCGCACGTCCACGTAGTCGCGGCGGGCGTCCAGCGCGGTCAGCTCGATGTTCGCGTGCCCGCCACGACGTGCCGCCTCGACCAGACTGCCGGCCACCAGGCCGAGCAGGCTGGCCGGCGGCACACCGGGGCCGGTGACGTTGGCCAGGCGCAAAACCACCGGGTCCACGGTCCCCTGCGCCGCGGCCTCCAGCACGGCCTCGGTCGCGGCGAGCTTGAACCGGTCGTACTCGCTGGCGGGTCGGGACGACCGCTGGGCGGCCCCGGGCGCGTCCGGTGCGGCGAGCCCACACTCGAGCACCGATCCGAGGTGCACGAACCGTGGCACCAACGAGGTCATCGCCAGCGCCGTCAGGATGGCCTCGGTCGCCCCGACGCAACTCGCCTCAAGGCCCCGTCCGGTCAGACCCCACTTGCCGCCCGTGGCGTTGACGATCGCCGCCGGGCGCTCGGCGGCCAGCATCGCGGCCAGCTCCCCGGGCCGTACCCCCGAGACGTCGATCGCCCGGAACCGGTACCCGGTCGTGGCCCTGGGCGCGTTTCTCGCCACGACGAGCACGTCGTGCCCCGCGGCCACGAGGTTCTTCGCGACCTGGCGCCCCAGGAAGCCGGTGCCTCCGAACACGATGACGCGGTTGTCGCTCACTCGTACCTCCTGGACGACGACTCGACCGGTTGGCGGACGGTCAATCGGGACAGAGCTCGATCCAGTGGAAGCCCGTGGACGGCAGCGACCCGACCTCGGCGATCCGCAGACCCGCCTTGGCGCAGAGGCCGGCGAAGTCGTCCCTCGTCCGCTCCATCCCCTGACCGTTGACGAGCAGGCCCAGGTCGGTGAGGTAGGTGGTGGGGCTCTGCCCGGGCAGCACGGTGTCCGGCATCAGGTGGTCGACGAGCAGGATGCGTCCCTGTTCCCTGGCGGCGCGGGCACAGTTGCGCAGGATCACCGCGGCATGCTCGTCGTCCCAGCCGTGGATCACGCTCTTGAGCAGGTACAGGTCGCCATCGCGCGGCACCTCCGAGAAGAAGTCTCCCGTTTCGATCCGGCAGCGGGCCGTCAGACCTGCCGCTTCCAGGGTCTGCTCGGCCGCGTGCACACCGGACGGGCTGTCGAAGAGCACCCCGCCCAGCCGGGGGTGCTCGGCCAGGATCTCGACGAGCGACGTCCCGTCGCCACCGCCGACATCGACGACCGTCCGGAAACGGCCGAAGTCGTACGCGCCGGCCAGCACCCTGGCGACTCCCCGGGTGCCCTGACTCATCGCGGCGTTGTACAGCTCGGACAGCTCCGGATGGGACGACAGGTAGCCGAAGAAGTCGATCCCGAACGCCTCGTCGAAGGCCGGGCCGCCGGTGCGCAGGCTGAACTCGAGGTTCTGCCAGGCGCTCGTCATCGTCGGATCGGTCAGCATCCGGGCCAGCGGGTACATCGATCCCGGCCGGTCGCTGCGGAACAGCGCGCCCACGGGGGTGACGGTGAACCGGCCGGGGCGGGGTTCGGCGAGCAGGTCGAGCGCGGCGAGCGCACGCAGCAGCCGCAGCATCGGACCCTCCTGGAAGCCGTACTCGGCGGCGACACCTGCCGCGTCCCGTTCCTCGTCGCCGATCGCGTCGGGCAGCCGCAGCCGGACCGCGAGCGCGACCACGTGCGTCGCCATCCCGCCGAACACCAGCCGCAGCACTGCCGGCCACGGGGAGCTCGCAGGGCTATCCACGGGCGAGTCCCGCCCGGATCGCCCGCTCGACCGGGACGTACTGCCCGTCGGCGCGGTCCAGGTCGAACTCGCCGGTCGGTTGCAGCGAGGGCTGGGCCATGAACCGGGGGCTGGTGCCGGTGTTGGTGATCGGCGTGTGCACCAGGAACGGATGGCAGAGGTAGGCGTCGCCCGCCCGCCCGGTGGCCATCGCGAGGGGGCGGTCCGCGCCCACGTCGCGGCAGGCGAGGTAGGTCCCCTCGGCGCCGTAGGGCGCCAGCAGGGGCGGCACGTCCAGGTGCGAACCGACCCGGATCAGCGTGGGCGCGTCACGCTCGCCGGTGTCGGAGTAGAGGAGCAGCACCAGCAGGGCCCGGCCACGCGAAACCAGGTTGCTGCGGAAGATCCGGTCGTAGTCCGGCGGCACGAGCGGGAGCTCGCCCTCCCAGTCCTGGCCGCTGCTCATGGCGGCCACGCCCTCGGGGCTGAGGAAGCTGGCGTCGATGTGCCAGCCGTAGTCCTCGGCCTGTTCCGGATCCCGGTCCACCGGGAAACGGATCGGGAACGTCCCGACCATGTCCAGCGGTCGCCACCGGCCCGCACCGACGAGCTGGTCGTACGCCTCGACCAACGCCGGGGTGTTGGCGCTCTGCACGAACGCGTCGTCGCCCCGCAGACCGAGCCGGACGACCTCCCTGGTCCAGGTCGAGCTGTCGTCGGGATCCACGTCGAGTTGCTTCCAGAGCAGATTGCGGCACTCGGCGGCGAGCGCGGCGGGGAAAGCGTTCGGCACCCGGACGAAGCCGTCGGCGACGAAGCTCTCGATCTGCTCGGCTGTCAGCATGCGCCCCTCCTCATGAAACTCCCCTGCCGGACCGGTTATATCCTGACGGCGCCGACGGTAGGCAGTTCCTGCGGAAGACTAGCGATTCCACCAGAGGTGCGGTCACGCCCGTTGTCGGGTGATCTCGTACAGCGTGATCGAGGCGGCGACCGTCGCGTTCAGCGAACTCGCCGACCCGACCATGGGGATCCGGAGCACCACGTCGCAGTTGTTGGCCCAGAAACTGCTCATTCCGCTTGTCTCGTTGCCGACGACGACGGCGGTCGGCCCGGTGAAGTCGTGATTCCAGATGTCGGTGACCGCGTCCTCACTCGTGCCGACGAGCGTCATCGCGTCGATCGTCCGCAGCCATTCCAGCACGGCGGTCGGGGTCTCGGCCCGCACCGCCGGAACGGCGAACAGCGAGCCGCGGCTGCCCCGAACCGTCTTCGGGTCGTAGAGGTCGGCCGCCCGGCCCGCGACGATCACCCCGTCGATGCCCAGCGCGTCGGCCGAGCGCAGGAGCGAGCCCACGTTGCCCGGACTGATCGGACGGTCGAGCACCACCAGAACGCCGTTCGGGCGTACGCGGATCCGGGTGAGGTCGTCCGGAGGGATCGCGACGACGGCGATCAGCTCGGTGGTGTCCTCGTCCTTTCCCGCGAGCTCGTGCAGCAGCTCCGGGGACAGCCGGATCACCTCGTCGGCGACCTGCTCCCTGACCAGGTCACGCGCCCACTGCGATCTCAGGTTCCCCGCGTGCAGCAGCGCCCGGATCCGCCAGTGGTGCGCGATCGCCTCGTTGATCGGGCGTACGCCCTGCACCAGGAACTCACCCAGCCGGTGCCGCGTGTTCCGGTTGGTCAGCAGCGCCTCCCACTGCTGGAATCTGGCGTTGCGCCGCTCCAGCCGGGCCTCCACGCCACGCCTCCGCGGCCCTTCTCCGATCTTGGACATGGCTGAGACCCTTCCCACGAACCCGGCTTGCGTGCCCTGCGGCGGGACAATCATGCCGGTCGTCCGCACGGGCCGGCGGGCCGGGGACAAGTGTCGGCGTCGGCTGGGGTGGCACCCGCCGTGTTCTCGGCGGCGGCCCCGAGCCCGATGCCGGCGAACGCATCGTGCTCCGTCGGCGGGAAATACCACACGAAGATCCGTTCCACATCTAGGTGGAATTCCAGACTAGTTGCGATGCGGCCATCATAGAGTCGTGGTCCGGTGGACGAAGGCCGGGGCGGCTCCGAGCTGCGGTGATGATCAACATGAATTGCGAGGAGGAGAATTCATGCGGACACCGGACATGTTCATCGGCGGTGTCGGGACGTTCATTCCGCCGCGGGTGAGCGTCGACTGGGCGGTCGCCCGGGGCCTCTATTCGGCCGAGGACGCCGAGGCGCACGAACTCGTCGGCGTCGCGGTCGCGGGCGACATGCCTCCCCCCGAGATGGCACTCCGGGCCGCACAGCAGGCGGTCAAGCGGTGGGGCGGGTCGCCGAAGGAGTTCGACCTGCTGCTGTACGCCAGCACGTGGCACCAGGGACCGGACGGCTGGCCGCCGCAGTCGTACCTGCAACGGCATCTGGTGGGCGGCGACCTGCTCGCCCTGGAGATCCGGCAGGGCTGCAACGGTCTGTTCAGCGCGATGGAACTCGCCGCCAGCTACCTGACCGCCGTTCCGGAACGCACGAGCGCCCTGCTCGTCGCGGCGGACAACTACGGCACGCCGCTGATCGACCGCTGGTCGATGGGACCCGGCTTCATCGGTGGCGACGCCGCCTCGGCCATCGTGCTGACCAAACAACCGGGGTTCGCCCGGCTGCGTTCGGTGTGCACACGGACGATGACGACCGCCGAAGCCCTGCACCGCGGCGACGAGCCGCTGTTCCCGCCCAGCATCACGGTCGGCCGCACCACGGACTTCAGCGCCCGGATCGGCCAGCAGTTCGCCAGCCGCAGCCCGGCGGCCGCAGCCATGGCCGACGTGCCGCAGCGGGTCGTCGAGCTGGTCGACCAGGCGCTGGCGGAGGCCGAGATCGGGATCGGCGACATCGCCCGGGTGGGGTTCATGAACTACTCCCGCGAGGTGGTCGAGCAGCGGGTGATGACGATGTGGGACCTGCCGATGTCGCGTTCGACCTGGGAGTACGGTCGCGGGATCGGGCACTGCGGCGCCAGCGACACCATCCTGTCCTTCGATCACCTGGTGCGCACGGGGGAGCTCCGGCCGGGCGACCACATGTTGATGCTGGGCACCGCACCCGGCGTCGTGCTGTCCTGTGTCATCGTCCAGGTCCTCGAATCGCCGGCCTGGACGAAGTGACGCCGGGCAGGCGGGGGACCCCCGCCCCGGCGTCGGGTCTGCGGCGGTGGCCCGGACCACGACGGCCGACGGCCGTGGGCCCGCTCCGCCCGTTCCGGAGGCCGGAGCGTCCAGGTGCCCGCCGGCACCTGGACGCTCACACCGAGGGCGGGTGGTCCACGTCGCCTACTTCTGGTCGCGGCGCAGGATCAGGTAGCAGACCCCGTCCTCGTTGACGAACTCGTCCAGCAGCGGCGTCAGGCCGGCCTCGACGGCCAACGAGGAGATCACGTCGATGCCGTGGAAGGAGAGGAAACCCTTGAACTCGACCGGGTTCGCCGTCAGGTACCGCTCCGCGTAGAAGTGGAAGAAGCTGCGCGTCGACGCGCCGATGTCGAGGAAGTTGACCCCGAACCTGCCGCCGGGCCGCAGGATCCGGGCGATCTGACGGAAGTAGTGGAAGAACTCGAAGACGTTGAGGTGAATGAACACGTTCAGCGAAAAGCCCGCGTCGAACTCCGCCGACGGCAACGCCGCCAGGTAGTCGTTGTCGATGTGGTGGTAGTCGACGTTGGCATGGTCCTGGCAGGTGACCCGTGCCTTGTCCAGGAAGGACCGGCTGACGTCGGTGCACAGCATCCGTCGCACCGAAGGCGCGAGGACGTTGGCCATGATCCCCTCGCCGCTGCCGATCTCGAAGATCGACGACTCCGGGGTGATCCCGAGGCGCTCGGCCATCCACTTCGCCCGGTCGACGCGGTCCTGCAGGTACTCGTCGCGGGGCTGGGTGCCGGCGAGCTGGATCTGCATCTCGTCCGGCGTCCTCCACTCCCAGACCATGTTGAGGTCGCCCATGCTCCGCAGCGGCGGCTTGGGGCCGGTGGCGGGTGTTCCTTGCGCGTTGCTCATCAGACCTCGCTCACGGTGTCCTGGGTGATTTCCTTACGTTGCGGCCCTCGCCCGGTCACCAACCCGGCGACGTCGGAGGCGGTCAGCTCACCCTCGCGGGCCAGGGTGACGAGCAGGTCGGCGACCTGCGCGGCGGTCGGCGCGGCACCGACGGACTCGCTGAGCTCGACCGCCCGGCGCCGGTACCGGTGGTCGAACAGCACCTCACCGATGGCCTTGTCGATCGCGTCGCGGTCGATCAGCAGCCCGGGCAACGTCTTGGTCGCTCCCTGCGGATCCAGCCGCCGACCGTAGATCTGCCCGTCGAAGTTCAGCGCGAGTGACAGCTGCGGCACCCCCATGGCGATGCCGTTCATCAGGCAGTTCGCGCTGCCGTGGTGGATGAGCAGGTCGCAGTCGGGCAGGATCAGTTCGAGTGGGCAGTTGCGCAGGACCCGGACGTTCGGTGGCAGCGTGCCCATCGCGTCCACCTCGGACAGCGCCGCCGTGAGCACCACCTCGGTGGCCAGTTGCGCCGCGGTCTCGACCGCCTGTCGAAGGGCCGGCAGCCGCTCGCCGAACACCCCCGTCGCGGAGTTGCCCCACACCACGCACACCCGCTTGCCCTTGACCGGGCCCAACAGCCAGGGGTCGACGTCCTGAGATCCGTTGAAGGGGTGGTATCGGATGGGTATCCGCAGCGCGTCGCCCATGGGCGGAATGGCCACGTCCGGCGACGGATCGACGGCGTACTTGATGTCGCGCCGGGTCCACTGCACGCCGTACTTCTCGAAGCAGGAGAGGGGATCCCCCGCCATCATGTTGAGCCCCGGCTCGGTCTCCACCGTGCCGATGAAGCCCGGCCCGAAGAAGACGCTGGGCACGTCGTTCAAAATGCCGACCAGCGCCCCCTCGACCGCCATGATGTCGTACACCACCAGGTCGGGACGCCAGGACGCGGCGTAGTCGACGGCGTTGTCGAAGCTGCGCTGGACCGCGGCGATGGACCTCTTCCAGAAGTCGCTCAGCATGCCGGTGTCGAAATCGCGCACGGAGCCGAGCGCCTCACCGGTGAAGGGATGCAGCGGCAGAGGCATCTCCCCGCTCTGCGGCGGGGTGTTGATCGCCAACGACCAGTAGGCCAGCCGGGCGCTTTCCATCATGTCGGCGGAGTCGAGCATCGACACCGGCATCAGGCCGGTCGCCTGGACCCCCGAAACCTGCTGGGGCGGGCAGGCGACCCGGACCTCGTGCCCGGCCGCCCGGAACGCCCATGCGAGCGGAACCATGCACATGTAGTGTCCAGCCCAGTTGGACACGGTAAACAGAATCCGCATCGGAACCTTTCCCTAGCGCCGTACCTGCACGGGTCGCTTGTTCACGTGCCGAGCCCGATCACCACACAAGCGCGAATCGACCGGCCCGGCGCGACAGGCTCCGCTGCGGTCGGCGGCTGCCCGACCGAGAGTAGCGGACCTGGACTAGCGTTTTCCCCACACCTGATCTTCGGCGGCAAGGAAACGCCTCGCATATGCATCAACCATTCTTCGCTCTGGGCCAGGAACTGTCGCGGCACCGTACGAAATCGTTGCGGAGGTCGTCGTTCAGGACACCCCGTCGTCCACCAGGCGGGTCGGATCGAGCGAGTTCATGAACGAACGCAGGGCGTCGAGATGGGTCGCGGGCTTGTCCCAGCCGAGCTCGGCGCACCAGGCGATCAGGTCCGTCAGCTCCTGGGTGGCGCGCGCCTTCTCCTCGGCCGACAGGCTGGCGACCGAGAGATCCTGCGGCCACTGCACCACGTTGGCCAGGTCCACCTCCAGCCCCTCGGTACGCGCGAACTCGAGCACGTTGCGCAGGTCCCACAGGTTGTGCCGCTGCGGGGACACCTGGAGCCAGACGTCGAAGTCGGACCGGAGCAGGCGCAGATTGGCCACGAAGTCCGCCCACTTCCCGCCGGCCCGGATGTATTCGAACACCTCGCCGACGCCGTCGCAGGAAGCCCCGATGCCCACGCTCTTGAAGTGCCGTAGGAGCTTTATCGCGTTGTCCGGGGAGACGGTCAGGTTCGAGTTGTACTGGATGTCGACGTTGTGCGCGTTCCCGGTTTCCACGAGCAGCTCGAGCATGGCGAAATGACCCGGTTGCAGGAAGGGTTCGCCGCCCGCGAAGTACAGCTTGCGGATCAGGTGCGCATTCTCCCGCAGCGTCGCCCACAACTCGTCGTCGTCGCGGTACGGGTCGATGACCGCGGACGACCACGACGGGCGTTGCTTGGCGCCCCAGGAGGAACTCACCGGGTAGGTGCACATGACGCACCGCAGGTTGCAGAGGTTGCCGAACCTGATGTCGAGAAAGAACGGGAACTCCTCGACCGTGCCGTCCGCGGCGGTACGGGCGGCGAGCGCATCGAGGTCGTACTCCTGGTGGAACCGGCGGTTGACGTTCTGCCGGTAGGACTGGGCGCCGTGGTCCTCCCGGAAGTAGCAGTACTTGCACGCCTCCACGCGCTCGCCACCGAGCATCGCCAGCCGGGTCCGCTTCATGTTGGGGCTGTTGAAGGCCTCCCGGATGCCCATCACGCGGTCCGGGTTGTCCTTGGCGTACCGCGAGCCCGGGGAGCAACCGATCGCGTCGTCGTTCAGCGCGAACGCCGGCTCCTCCTGCTCGTCGTACAGCTCCGTGTGGTACATCGAGTCGTCGACGCAGCACCGGCCGTAGACGCCGTCGATGGAGGCGCAGAGGTGGATCCACGGCAGCACACACGCGGTCTGATCGGCCGTCGGGGACGGGGTGGCGTGGCTGTCGCCCGGAACGCTCATCGGATGCCCCCCGAGCTCACCATCGCCAGTACTCCTCGTGCGCGAAGCGCAGCGTGTCGATCTCCGGCCGGTCCACCCAGTGCCGGAGCGACTCGGCCGGCTGGTAGTCGAACGGCTCCTCGTCGCCGAACTGCGGCTCGTTCGCCCGCATCTGGATGCAGGAGCGCAGGACCTGCTGTTTCAGCCCGATGTACTCCGCGCTGTGCGGGCCCAACTGCCATTCCACCTCGGCCGGCCGGTACTCGAAGTAGATGACCCGGCGCTGCTTGCCGACCACCGCGGGCGCCCCGTGCAGCGTGAGAATGTTGTGCAACAGGAGGTCCCCCGGCTGCATCACGGCTGGCACCGCCCCGGTGGTGTCCCATTCGCTCGCGTTGAGCTGGTCCGCGGTGGCGGTCAACCGGTCGTCGCCCCAGTAGTTCGACTCCGGGATGCACCAGACGCAGTTGTCCTCGGGGGCGGGGTCGAGGTAGATCCCGGCGTCGATGACCCGGCCCGCACCGGTGACGCCGACCGCGTTGTCGTAGAGCCCGGCGTCGCGGTGCCAGGCCAGCCTGGGCGCTCCGGCGGGTGTCTTGAAGACCATGCTGTCCCAGGTCGGGATCAGATTCGGTCCGACCAACTGCTCCATGATCCGCAGCAGCAACGGATGACCGGCCAGCATGGCGATGGGTCGGGCCTTGTCGACGACGTACTCGATCCGCACCGGCGCGGCGCCCGGCTGGTCGGGCTCCAACGTCCAGACCGTGTCCTCCATGGACCGGGTCGACCACGCCCGGTCGATCAGGGCCCGGCCGGCCTCCTGGACGTCGGCCAGTTCCTGCGGTGTGAGCAACCCGCGGACGACCAGGACACCCTGCCGGCGAAAGGCCGTGACGTGCTCGGGCAGCAGCCCCGTCCGCCGGATGTCGCATTCCGCGATCCGGTTGACGACACGCAGGTCTCCGACGGAACTCATCAGTCCACACCCTTCTGATCAGCGGTCGCGGGCCCGGCGGCGCGGTCCGCGACGAAGTACCAGTCCTGCTCCAGGGCCGTGGTGAGCGCGGCGCGGCTCAGCGCCCGCCCGCCCGCGAGCCACGCCGGCAGGGTGAACACCTGGTAACCCAGCTCCTCCACCAGCAGTGACCACAGGTCATCCGTCGTCGTGCCGTACTCCCGCATGACGTTGTCGCCGCCATGCTCGAAGACGATCACCGGCCGACCACGCCGCAACGTGTCGCGCGCCCCCCGCAGGGCCAGCACCTCGCCCCCCTCGATGTCGATCTTGATCAGGTCGACACGTACGTCCGCGGGAATGACGTCGTCCAGGCGCACCGTGTCCACGGTGATCTCGTGCAGCGTCTCCGCCGGCCGGTCGTAGGGACGTCGGCGCAGGCCGCTGTAGCCGGGGTTGGACACCACGTGCACGAAGCTGTGCCGGCCCGCGGCGTCGGCGGCTGCCGCCCTGACGACCGTGACCGACGGCAGCCGGTCTGCCAACTCGTCGGCGAGTGCGGGCAACGGTTCGACGGCGAAGTGGTTGCCCTCCGGCGCCACCCGGACCAGGTGCTGGGTGATCTCGCCGACGCCGGCGCCGAGGTCCACCGACACGGCCGTCCGGCCGCAGACCCGCTCGATGATCTCGACGGTGAGTCGGTCGTAGTCCTCGTTGCGCTGGGCGGGGTCGGCCGCCAGGGAGCCGCTCACGCCGGCCGGGTCCGTCCGATGCCCAGTCGCGGGCTCGTCATCAGGTACAGGCCGGTCTCCGGGTCGAACAGCTCGAGCCCGTCGATCTTGTTCAGCCCCTCGCTGACCGGCGCTTTGGGGACACCGGCCTCCGCCATCCGGCGGGCCTGCTCGGCGGCGAGGAAGAGCTGGCCGACCGAGTTGCCGGCGTCGGCCGCCGGTAGCTGCGGCGGAACCGAGCGACCGGCCATGGCGTCGCTCACGTCGGCGAGCCCGGCGATCAGCTGGGCGAACGCCTTGGCGCCGTCGACCCGTTCGAACTCGGCCTCGTCGTGCTCGCCGATCAGCCGGTCGGCGAGGGCGAAGTAGTTCGCCTTGCCGGCCTGCTGCTGGTAGACGGCCGCGACCAGGGTGAACAGGCGCTCGAAGGCGTTGCGGTAGAGCGTCTCGTAGAACCCGTAGGCCTGCTCCTCCTCGACGTCGCCGTTGACGATGCCCAGGATCGACGCCGACGCGAGCATGCCGCTGTAGAGCGCGAGGTGCACGCCGGTCGACAGCAGCGGGTCCAGGAAGCAGGCGCTGTCGCCCGCGGCGAAGTAGCCGGGGCCGCAGAAGCTGTCGGACACGTACGAGAAGTCCTGCTCGACCCGGACACCCGGCTGGTACGTCCCGGTCGCCACCAGGCTCCGCACCGTCGGCGACTCCTCGACGAGCGCGGCGAGCATGTCCTCGAGTGAGCCGTGTTCGCTGCGGCGTTCGAGGAAGCGCTTCTGGTGACACACGAACCCGACGCTGTAGCGGTTGCCCCGCAGCGGGATGACCCAGTACCAGCCGTCCGGCGCGCCGATCACGTTGATGCCACCCTGCGGCGAGTTGGGCAGCAGTGATCCGCCGTCCCAGTAGCCCCAGATGGCGACGTTCTTGAACGTGTCGTTCGCCCGCCGGTGCTTGAAGTGGCGGGCGGGGATCATGCCGGCACGGCCGGAGGCGTCCACGACGAAGTCGAACTCGGTGGTGCGCCGCTCGCCGCTGTCCGGCTCGGCCCACTCCGCGGCCACCGCGCGGTCGCCGTCGAAGATCACCCGCTTGACCTCGGCGTTCTGGATAACCGTCGCGCCCTGTTTGGCGGCGTTGTTCAGCAGCACGTGGTCGAAGTCGTCGCGGTCCACCTGCCAGGACCTGACTCCGGGACCGAAGATCTCGGTCCAGTCGATGGCCCAGTCCTCCTTGCCCCACCGCAGCAGCACACCGTTCTTCTGGGTGTAGCCGCGGGCGTCGACGTCGCTCAGCGCGCCGACGAAGTCGACGATGGTCCGGCACGAGGACGCGATCGACTCGCCGATGTGGTAGCGCGGGAAGGTCTCCTTCTCCAGCAAGGTCACCGACAGTCCCGCACGCGCGAGCAGTGCCGCGGCGGTCGATCCGGCCGGACCGCCACCGATAACCAAGACCGTGCTGACCATGAGGCTCCCAATCGTGAGGAGGACGGGACGTGATCCTTCTATTGAGAACATCACCGTACGGCGTGTCCAGATTGGCGTTCTACGATCACTGGGAAGGTCTAGTGGGAGCGCTAGTGTCATGCGCCCGAAGTGATCTACGATGGGGCTGGTTGACCGTCTGGCGTCAACCTGATCCCAGCATGTTCGGCCCGGGAACGGGTTCTCGCCGAATTGCTGGGCGGAACCCTCGAATTGGTCGGCTGTCGGCTGCGGGGGGCTTGGTGTGCGCCGCGCCGGGCACTGTCGTCCAGACATTAATGCGCATGGAGGGTTCGTGAAGATACTCTTTCTGCCGGGGCCGGTGAAATCGAACGTATTCGGGGTGGGGGCCCTGGCCGTCGCCGCACGGGTGAGCGGCCACGAGGTCATCGTCGCGTCCACCGTGGAGGGCGCCGCCGCGGCGACGGGCATCGGCCTGCCCGCCGTGACGACGAGTGAGCTGACGCTGACCCAGCTTCTGACCACCGATCGCGCCGGGAACGCGCTGGAGTTTCCTACCGACCCCGCCGAGTTGCCGACCTTCGTCGGCCACATGTTCGGTCGTCTCGCCGCCGTCAACCTCGGCCCGACGCGTGACCTCGTCACCGGCTGGCGGCCGGACGTCCTGGTGAGCGGGCCGCACGCCTACGCCGGCCCGCTGCTGGCCGCCGAGTTCGGCCTGCCGTGCGCGCGGCACCTGCTCACCGGGACCCCGATCGACCGGGACGGCACGCACCCCGGCGTCGAGGACGAGCTCGAGCCCGAGCTGAGCGCGCTCGGCCTCGACCGGGTGCCCGACTTCGACCTGGCGATCGACATCTTCCCGGCCAGCATCCGGCCCGCGGGCGGACCGGTGCAGCCGATGCGGTGGACGCCCACCAGCGAGCAGCGGCCCGTGGAACCGTGGATGGTCACGCCGGGGGACCGGCGCCGGGTGCTGCTGACCGCCGGCAGCCTGGTCACGCCGACGCACGGCATGGACCTGTTGTGGAACCTCGTGACCGCGCTCGCGGACCTGGACGTCGAACTGGTCGTCGCCGCCCCGGAGGAGGTCGGCGCGCTGGTCCGGAAGATGCCCGGGGTGGCGCACGCGGGCTGGGTTCCGCTGGACATGGTCCTGCCCACCTGCGCCCTGATCGTGCATCACTCCGGCACGATGACCGCGCTCACCGCCATGCAGGCCGGTGTCCCGCAGCTGATCATCCCGCAGGAGAGCCGGTTCGTGGACTGGGCCGGGATGCTGGCGACCAAGGGCATCGCGATCAGCCTGCCGCCCGGTGCGGACACCGAGGACGCCCTCGCGGGTGCGGCCCGCCGGCTGCTGACCGAGCCGGCCTACGCCACGGCCGCGCGTGCCCTGGCCGACGAGATCGCCGAGATGCCCCTGCCGGTCACCGTCGTCGACGTGCTGCGGGACCTGACCGAGAAGGCGCGGTGATCTCTGGGGATTTCTTGGACCGTCCCGCCCTACAGTCGGTGCCGAATCCCGTCCGCTCTGGCGAAAGGGGAGTTCATGTGACGACCGAGCCGGATCGATCTCGATACCTCTACCGACAGATGCGTCTCATCCGGGAGTTCGAGGAGCACTGCCTCGAAATGGCCGTCGCCGGGACGATCGTCGGTGGTATCCACCCCTACATCGGTCAGGAGGCCGTCGCGGTGGGCGTGAGCGCCCACCTGCGAGAGGACGACGTCATCACCAGCACCCACCGTGGGCACGGCCACGTGCTCGCGAAGGGCGCCGATCCGAAGCGGACCCTGGCCGAGCTGTACGGCGCGAGCACGGGCCTCAACCGGGGGCGTGGTGGGTCGATGCACGCCGCCGACGTGGGGCTGGGCGTCTACGGCGCGAACGGGATCGTGGGCGCGGGCGCACCCATCGCGGTGGGCGCGGCCTGGGCAGCCCGACGCCAGGGCCGTGACCAGCAGGTGGCCGTGGCGTACTTCGGCGATGGCGCACTCAGCCAGGGCGTGGTGCTCGAGGCCTTCAACCTGGCGGCGTTGTGGTCGCTGCCGGTGCTGTTCGTCTGCGAGAACAACGGGTACGCCATCAGCCTGCCGGTCGACCGGGGCCTGGCGGGCGACCCGGTGCGTCGGGCGGCCGGGTTCGGCCTGACCGCCGAAGCGGTGGACGGGATGGACGTGGAGGCGGTCACCGAGGCCGCGGGGCGGGCGGTGGCCGCCTGCCGTGCCGGTGGGGGACCGCACTTCCTCGAGTGCGTCACCTACCGGTTCCGTGGTCACCACACCGTGGAACACCTGATGGGCATCAACTACCGCGACGAGGCCGAGGTGGCCAGCTGGACGGAACGTGACCCGCTGGCGCGCCAGCGGGCGCGTCTCGCGCCGGCGGTCGCCGACGAGGTCGACGCGGAGATCGCCGCGCTGATCGCCGAAGCCGTCGCGTTCGCCGGATCGAGTCCCGGGTCCGACCCGCGCGACGCTCTGGACTACCTGTACGCCGGCACGGCGCCGACGCGGCCGGGAGCGTGATCCGATGCCGAGTCTGTCCTACATCGCAGCGTTGAACCAGGCCCTGCGCGACGAGATGGCCCGTGACGAACGGGTGTGCATCTTCGGCGAGGACGTCTGCCTGGGCCTCACCGGCATCACCAAGGGGCTGGCCGAGGCGCACGATGGCCGGGTGGTGGACACGCCGCTGTCCGAGCAGGCGTTCACCAGCCTGGCCACCGGGGCCGCCATCGCCGGCCAGCGTCCCGTCGTCGAGTTCCAGATCCCGTCCCTGCTGTACCTGGTGTTCGAGCAGATCGCCAACCAGGCGCACAAGTTCTCGCTGATGACCGGCGGCCAGGCCAGCGTCCCGGTCACCTATCTGGTACCCGGCTCCGGGTCCCGGTCGGGCATGGCCGGGCAGCACTCCGACCACCCGTACAGCCTGCTCGCGCACGTGGGGGTCAAGACCGCGGTGCCGGCGACGCCCAGCGACGCGTACGGCCTGCTGCTGTCGGCGATCCGGGAGCCGGATCCGGTCGCCGTGTTCGCGCCGACCCTGCTGATGGGCACGTCCGAGGAGATCGACGGTGACCTCGACGCCGTGCCGCTGGGCAGTGCCCGTACGCACCGGGAGGGCACCGATGTCACGGTGGTCGCCGTGGGCCATCTGGTCCCGGTCGCCCTCCAGGTGGCCGCCGACCTGGCCGGCGAGGCGTCGGTCGAGGTCATCGACCCGCGCACGGTCTACCCGGTCGACTGGGAGACCCTGGGCAAGTCGATCAGCCGGACCGGTCGGCTGGTGGTGATCGACGACTCGAACCGGATGTGTGGTTTCGGCGCCGAGATCGCGGCGACCGCGGCGGAGGAGTTCGGCTTGGCGGTACCGCCGAAGCGGGTGTCCCGGCCCGACGGCGCAGTGATCCCGTACGCCCTGAACCTGGACCACGCGCTGCTGCCCGACGCCCTCGAACTCACCAAGGCCATCCGGGCCGTGCTGCGTCGGTAGCTGCTGTGGGGGTATCGGACGCGGTGTTGAAGGAGAGAGGCCGGCACATGACATCGGGACGCCCGCGGGTGGCGACCGTCACGGTGACCACCAACGAGAGCAAGTGGCTGCGTCGCTGCCTGGGGGCGCTTGTCGACAGTGACACCGAAGGATTCGATCTTGACGTGCACCTGATCGACAACGCCTCCACCGACGGCAGCGCGGAGCTGGTCGCGCGGGAGTTCCCGAGCGTGAAGATCACCCGTAATCCCACCAACCTCGGGTTCGCCGGCGCCAACAACGTCGGCATCCGGGCCGCGCTCGCCGCCGGCGCCGACTACGTGTTCCTGGTCAACCCGGACACCTGGACCCCGCCACGGCTCGTCCGGGCGATGGTCGAATTCGCCGAGCGTTGGCCGGAGTACGGCATCGTCGGCCCGCTGCAATACCGCTACGACGCCGAGTCGACCGAGCTCGTCGAGTTCAACGACTGGACCAACACGGCACTCTGGCTGGGCGAACAGCACGCGTTCGCGGGCGACGGGATGGCTCATCCCTCCCCGGCCGGCAGCCCGCAAGGCCGCGCGCCGAGGACCCTGGAGCACGCGTACGTCCAGGGCGCGGCGCTGTTCGCGCGGGTGGCGATGCTGCGCGAGGTGGGCGTGTTCGATGAGGTGTTCCACACGTACTACGAGGAGGTGGACCTGTGCCGGCGGGCCAGATGGGCGGGCTGGCGGGTGGCCCTCCTGCTCGACGAGGGCCTGCAACACCACGGCGGCGGCGGTGCGGCCACGCGCAGCGCGTACACCCGGGTGCACATGCGGCGCAACCGTTACTACTACCTGCTCACGGACGTGGACTGGCACCCGACCAAGGCGACCCGGCTGGCCGCCCGGTGGCTGGTGGCGGACCTGGTCGGCCGGACCGTGGTCGGCAGGGTGGACCCGATGACCGGGGCCCGGGAAACCCTGGCGGCGGTGCGCTGGCTGGCGGGCCACGCGCCGACCATAGCGGAACGTCGACGCAGTCACCGGGCGTTGCGCGCGGGCCGTACGCCGGCACGGCGTGAGGTGGCGTCGTGACCGGGCCCCGCATCCTCATCTCCGGCAACTTCCACTGGCAGGCCGGGTTCAGTCACACGGTGGAGGGCTACGTCCGGGCCGCCGGCGCGGCGGGCTGCGAGGTCCGGGTCAGCGGCCCGCTGTCGCGGATGGACGACCAGGTGCCCGGGCTCCTGCCCGTCGAGCCGGACCTCGGTTGGGGCACCCACCTGGTGGTGATGTTCGAGGCCCGGCAGTTCCTGACGCCCGAGCAGATCGAACTGGCGACCCGCACGTTCCCCCGGTCGCGCCGCCTGGTCGTGGACTTCGACCTGCACTGGGCCGACGAGCATCCGGAACTGGGCGTGGACGGCACGGCGGGCAAGTACACCGCCGAGAGCTGGCGCTCGCTCTACAGCGAGCTGAGCGACGTGATGCTACAGCCGAAGCTCACCGGGAAGATGGCCCCGGGAGCGGAGTTCTTCTCGTGCATCGGCATGCCCGAGACCGTGTGCCACCCGTTGACTCTCGGCCGGCAGCGGGACTACGACCTGCAGTACATCGGCAGCAACTGGTGGCGTTGGGAGCCGCTGACGGCCCTGGTGGAGGCGGCGGTGACGCTGCGTCCCGTGCCGCGCATGCGGGTCTGCGGCCGTTTCTGGGACGGCGCCACCTCTCCCGGGTTCGAGGACGCGACCACAAGCGTCCCGGGCTGGCTGGCGGAACGCGGCGTCGAGCTCTGCCCGCCGGTGGCCTTCGGGCAGGTGATCCCGGAGATGGGCCGGTCGCTGATCTCACCGGTCCTGGTCCGTCCCCTGGTGGCGGGCACGGGCCTGCTGACGCCGCGCATGTTCGAGACCCTGGCGTCGGGCGCCCTGCCGGCTCTCTCCGCCGACGCGGAGTTCCTCGCCGAGGTCTACGGCGACGAGTGCGCGCCCCTGCTGCTCGGCGACGATCCGGCCACGACGCTCGCCCGCCTCACCACGGACTTCGAGCGGCATGCCCGGATCGTCGGTCGGATCCAGGACCGGGTGCGGGAGGAGTACGGCTACCCCCGCGTCCTGCGGAACCTGCTGGCCTTCTTCGGGTAGGGGGGCGTGGTCGGGCCGGCTATCCCCAGTCCATCCACGGGCGGGGCTCGGGGTCGGCGACCTCGGCCGGCGCGCTCATGAACACCAGCACGTACGCGCGCCGAGGCTGGTCGGTCAGGTTCGGGCCGGCGTAGTGCGGGGTTCGGAAGTCGTGCACCACCGCGCCCCCGGGCGCCAGCGGGCAGGCGACCGCGCTGGTCGGGTCGACGTCGTCGGTCATCAGGCCACGGATGCGGTCGTCGTTGTCGATGTGGTGGTGCGGGAGCACCGGACCGCGGTGGCCCCCCGGCAGGTAGTGCAGGCAGCCGCTCTCGACGGTGGCCTCGTCCAGGGTCGTCCAGATGCTCAACCCGCGCCGCCTCCACCGGGGATCCATGTAGGCCTCGTCCTGGTGCCACGGCGTCGGAGCGCCGTATCGCGGCGGCTTCAGGATGGCGTGCCCGTAGAACTCGAGCTCTTCCTCGGCCATATCGAGAAAGGCTGACGCAATTGACCGGCACCGCGCGAAGTGCGGGCTATCCAGCAACTCCGGTACGTATTTCTCCGGCTTGATGATCTGCGGCAGCAGTGGCGGCCCTTCGCGGTCGCGTTGGCCGGCGATATCGTAGAAGTCCTCCGCGCCCGGGGTCGCGCGCCGGACGAAAAGCCGGTCGTAGGCCTGGCGCAGCCACGCCACCTCCGACTCGCTCGCGACCTGCGGGAGTATCGCGAACCCACGACTGCGGAACTCCTCCCGGTCACGGTGGTCTATGGTGCCCACCACTTCCATCGCGTCCATGCCGTCTCCTTCAAGGGATGACCTCGACAGTCACGATATGGGTGCGGCACCCGACAGTCATCACCCCAGGTCAGGATTAGGGAACGGCCTAGAATCTGCGGACAAGTCGAATGTCGCCCCCCGTTGTGTCAGACTCGCCGTGTCCCTTTTCGAGCGGAAGCAGCCATTCATGACCCGACACCACGCCGTCCTCCCGGGCGGCGGCACCACGCGCGCCCTCCTCGCGCGGGCGCGGCCCACCGTGCGGACGGCCCCCGGCGGCGGCGCGCTCCGGCACGTGACGTCACGCGGTCGACGTGCTGTCACCGGCGTTCGAGTGGTGTTCCCGCTGCCGGCCGAGCGCCAGGGCTGACCGTGCCGACGGCGATCGTGGTGGGTGCCGAGGGCCAGGACGGGGTGTTGTTGAGCCGGCTGTTGCGGGCCCACGACTACCGGGTGGTGCCGGTGGGCCGGCACGGCCCGGTCGACATCGTCCGGCCCGACGACGTGGCCGAACTGGTGACCGAGCTGCGACCGGACGAGATCTACCTGCTGGCAGCGGTGCAGAACTCCGCGCAGGACCCGGTCGCCGATCCGGTGGAGCTGGCGCACCGGTCGTACGCCGTCAACACGTTGGCCGTGGTGCACTTCCTGGAGGCCGTCGAGCGGCACAGCCCGGCGACCAGGGTGTTCTACGCCGCCTCCTCACACGTCTTCGGCAGGCCGGACACGCCGGTACAGGACGAGACCACGCCGCTTCGACCGACCTCCGTCTACGGCATCAGCAAGGCGGCCGGTCTGCTGCACTGTCGTTCCTACCGGGCGCGGGGGGTGTTCGCCTCGGTCGGCATCCTCTACAGCCACGAGTCCCCGCTCCGCCGCCCCGGCTTCGTGTCCCGCAAGATCGTGGACGCCGTGGTCCGCATCCAGCGCGGCGAAGCGTTCCGGCTCGTGCTCGGCGGCCTGGCGGCCGAGGTGGACTGGGGCTACGCGCCGGACTACGTGGATGCGATGAGGCGGATTCTCGGCCTGGCGACAGCGGACGACTACGTGGTCGCCTCGGGGGTGCGGCGCACCGTCCGCGAGTTCGCGGAGACCGCCTTCGCGGCGGTCGGGCTGGACTGGCGCGACCACGTCGAGGAGAACGCCGCGGTGCTCACCCGGCCGAGCGTGCCGCTGGTCGGCGACGCGAGCCGGTTGCAGGCCGCGACCGGCTGGCGCCCGAGCGTCGACTTCGCCGGCATGGTGCGGGCCCTGCTGCGGGCGGCGGGTGCCGACCTGGTCGGGACGGGCCAGGACGGATAGCCGACCTGTCCGTGCGCGCTGCTTGTTCAGCCTGGTCGGCTGGTCCGACTCCCGGCGTCGCCGTCGATCGATAACGGACCCTTTAGTAGGGAAATCACGGGACAGACTTCGGTACCGTCGAAGAACCAGTCGCCTCCACTGCCGGAGTCCATCGTGAACCACGTTCCTGTCCCGGTCCGAACATCCAGGATCGACTCGTGAAAGCGCTGGTATTGGCGGGTGGAATCGGCTCGCGAATGCGCCCGATCACCCACACGTCAGCGAAGCAGCTCATTCCGGTCGCGAACAAACCGGTCCTCTTCTACGGCCTGGAAGCAATTCGTGACGCCGGGATCCGGGAAGTTGGCATCATCGTCGGCAGCACCGCGCCGGAGATCGAGCGGGCGGTCGGTGACGGCTCGCAGTTCGGCTTGAAGGTGACCTACCTGCCGCAGGACGCCCCGCGCGGTCTGGGGCACGCGGTCCTGATCGCCCGGGACTTCCTCGGCGACGACGACTTCGTGATGTACCTGGGCGACAACTTCGTCCTCGGTGGCATCAACGACGCGGTCGAGCGGTTCCGCCGGGAACGCCCGCACGCCCAGCTGATGCTGACCAAGGTCAAGGATCCGCACGCCTTCGGCATCGCGACGATGGGCCCGGACGGCCGGGTCGTCGATGTCGAGGAGAAGCCCCGGTATCCCAAGAGCGACCTCGCTCTGGTGGGCGTGTACGTCTTCAGCCCGGTCGTGCACGAGGCGATAGCCGAACTGAAGCCGTCGTGGCGCAACGAACTGGAGATCACCGACGCCATCCAGTGGCTGATCGACCACGACAGGCGTATCGAATCCACCATAATCACCGGATTCTGGAAGGACACCGGCAGCCTCGCGGACATGCTGGAGATGAACCGGTTCATCCTGGAAAGCCTCGACTCCGAGGTGAGTGGCGAGGTCAGTGCGGACACCGAGATCACCGGTCGGGTCGTGATCGGGCCCGGGGCGGTCATCACCGGGTCGCGGATCATCGGGCCCGTCGTGGTCGGGGCCGGCTCGATCATTCGCAACTCGCAGCTCGGCCCGTTCACGTCGATCGACTGCGACTGCACCGTCATCGACAGCGAGATCGAGCAGTCCATCGTGCTCCGCGGCGCCTTCATCGACGGCATCGGCCGGATCGAGTGGTCGATGATCGGCCGTGAGGCGCGCCTGACCCCGGGCCCGCGCGCGCCGAAGACGTACCGCTTCGTCCTCGGCGACCACAGTGAAGTACGGGTAGGCGTGTAGTGCCGAGGGTCTTCGTGGCCGGTGGCGCCGGCTTCATCGGCTCGCACTACGTGCGGGAACTCGTCGCCGGGGCGTACGCCGGGTGGCAGGGCTGCGAGGTCACGGTGCTCGACAGCCTCACCTATGCGGGAAACCTCGCGAATCTCGCCGGGGTGCGGGACGCCGTCACCTTCGTCCGCGGTGACATCTGCGACGGCCGACTGCTCGCCGAGGTCCTGCCCGGCCACGACGTGGTGCTGAACTTCGCGGCCGAGACCCACGTCGACCGGTCCATCGCCGACTCGGCGGAGTTCCTGCGGACCAACGTTCAGGGCGTCCAGTCGCTCATGCAGGCGTGCCTGACCGCCGGAGTGCCGACCATCGTCCAGGTCTCCACCGACGAGGTGTACGGCAGCATCGAGGCCGGATCCTGGAGCGAGGACGCGCCGCTGGCGCCGAACTCGCCGTACGCCGCGGCCAAGGCGGGCGGTGACCTGATCGCCCTGGCGTACGCGCGGACGTACGGACTGCCGGTCCGCATCACCAGGTGCGGCAACAACTACGGTCCATACCAGTTCCCGGAGAAGGTGATCCCCCTCTTCCTCACCCGTCTGATGGACGGTCGGTCGGTCCCGCTCTACGGCGACGGGCGCAACGTCCGCGACTGGATCCACGTGGCCGACCACTGCCGTGGCATCCAGACGGTGGTCGAACGCGGTGCGTCCGGCGAGGTCTACCACATCGCCGGGACGGCCGAGCTGACCAACCTGGAACTCACCCAGCACCTGCTGGACGCGGTCGGCGGAAGCTGGGACGCCGTCGAGAGGGTGCCCGACCGTAAGGGCCACGACCGCCGCTACTCGCTTTCCGACGCGAAGCTCCGGGCCCTGGGCTACGCCCCGCGCGTCCCCTTCGCCGACGGCCTGGCCGAGACGGTCGCGTGGTACCGCGCGAACCGGCACTGGTGGGAGCCGCTGCGGAAACAACTCGACGCCGTCCCGCACGACTGACGGTGCGGCACCGCGATTGTCCATGTTCTCAGCCAACCTTCGAAGGAGCCCGGTATGGCTCACTGCCTGGTCACGGGTGGCGCCGGTTTCATCGGTTCGCACCTGGCGGGACGGTTGACCAGTGACGGGCACCGGGTCACCGTGCTCGACGATCTCAGCGGCGGCAGCGCCTCCCGCGTGCCCGCGGGCGCCGATCTGATCGTCGGCTCGGTGACCGACGCCGACCTGGTGGAACGGGCCTTCGCCGAGCACCGCTTCGACCGGGTCTTCCACTTCGCGGCCTTCGCAGCCGAAGCGATCAGCCACTCGGTCAAGAAGCTCAACTACGGCACCAACGTGATGGGCAGCATCAACCTCATCAACGCGTCGTTGCAGACCGGGGTGTCGTTCTTCTGCTTCGCCTCCTCGGTCGCCGTCTACGGTCACGGTGAAACGCCGATGCGAGAAACCTCCATCCCGGTGCCGGCGGACAGCTACGGCAACGCCAAGCTCGTCATCGAGCGCGAACTCGAGGTGACGGCGCGGACGCAGGGCCTTCCGTTCACCGCCTTCCGCATGCACAACGTCTACGGCGAGTGGCAGAACATGCGCGACCCGTACCGGAACGCGGTCGCGATCTTCTTCAACCAGATCCTGCGTGGCGAGCCGATCACGGTCTACGGCGACGGCGGTCAGGTGCGGGCGTTCACGTACGTGGGCGACGTCGTGGACGTGGTGTGCCAGGCGCCCGACGTCGAGGAGGCCTGGGGCCGGAGCTTCAACGTGGGCGCGGCCAGCACCAACACCGTGCTGGAGCTCGCGGAGGCGGTCCGGGTGGCGGCCGGCGTTCCGGATCATCCGATCGTGCACCTGCCCGCGCGCGACGAGGTCCGGGTGGCGTACACCGCGACCGACAGCGCCCGGAAGGTCTTCGGCGACTGGGCGGACACCCCGCTGGCGGACGGACTGGCCCGGACCGCCACGTGGGCGGCCGGTGTGGGACCGACGGAACTGCGATCGTCGTTCGACATCGAGATCGGCGGCCATCAGGTTCCGGAGTGGGCGCGGCTTGTCGAAAAGCGCCTGGGATCGGCGCCTCGCTGACAGTGGTGAAAACACCAGTTTCCCGCGCGCACCCGAACACTAGGCTTGGAATCCATGGACCGTAGGGAGATTCAGCGTCGCGCGAAGGAACTCGAGCCGTGGGTGAACGGATTCGAGTTCGAGGGAATTCGTTATGCGGAGGGCTCCGACCACGGATATCTCCTCAGCCAGGATCCAGCCGATCGGGCCCGGGCGTTCTACGAGGCGTTTCCCGGTGCGACCCGGATCCTGGAGCTCGGTGCGCTCGAGGGTGCGGACACCCTCGCATTGGCCCGACAGCCCGGCACCAGCATTCTCGGGCTCGAGGGTCGCGAGGAGAATCTGCGTCGCGCCGAGTTCGTGATGGAGGTGCACGGTGCCACCAATGTGGAACTGCGGATCGCCGACGTGGAGACGCTCGACTTCGCCACCCTGGGGCGGTTCGACGCCGTCCTCTGCGCCGGCCTGCTGTATCACGTCCGGGAGCCCTGGGCGCTGCTCAAGGACGCCGCCCGGGTTTCCGCCGGGATCTACCTGTCGACCCACTACTGGGGCAGTTCCGACGGGCTGGAGACGCTGGACGGGTATTCCGTCAAGCACGTCCGTGAGGAGCACCCGGAGCCTCAGGCCCGCGGGCTGAGCGTGGACGTGCGCTGGTTGGACCGGGCCTCGCTGTTCGCGGCCCTGGAGAATGCCGGCTTCGTCGAGATCGAGGTGCTGCACGAGCGCACGTCGGCGGAGGTCTGCGACATCGTCGTGGTCGGCCGTGCCCGGCTGGGTGCGCAGATCCGTCGATTCCGGGAGGATGGCTTCGTCAACGCCGGTCCGGTCTTCGCCGACGACACGATCGCGCGGCTCAAGGCCGGTGCCATCGACCTGATCTCCCGCTTCACCGAGCACGGCCACGTCTCGGACGACTACTGGAACTACGACGTCGAGAACGAGGCTCCGGTGCTCTACCGGATCCACAACCTGGAGAAGCAGGACTGGGCCGAACGCGAGCTGCTGTTCCGCCCGGAACTGGCGGAGCTGGCCGCCGCGTTCGTCGGGTCACCGGTCGTGCCCACCGCCTTCGCCCTGGTCCTGAAGGAGCCGAAGAGGGCGGCGGGCGTCCCGTGGCACCGCGACCGGGCCAACGTCGCACCGCACACGGTCTGCAACCTGAGCATCTGCCTGGACACCGCAGGCCCGGAGAACGGCTGTCTGGAAGGTGTTCCGGGCTCCCACCTGCTGCCCGACGACATCGACGTCCCGGAGATCCGCGACGGTGGGCCCCGAGTGCCCGTCCCGTCGAAGGTGGGCGACGTGATCGTGCACGATGTCCGGCTCGTGCACGGCTCGGGCCCCAACCCCAGCGACCAGTGGCGCCGAACCATCGTCATCGAGTTCGCGAATCCCGCGATCTCACTGCCGAGCCTCCCGTCCTGACCGGCCGGACGCGGATGCCGCCTGCGGCGACCCCACCGGGTGCCTCCGCGAACCTGCGCGGCCCGCGCCGCGCACGTGCCCACATTGGCCGCGGCAGATCGACTCTGCCGCGGCCGATGTCCCGGCCGATCCGTCCGGTGTCCCGGCTCGTCAGCTAGCTCTTCGACGAGAGCAGCCCGGTCACGTGGTCGGCGATGGCCGTCACGGTGGGTTGCTGCCAGAAGACGGTGGTGGGTAGGCCCAGCCCGAGTCGTTTCTCCAGCCGACGCCGGATCACCACCGTCATCACGGAGTCCAGGCCCTGATCCGCGAGCGGGCGCCTCGGATGCAGGTCGTCCACCGCGAGCCGCATCTCGGTCGCGATCTGGAGACGAACCTCCTCCAGCACCCGTTCCCGCAGCTCGGCCGGCGGCAGGTCGGCCAGGGACATCGCCGGCTCCGCGGGGCTCGCCTCCTCGGTGCCGGCCGGGGCGGGCGGCTCGTCGATCACCGGGTAGCGCAGGCCGGGCAGCGCGGCCAGGACCCGGCCGTCCGCGGTGGCCACGAGGGCGTCCACCGTGTCGGGGCGGTCCTCGTCGAGCCGCACCTCGACGAGGACGGTCTCGGGCGGCGGGCCACTCGTCGCCACCTCGTCGATCTGCACCACCATCCGCAACTGCGGGATGCCGGGAAACGCCGCCGGCGCGATCGACATCACCGCGTCCAGCACCGACGCCCAGGTGGACGTCTCGGCGGTGTGGACGCGGGCCCGGAGGACACCGTACCCGGAGAGCAGCTGATCCACCGACCAACCGAAACCGGTCGACGGGACACCCACCTCAGCGAGCCGGCGATGGATCGACCCGGGGTCGGCCGGCTCCAGTCGGTACTGCTCGGGGTCCACGAGGGTCCGTCCCGTGAGCGCCGCCGCAGCACCGTCGGCCACGGTCGCGTCGGCGTGGACCAGCCACGGCGGATCCTCGCCGGCATCCCCGCCGGTGGCCCGGGAGGCGAGCCGGACGGCGTCGGCCTCCTGGATGACCTGGATCTCCCGCAGGTCCGCCGTCATCAGCGGGTGCCGCATCGCCACGTCGGCCAGGACCGGTGGCACGCCGTCCCGCTCGGCCGCCGCCAGGAACGTCACCACGAGCACGGCGGCGGGCACGATCTCGACGCCGTTGAGGCTGTGGCTGCCCGGGTAGGGCCGGTTGGAGTCGTCCAGGCTGGTCTCCCACACCCGCACCGCGCTCCCCGCCAGGCTGCGCCGCGCACCGAGCAGGGTGTGCGAATCAGGGTCGTGGCCGCGCCCCCCGCTCCGGGAGACCGGGGCGGGATAGTGCCAGTGGCTGCGGTGCCGCCACCGGTAGACCGGCAGGGTGACCAGTTCTCCCGACGGGTGCAGGGCCGTCCAGTCGACGGGCACCCCGATGCAGTGCATCCCGGCGAGTGCGGTCAGGAAGCCGCGTACCTCGGACTGATCGCGGCGAAGCGTGACGCCGACGTACGCCTCGTCGTCGGAACCGCCCAACGTCTCGTGGATCGAGTGGGTGACCACCGGATGCGGCGACACCTCCACGAAGGCACGGAAGCCATCGGCGAACGCCGCGGTGACCGCGGCGGCGAGCCGCACGGGCTGGCGCAGGTTCCCGGCCCAGTAGGCCCCGTCGGCCGTCATCGCCGCACGCGGGTCGTCCAGGGCGGTGGAGTAGACCCGGATCCGCGGGCTGTGCGGCGTGAAGTCGACGGCGGCGGTCAGCTCGTCGAGCAGCGGATCCATGTGCGGGCTGTGGAACGCCACGTCGGAGGCCACCCTGCGGGTCACCAGCCGCTCGGCATCCCACTGGGCGATCAGCGCATCCAGGGCCGAGGGATCGCCGGAAACCACCGTCGACGACGGCGACGACGCGATGGCCGCCACCACGTCGCTGCGACCGGCCAACCGCTCGGCGACCTCCTCGAACGGCAACGACACCATGGCCATCGCGCCCTGGCCCGCGACGCGTCGCAGGAGCGCCGATCGCCGGCAGATCAACCGGCCGCCGTCCTCCACCGTCAGCAGGCCGGCGGTGACCGCGGCGGCGATCTCACCGACGGAGTGGCCGATGACGGCGTCCGGGGTCACGCCCCGCGACCGCCACATCGCGGCCAGTCCCAGCTGCATGACGAAGATCATCGTCTGGATCCGGTCGACCGCGTCGAACTCACCGTCCAGCAACGCCTGCCGTGGCGAGAAGCCGATCTCCTCCAGGAAGACGGCTTCCAGGGAGTCGACCACCCCTGCGAACGCCGGTTCGGTGACGAGTAGTTCCCGGCCCATCCCCGCCCACTGGGAACCGTGGCCGGAAAAGACCCAGAGGAGCTTCGGAGGGTCCCCGAGCGGCGATCCCGTGACCACGCCGTCGACCGGTTCGCCCGCGGCCAGGCCGCGTAGCGCGGCACCGAGACCGTCCGCGTCGGCGGCCACGGCGACCGCCCGGTACGCGAGATGCGAACGCCGCATCGCCAGGGTGTGTCCCACGGAGGCCAGGTCGGCGTCCCGGGAGAGCCAGCCGGCGAGCGCCGACGCCTGCTCGCCCAACGACGCCGCCGAGGACGCGGAGACCGGGAACAGGGACTCACCGGTCAGCGGGCTGCGCTCCCGTCGCGTGCGCGGTGGGGCCTGCCCGAGCACGACGTGGGCCACCGTCCCGCCGTACCCGAAGCCGGACACGCCGGCCCGGCGCGGTCTCCCGCGATCGGGCCAGGACTGGTGACGGGTCACCACGCGGACGTTCAGCGCGTCCCAGGCGATGGCCGGATCGACGTCGGTGACGACCGGGGTGGCCGGTATCTCGGCGCGGTCCAGGGCGAGCACCGCCTTGATCACTCCGGCGATGCCCGCGGCGCCTTCCAGATGGCCGATGTTGGCCTTGACCGAACCGATCAGGCAGGGCTCGCCGTCGGCGCGAGCGTGCCCGTACACGGCACCGATCGCGGCGGCCTCCATCGGGTCGCCGAGCGGGGTGCCCGTGCCGTGCGCCTCGACGTAGTCGACCGAGCCGGGCGCTATCCCGCCGCTGCGCAGGGCCCGTTCCATCACGTGCTCCTGGGCCTGCCCGCACGGGGCCATGATCCCGTTGGTGCGACCGTCCTGGTTCACGGCGCTGCCGTGCAGCACCGCCAACACCCGGTCTCCGTCGCGCTCGGCATCGGCGAGGAGCTTCAGCACGACGACGCCGCAGCCCTCGCCGCGGCCGTACCCGTCGGCGGTGGCGTCGAAGGACTTGCTCCGCCCGTCCGGGGCCAGCGCACCCGCGGCGCCGAGAGTGATGGACTGGCCTGGGGAGACGATGAGATTGACGCCGCCGACCAGAGCCACCGTGCTCTCGCCCAGCCGCAGGCTCTGCGCGGCGAGGTGCAGGGCCACCAGCGAGGCCGAACACGCGGTGTCCACGGTGAGACTCGGCCCCCGCAGGTCCAGGACGTGGGAGACGCGGTTGGAGAGCGCGCAGGCGGCGGCGCCGATCCCGGTCCAGGCGTCGATGTACGGGAGGTTCTCGAGCTGGTGGGCACCGTAGTCGTAGGTGCAGGCACCGGCGAAGACACCGGTGTCCGTGCCGGCCAGCTCGCGCGGTGCGATGCCCGCGTGTTCCAGGGCCTGCCAGGCCACCTCCAGCAGCAGTCGTTGCTGGGGATCCATCAGCTCGGCCTCGCGTGGCGAGATGCCGAAGAAGTCGGCATCGAAGCCGTCGATCTCATTCAGGAAGCTGCCCGAACGGTTAGCCCGGCGTACGGCGTTCTCGAACTCGGGCCCCAGGTCCCGGTACGGCTCCCATCGGCTGGCCGGCACTTCGCCGGTGGTGTTGTGCCCGCCGGCGAGCAGGTCCCAGAAGCCGTCCGGGGAATTGACGTCGCCGGGGAACCGGCAACCGATGCCGATGACCGCGACCGATGGAGAGGCCCCCGCGAGCGGCTTGATTGCTTTCGGTTCCACGAACATCCCCTGTTGTCGATTGCCTGAACGGACGGTCGGGCGGGCATCGCCTCGGGCGGGTTACGCCCCGCGGCGCATCGAGGACTGCCGCGACCGGGCCGGTCGCCGCGACTCCGGGCGGCGCACCGCGCGTCAGACTCCATATCCCATACGGCGATCCAACGAACTCTACAAACGGTCTATATGACAGTGATATAGAACTTCTCCTAGACATTTTCTGACGCGCCCCCGGCAGGGCCTCCCGCGAGGCGATCCGGAACCGGACTCCCGCCCGGTCGTGCGGGTGCCCGGCTTGCGGTGGTTGGTGTGGACGCGCCCCGGGCATGGGCGGCGGGCGACGCCGCCGATCCGATGACCATCGGCGAATAGGGAAAGACCTAGAATCCGCCGGCGAGATGTCGGATCGGCAGCCGAGGGCTCGATCGGTCACGATGGACCGTGCGAGGATCACGCGGATGTTGTCGAAGGCACGGGAGTCATTGACGATGACCGAATACGGTGCCATCGCGCTGGATGTCGGTGGGGTCATCTATTACGATGAGCCGTTCGAGCTGGCGTGGCTGCAAGCGACGTACGATCTGCTCCGATCTGACGACCCGGCGATCACCCGGTCCGTTTTCATCGAGCATGTCGAGCGTTTCTATCACTCCCCGGACGACGGAGCCGCAGGCCGGACGCTGTTGCATTCGCCGGCCGCCGCCCGAGCCTGGGCGCAGATTCGCCGGGCCTGGCACGAACTCGCCCAGGAGATGCCGGGCGCGGTCCGGGCGGCGGTGACGCTGGCCCGCGAGGTCCCGACGGTGATCGTCGCCAACCAGCCCCCGGAGTGCGCGCGGGTGCTGGATGCCTGGGGACTGACAGAGGCCTGCGCGGGCGTCTTCCTCGATTCGCTCGTGGGCGTCGCCAAGCCGGATCCGGCGCTGCTGGGAATCGCCCTGGAACACCTCGGTGTCGCCCCCGCCGACCTGCTGGTCGTCGGCAACCGGCACGACCACGACGTCCTGCCGGCGCGGGCGCTCGGCTGCCCGGTCGCCTTCGTCCGCGCGGACCCCGGCTACCGGCCGCCGTCCGGCGTCCACCCCGATCTGATCCGGGCGTACACGTCGCTCCGCGCCGTCCGGACCGCGCCGCCGGCCGGTGACGACGAACGGGTGTCCGTCGTCGCCACGCTGGCGGCCCTGGCTCGTTCCTCGGCCACGGGCCTGCGCCCGGTCACTCGCGCCGAGTCGTCGTGACGGCAGCCCAGGTGAGGAGATGCCCGACGGCCGTCATCGGCGCCACCGGGTTCATCGGGTCCCGGCTCGTGGCCCAACTGACCCGCGCGGGGCACCCGGTCGCCCGCTTCAACCAGGCGCACCCGCCGGTGGTCGACGGGCGCCCGGCTGCCGGCCTGTGCGACGCCGAGATCGTACTGTTCCTCGCCGCACGGTTGAGCCCGGCGCTCGCCGAGCGCCATCCGGAACTGATCGTCGCCGAGCGCAGGCTGCTCGTCGACGTCCTGACGGCCCTGCGGCACTCCGCCCCCTTCCCGGTGTTCGTACTGGCCAGCTCAGGCGGCACGGTGTACTCGCCGGACGCGTGCCCGCCGTACGACGAATCGGCGTTGACCAGGCCCACGTCGGCGTACGGGCGCGCCAAGCTCGGGCTGGAACGCGAACTGTTGGGTCACGCCGACCATGTCCGTCCCGTGATCCTGCGGCTCAGTAACGTCTATGGGCCCGGCCAGCGCCCGGCGCACGGCTACGGCGTGCTGTCGCACTGGCTGGACGCCGCGGCCAGGCGGCAGCCGATCCGGGTCTTCGGTGATCCGGAGGTGGTCCGCGACTACGTGCACGTGGACGACGTCGCCGAGATCCTCAAGGCCGTGCACCGCCGTACGGTCACTACCGGTCCGGAGGGAATCCCGACCGTGTTGAACGTCGGCTCAGGGGCGCCCACCTCCCTGGCCGATCTGCTCGCGGTGGTGTCGACAGTGGTCGACCAGCGGATCGAGGTGATCTGGGAAGGCGGTCGCCAGTTCGACAGAGGTGGCAACTGGCTGGACTCCTCGTTGGCACACGAGACCCTCGGCTGGCGGGCCAGGATCGGTCTGACGGACGGCGTACGTGAATGCTGGGAACACGTGCTCGCGCATCAGACCGCCGCCGAGCGATGATCACGCCCCCACCTCAGCAGGAGCTGATCATGAAGGACGCCCCACGCGGTCACGGCACCGTAGAGACACGCCAGCGGCAGGCGCAGGCGGGACTCCGGCGCGGTGCGATGCCGGTCCCATTCCTTCCGGAACCCCGCCCACGCCTGGCCACGCCGTGACTCGCACCGACCCTGCCAGTACGCCCGCCGCAGCAGGTAGCGCAGGGTCAGCCGGGCGGGATCCACGTCGTGGGTCACGGAGCAGTCCGGCAGGAGTTGCTCCCGGGCCCCCGCGTCCTTCATGAGCTTGACGAACGTGGTGTCCTCGCCGGACTGGAGGTTGCCACCCGTCCGGCTCAACGCGAGATCGAAGTCGAGGCCCTTGGCATGGGCGAAGGCGGTGTCCACCGCCATACAGGCACCCCAGATCTTGATCTCGCGGTCGTCCCGGTGCCAGCCGAGCAGGTGGAACTGACCGGACGTCACGTACCAGGGCAGGGGGCGTGGTGGACGGGCGAGCCGAGTGCCGACGACGTGGGTGCCCGCGCGCAGGCTCTCGCGGACCGCCGTGACGGCCTTGGCGTCCAGCCGCACGTCGTCGTCGACGAACATCACGTGGTGATTCGGCCACCGGGCCAACATGAGATTCCGCGAGGCGGACAGGCCGCCGGTGGCGCCGAGAACGCGCATCGTTCCGCCGGCGGCATCCACCTCGGCCGCGACCGACTCCGCCTCCGGAGTGCTCGGCCGGTCCAACTGCACGAAGTACTCGTCACCGGACAGTTGGGCCAGGTTGTGGTGTAGGTGCTTACGCACATTCTCGACACTGAATGCGCATATAGCCACTACCATCGGATAATCGGAGGGCCCTTTTTTCTTCGTTTCCATGAGACCTCGAATCGTCCCTGCCGATGGGTCATGGGGTTGCACGGGCTGGTTTCCGTTCCGTTCAGTCGAGCCTTTCCCGGCAAACCTCCGGGGGCCAGGTCCCCACCGAAAGGATGCCCATCGAGTACACCTTGGCGATGAGCGCGGGCCGATTGGGCACACGTAGCCGCTGCAACAACTTGCTGACGTGGTATTCGACGCCCTGGCGGCTCAGGTAGACCTTGTTCGCGATATGCACGGTGCGCTCACCCGCTGCGATGCTTTCGATGATGCGGGCATCCAACTCGGAGAGGGGAAGCTTCAGACCCACAGTTTCATCTCCAATCCCTACCATGACTTGATTCGCAAGACGAGTCGATGGAACGGCGCACTGCGTCACGGTGTCGTCTTCCAACGCTTAAGTCAGGCCGAACCGGCCGTGAATCAGCCGGACGCAGGCGTGCTCAACCCGATGGAGGCCACCGAACCGGCGGCCGGCCGACGTTACGCGGTGCTGGGTCCGGACATTCGGCAGAAAGCGTCGCGCGACCAGCGGATTCCGAGACGATTGGTTGCCGGGTGCGGCAAGCCGGCGCAGCCGGTTCACCCGCCATCGGAGTTGACCTGAAGGTGTCGGAAAACCTAGCTGACAGTAAACATCCCGTAGCAGTCGCACCCCCGCTTTGCCTGCGATCGATACGTAGGTCATCCGTGTGGCCACTCCCAGAACTGACCTAACGTGGCAGTAGTGTAACCGAAAGTTGCACGTATCGCCTGCCCCGATCGGGTAAATGATCGACGGTTGTCGCTCTCTGATCGGAATTGACCCATGCGGGTCCATCGATGCCTGCGTTCGGGGGTACGCCCTGCTCCGGGCCGCGTGCGGGGTGGTCCAGCGGCTTGGCCGCAGGGGCCACCGATGGATCGAACGCTACCCTGAGTCGCGGAGTGACAACTATGAGCTCGTGCTGAGGCTTAGTGAAACACCTAGTCTCCGGGGCCTGGATCGTCCATTGAGCTGGGTGTTTTCGCCATTGATGACCCCTAGAGGGCTAAGGCGGCTTTCGAGTCGTCCGAACGCTTCGCCCGTTCTGCGGGGCCCCTCAAGGGGGCCGGCGCGGGCCTCCCCGGTGCGGCCGTGGTCTCGCCGCGCCTCAGACCTCGTGGGGCAGCCGCACGCGCGGTTGCCCTGATTTGACCCGAATTTCATCGATCAGGCGAGCCCGGGCGCAGATCTCCACCGTCTCGGCGGCACGCTGACCCGCGACGGCGACGGCTCCGACGAAGGCACGCAGCGTGTTGGCGAACTGATCCTCCGGCGGAAGGGTCAGTTCCCGCCTGACCTCCTCGTGTTCCAGCCTGATGACGGGCCGTCGCGTGGTAGGGGGCGTGTAGGCGCGTTCGACGACGATCCGCCCCTCGCTGCCCCACAGCACATAGTCCGACCGGTACGCGTGCTCGAAGCCGAAGGTCAACTGGGCGGTCCGGCCGTCCGGAGTGGACAGCAGGGCGCTGCCGGACACGTCGACGCCGCGTTCGGGGTCCAGTTTCAGCGTCGCGCCGACGACCTCCAGCTCGGGACCGAGGAAGAGGCGGGCGGCGCTCAGCGGATACATGCCCGTGTCGAGCAGTGCCCCACCGCCCAGATCCGGCCGGTAGCGGATGTCGTCCGGGCCGAGGGGAGGGAATCCGAACGCGGCGTTGACCTCGCGCAGTTCGCCGATCTCGCCGCCCTCCAGCAGATCCAGGACCGCGCTGTGCAGACCATGCCGGAGAAAGGTCAGATTCTCCATCAGGGCGAGGCCGAGGGACCGGGCGGTTTCCACCATCGCCACGGTGTGGGCGTACCGTGTGGTCAACGGCTTCTCCACCAGGACGTGCTTACCGGCCTCAAGCGCTCGGCCGACCCATTCGTGGTGCAACCCGGCGGGCAGGGGAATATACACCGCGTCCACGTCCGGCCGGCTCAGCAGCGAGCGGTAATCGGCGGCCGCCGCGCAGCCGAACTGGCCGGCGAACGCACGGGCCTTCGCCTGTTCTCGGGCCGCGACGGCGACGAGTTCGGTCGTCGGCTCACGCAGGATCGCCGGCAGGGTCCGCCGCCGTGCGATGTCGGCACATCCCAGTACGCCGAACCGGATCGGATCGTTCACCACCGCTCGCTGGGGCACCTCACTCACCACAGGCTGTGCAGGCAGGCAAGCAGACTGCGTGCTTCGACGTTGAGGTAGTAGCCGTGCCGCAGCAGCGTGGCGAGCTGATGGACGGCGACCCAGCAGAAGGTGTCCGGCACCGCCGGAAGGTCGTCGCCGACCTCCACCAGCATGTAGCGGTTCTCGGCGCGGTAGAACCGGCCGCCCTCCTCCGCGAGGACGGTGTCGAACAGGATCCGCTCGCTCGGGGCGTTGAGTATCAGGTCGAGGAAAGGAGGCCGCTGTTCGGCATCCGAACTCGGCGTGCACTGGACCGTGGGTCCCATCTCCATGGCATCCAGCAGCCCCACCTGGAACCGAGCGTGCACCAGCACGTGCGCCACCCCATTGATGATCCTGAGCGCGAATGCGATGATCCCCCGCTGCCGCGGATGCAGCAACGGTTGACTCCACTCGGTGACCTCACGGTTGTTGATGCGTACCGTGACCCCGACGATGCTGAAGTGTCGCCCGTCCTCGCGGGAGATCTCATACGGCGTGTGCCGCCAGCCGCGCAGGTCGCGGAGCGAGATCCGGCTCACCGCCAGCTCGTGCCGGCTCTTGGCCTCGGTGAACCAGCTCAGCACCGCCTCCGTGGAGCGGTGCGACGGACCCTCGCCGCTGGCGGACCGGGCCAGCGCGGCGGCCATGGCGGAGTTCGCGGGGACCACTCCCGAACCGGCGAAGAAGGTCGACGGCAGGCAGGACAGCACGGAACGGGTGTCCATGTTGACCAGAACGTCGATGCGCAGGAGCCGCCGAACCTCGTGCAGCGGCAGCCAGTAGTGGTAGTCGGAGGGCGGCACGTCGTCGACCAGCACGACCATGTTGCGGTTCCGCTTGTGCAGGAACCAGGAGCCCTGCTCGGACTGCAACACGTCGACCAGGACCCGGCCGGCGCCCGGCCGGGTGAAGTATTCGAGATACCTCGTGCCGCCGCCCCCGTGGACCCGCGTGTAGTTGCTGCGGGTCGCCTGCACGGTGGGCGACAGCTGCATCATGTTGATGTTGCCCGGCTCGACCTTCGCCTGCAACAGGCAGTGCGGGACGCCGTCGACGAGCTTCATCAACATGCCGAGAATCCCGATCTCCGGCTGATTGATGATCGGCTGGTACCACTCCGCCACCGCACCGTACGTCGTTCGCACGTGCACGCCCTCGACCACGAAGAAGCGGCCGCTCTCGTGCGCCAGGTTGCCGGTGGTCTCGTCGAACGCCCAACCACGCAGCTCGTCCAGCCGGATCCGCTCCACCTCGCAGGAGGTCATCGTCGACCGTTCGGCAAGCCAGGACCGGAAGGCGGGGCTCACCCCGCCCGCCGCCGGCTCCCACCACTCCATCGGGTCATCCCCGGACGTCATGAGCTTGCCCTCGGACAACGCGGGAAGCTCGCTCACCACAGATCGGCCAGCTCGCGAATGACGCCGCCCTCACTGCACTGCGGACCCGACAGCAGACGGAGATCGCTGTCGACCATCATCCCGACCAGCTCCTCGAAGTAGACCGTCGGCTTCCAGCCGAGGCGCTGCTGGGCCTTCGTCGCGTCGGCGCAGAGCAGGTCGACCTCGGCCGGACGCTGGAGCGCCTCGTCGAGGACGACGTGGTCACGCCAGTCCAGGTCGACGTGGGCGAAGGCCAGCTCGACCAGCTCCCGCACGCTGTGCGCGATCCCGGTACCCAGGACGTAGTCGTCAGGCTCGTCCTGGGCGAGCATCATCGACATGCCGCGGACGTAGTCGCCGGCGAAACCCCAGTCCCGCTCGGCCATCAGATTGCCCAGTCGCAACGAGTCCCGGAGCCCCAGTTTCACGGCCGCCGCGCCCAGCGACACCTTTCGCGTCACGAACTCCGGTCCGCGGATGGGTGATTCATGGTTGAAGAGCATGCCGGAGACCGCGTACATGCCGTACGACTCGCGGTAGTTCTGCACCGTGTAGTGGCCGAACACTTTGGCGACGCCGTACGGACTGCGTGGGTGGAAGGGCGTCAGCTCATTCTGGGGGGTCTCCCGCACCTTGCCGAACATCTCGGACGACGAGGCCTGATAGAAGCGTGGCCGACTCGGGCCGGGGGTACGCGAGCTGGTGATGCCTGCGACGATCCGGACGGCTTCGAGCATGCGCACCACGCCCGTCCCGGTGATCTCCGCGGTGGTGTTGGGCTGCCGCCACGAGGTGGGGACGTAGGACAGTGCGCCGAGGTTGTAGATCTCGTCCGGCCGAACCCTGTCCACCGCCGAGATCAGGCTCGACTGGTCCATCAGGTCGCCGTTGACAAGCCGAACGTCGGGGTGCACCTGCCGGCCGCAGCGCGCGCTCGGCGAATTCTGGCCCCGCACCATTCCATAGACGTCATATCCAGCGGCCAGGAGGTGCCGCGCAAGATAAGTACCGTCCTGACCGGTAATCCCTGTGATCAGCGCTCGCCTAGTCAGGATAATCTCCAGCCCCTGTGACCAACCCTCGATGTGATCGCGTCGAGGGATGGCGAACTACCGGGTTGCCCCGAGGAAAGGCATGTCCCGTTGCCGTGACTCACGGTACTGGAAAATGGAGCAGGGATCACCCTTCTCGAATGCAATATAGGGAGCTCACTAGAGGGTGCAGCCGTGCGCGAAGAACCGGCAATCCGTACTGCTTACGGGTGGGCCGGCCCGGCGTCGTTGAGGTCGGCCGCCACGAACAGGGCCGCCGCTCGTGTGCCCACCCTCAGTTTTCGCCGGGGGCGTGCCGCCCCGATCGGCGGAACCCGGCGGCCCCGCACGATCACCGCGATCACCGCGGCCGGTCGAAGCACCGAAGCGACGGCGGTGAGCATTCCGTGCAGGCCCCGACCGGCATGACCGCCGGTCCACTCCGTCTGTTCGCCGTACGGGACGTCCGTCACGACGAGATCCGGTTCGCTGCCCCCGACCGCCGAGGCCAGCGCCGTCGGGTCGAAGACGTCGGCCTGTCGGACGGCGTACGGGAGGGGGCCGCCGGCAGCCTCGAGCCGGCGGCTCAGCCGTCCGGCCGCGGCCGCGGCCTCGGCGTAGCCGGGCTTGTCGAAGCGTCGAGCCCGCTCGGTCAACTCCGCAGCCCGTGCCGCCAGGCCACCCTCGGCGAGCAGGCCGACATTGGCTGCCGCCAATGTCAGGGCCGCGTCGGCGTCGATGTCCGAGGCCAGCAGCCTCGCGATCGACCGCCGGTGCAGAATCCCGAGCACGGTCAGCAGGTAACCGCTGCCGCAGCACGGATCCCACAGGACCGCCGGGTCGGTGCCGCCGCGCACGTCGAGGGCGTGCTGGAACACCTCGGACGCGAGCCGCACGGGGAAGGCGGGAAAGCCCGGGGCGGACCGGAGAACCGCCCCGCTTGCAAGATCGCCGTAGTCGTCCCGTGTCGTCTCGTACCGATAGCCCACCCTGCTCCGATCTCTCCGCACGCCAGGGTAGCAATGGGTGTGGCCGGTGCCGCAGCACCGCTACGCACCCGCCGGGAACGAGCTTGAGGCCGGCCCGCTCATGCCTCGACGTCGCAACCGTCCTGGTCCCTGATCCACTGGTAGGCCCTGGCGATTCCCTCGGCGAGGGCTGTCCGTGCGGTCCAGTTCAACTCCCGGCCGGCCCGGGTCACATCGAGGGCGGAATGCTGGAGCTCGCCGAGACGGGCGGCCGCGAACACCGGCTGGACCGCCCGGTCGGCCGTCGCGGCGATCACCTCCAGCAACTCGAGGATGCTGGTGGAGGTGCCGGTGCCGATGTTCCACACGCCCGCGCCGCCGTGCTCGGCCGCGGCCAGGAACGCTTCGACCACGTCGGCCACGTAGACGTAGTCGCGGGTCTGCTTGCCGTCGCCGAAGATCGTGGGCCGGCGGCCGGAGAGCAGGTTCCCACAGAATATGGACACCACGCCCGCCTCGCCGGCGGGATCCTGGCGAGGGCCGTAGACGTTGCCCAGTCGCAGGACCGCGTGGGCGGTGCCGTACAGCCGGTTGTAGAGGGCCACGTACTGCTCCGCGCAGTACTTGGCGGCGCCGTACGGCGCCGCAGGCTCCGGGCGGGCGTCCTCGGGGGACGGGATCGCGCTGATCGCCCCGTACAGGGCTCCGCCGGTGGAGGCGAACACCACCCGGGCCCCGACGGCTCGGGCCGCCTCCAGGACGTTGACGGTGCCGAGCACGTTGACCCCGGTGTCGCCGCTGGCATCCGCGACCGAGGTGCGGACGTCGGCCTGCGCGGCGAGGTGGTAGATCAGGTCCGGACGGGCGTCCGCCACGATCGCGGCGAGAGCCTTCCCGTCGGTGATGGACTCCTGATGGAAGGCGACACGGACGGCCAACCGGCCGCACCGGCCGGTGGAGAGGTCGTCGACCACGGTGACGGTGTCGCCGCGCTCCAGCAGGGCGTCGACCAGGTGTGAGCCGATGAAGCCGGCGCCACCTGTCACGAGGACGCGCATGGACGGGGATCCGTGGCGGAAGAAGGAATTGACTTCGTTGGCCCTGCGATAAACAGTATCTTCACGAGGCCCTCCGTGTGTGTCCGCCGAATGTATATGGGAACGGCTCGCCGGCACAGGCCGGAAACGGCCCCGCATTGAAGCTCGAGTGATACGCCTAGACTTCACCGCCACCGGCTACTGGAGGGCCTACGCTAACCGGTGTCCACACATTCGCGGGCCGCATGTGCGTTGGCGTCGTTCCCGACCGTCAGCCATGCAATGGTGGTTTCGGTCGTGGGTAGGCGACCAGGGTCGGAATAGTGCAAAAGGAAGCGGGCGATGGCTACAGACACAGCGAATTCGCCGGTGGTGGGAGACCTGCGGGCACCGAGCACACCGGAAGGCCGCACCATGGTCGACCTGCTGACCGGCGTACTCCCGCAGATCCGGTCGGAGGCCGGTGACAACGACCGGGACGGCACGTTCCCGGTCGAGGTGTTCGGGCAGTTGGCCAAGCTCGGCCTGATGGGCGCGACCGTGCCCACCGCGCTCGGCGGGCTCGGCGTCCACCGCCTGTACGACGTCGCCGTCGCCCTGATGCGCCTGGCCGAAGCGGACGCCTCCACCGCCCTGGCACTGCACGTCCAGCTCAGCCGCGGGCTCACCCTGACCTACGAATGGATGCACGGCTCCCCGCCGGTGCGGGCGCTGGCCGAGCGGCTGCTGCGGGCGATGGCGACGGGGGAGGCCGCCGTCTGCGGGGCACTGAAGGACGCGCCGGGCGTCCTCACCGAACTGACCGCCGATGGTTCCGGCGGCTGGCTGCTCAACGGCCGCAAGATCCTGGTCAGCATGGCGCCGATCGGTACCCACTTCTTCGTGCACGCCCAGCGCCGGGACGCCGACGGCAACGTGGTGCTGGCCGTTCCGGTGGTGCGGCGCGACGCGCCCGGGCTGACCGTCGGCACGCACTGGGACGGCCTCGGGATGCGGGCCTCCGGCACCCTCGACGTCAGCTTCCACGACTGCCCGGTCGCCGCCGACCACGTTCTCGACCGCGGGCCGGCCGGCGCGCGCCGGGACGCCGTCCTGGCCGGGCAGACGGTCAGCTCGATCACCATGCTCGGGATCTACGCCGGTGTCGCGCAGGCCGCGCGGGACCTCGCCGTCGAGACGTACGCGCGTCGTCGATCGCGGCCGGCGGCCGCCGCCCTCGCCCTGGTGGCCGGCATCGACACGCGGCTGTACACGCTCCGGGCCGTCGCCGGCGCCGCGCTGCTCAACGCGGACCTCCTGGCCGCGGACCTGACCGGCGATCTCGACGAGCGCGGGCGCGGGATGATGACCCCGTTCCAGTACGCGAAGATGACCGTCAACGAACTGGCCCCGGCGGTCGTCGACGACTGCCTCTCGCTGCTCGGCGGCCAGGCGTACGACGGGCAGCACCCGTTGGCACGGCTCTACCGCGACGTCCGGGCCGGTGGGTTCATGCAGCCCTACAGCTATGTGGATGGCGTCGACTACCTGAGCGGCCAGGCGCTGGGCGCGGACCGGGACAACGACTACATGAGCGTTCGGGCGCTCCGCTCCCCGGATCCGGCGGGAGAAAGGTGAACATGACCATCCGAGTGTGGGACTACCTGCCGGAATACGAGAAGGAACGGGCCGACCTGCTCGACGCGGTGGAGACGGTCTTCGAGTCGGGCAACCTCGTGCTCGGCCGCAGCGTGCTCGGCTTCGAGACCGAGTTCGCCGCGTACCACGACGTGGCGCACTGCGTCACGGTGGACAACGGCACCAACGCGATCAAGCTGGCCCTGCAGGCGTTGGGCGTGGGGCCCGGCGACGAGGTGGTCACCGTCGCCAACACGGCGGCGCCGACCGTGCTGGCGATCGACGCCGTCGGCGCGATCCCGGTCTTCGTGGACATCCGGCCGGACGACTACCTGATGGACACGACCCAGGTGGCCGACGTGATCACCCCGGCGACCAAGGCTCTGCTGCCCGTCCACCTCTACGGCCAGTGCGTGGAGATGGCGCCGTTGCAGCGGCTGGCCCGCGAGCACGGGCTGCTGGTGCTGGAGGACTGCGCGCAGTCGCACGGCGCACGACACGCAGGGCAACTCGCCGGGACCATGGGCGACGCGGCGGCCTTCTCCTTCTATCCGACGAAGGTGCTGGGCGCCTACGGTGACGGCGGCGCCGTGCTCACCGGTAGTGAGACCGTGGACCGTGACCTGCGCCAACTGCGCTACTACGGCATGGAGAGCGTGTACTACGTCGTGCAGACGCCCGGCCACAACAGCCGGCTGGACGAGGTGCAGGCGGAGATTCTCCGGCGCAAGCTGCGCCGGCTCGACGAGTACATCGCCGGCCGCCGCGCGGTGGCCGAGCGCTACGCCGCCGGGCTGGGCGACATCGCCGAGGCGACCGGGCTCGTCCTGCCCGCCCTCGCCGACGCCAACGAACACGTCTTCTACCTCTACGTCGTCCGTCATCCGCAGCGGGACGCGATCCTGGAGCAACTGAAGCGGCGTGGAATCACGCTGAACATCAGTTACCCGTGGCCGGTGCACACCATGACCGGCTTCTCGAAGCTCGGCTATGCCGCCGGATCGCTGCCGGTCACCGAGCGGATCGCCGACGAGATCTTCTCCCTGCCCATGTATCCGTCCCTGCCGGTCGACGTGCAGGACACGGTGATAGGCGCATTGCGCGACGTACTCACGACGCTCTGAGCCGCCGGTAGCACTGGAGGACGCCACCCATGATCAGCCCAGCCGACCGGGCACGGCCACGAGCCACCTGCCGCGCCTGCGGTGGAACCGTCGTGCAGTTCCTCGACCTCGGCCGCCAGCCACTGTCCGACCGCTTCCTGACCGAACCGGAGATCCCGCAGGAGTACTTCTTCCAGCTCGCCGTCGGCCTCTGCGAGACGTGCACGATGGTGCAGCTCATGCAGGAGGTCCCCCGGGAGCGGATGTTCCACGAGGACTACCCGTACTACTCGTCCGGTTCCGCCGTCATGCAGAAGCACTTTGCCGACACCGCCCGGCAACTGTTGGAGACGGAGGCCACCGGCCCGGACCCGTTCGTGGTCGAGATCGGCTGCAACGACGGGGTGATGCTGCGGACCGTGCACGAGGCCGGCGTCCGGCACCTGGGCTTCGAACCGTCGGGCAAGGTCGCCGAAGCGGCAAGGGCCAAGGGCCTTCGGGTACGCGGGGACTTCTTCGAGGAGTCCACCGCCCGTGAGGTACGCGCGAGCGACGGCCCCGCAGATGTGATCTTCGCGGCGAACACCATCTGCCACATCCCGTACCTCGACTCGATCCTGCGGGGTGTCGACGCGCTGCTCGGGCCGGACGGCGTCTTCGTCTTCGAGGACCCCTACCTGGGCGACATCCTGGCGAAGACGTCGTTCGACCAGATCTACGACGAGCACTTCTTCCTGTTCTCGGCGCGCTCCGTGCAGGCGTTGGCCGCGTCGTTCGGGTTCGAGCTGGTCGACGTGGACCGGCTGGCCGTGCACGGCGGCGAGGTCCGCTACACGCTGGCCCGTGCGGGTGCACGCCGCCCGGCGGACCGGGTGGCCGCGCTGATCGCCGAGGAGGACGCGGGCGGCGTCGCGACGCTGGCCCGGCTGGACCAGTTCGCTGCCCAGGTCGGCCGGATCCGCGACGACCTGCGGGCGTTGCTCGAACGGTTGACGGCGGAGGGCAAACGGGTGGTGGCCTACGGGGCGACCGCCAAGAGCGCGACCGTGGCGAACTTCTGCGGCATCGGGCCGGACCTGGTGTCGCGGGTGTACGACACGACGCCCGCCAAACAGGGCCGCCTGACCCCGGGCACGCACATCCCGGTTCATGCGGCGGACGAGTTCCCGACCGACCCGCCGGACTACGCGCTGCTCTTCGCGTGGAACCACGCCGACGAGATCATGGCGAAGGAGCAGGCGTTCCGGCAGGCCGGCGGGGCCTGGATCCTGTACGTTCCGCACGTTCACGTGCGGGATTGAGTGGGGCCGTGCAGGTAGCAACCGAACTCGCCGTCGAGGGCGCGTACGTCTTCACCCCGCGGGTCTTTCCCGACCCGCGGGGGGTCTTCGTGTCCCCGTACCTGGACTCGGTCTTCACCGAGACGCTCGGATATCCGTTGTTTCCCGTGGCGCAGACCAGCTACAGCGTCTCCCGCCGCGGCGTCGTCCGCGGGCTGCACTACACCACGACGCCGCCCGGTTCGGCCAAGTTCGTCTCGTGCCCGTACGGCCGGGTCCTCGACGTGGTGCTCGACGTCCGGGTCGGATCGCCGACCTTCGGGCGCTGGGACAGCGTGGTCCTCGACTCCCAGGGCTTCAGGTCGCTGTACCTGCCGACGGGGGTGGCGCACATGTTCGTCGCCCTGATGGACGACACGGTGATGTCTTACCTGCTCTCCACGGAGTACGTCTTCGAGAACGAACGGGCGTTGTCACCGCTCGACGACACGCTCGGCCTGCCCGTTCCCGCCGACATCGAGCCGATCCTGTCGGATCGGGACCGGACCGCGATCACCTTCGCCCAGGCCCACGCGGCCGGGGTGCTCCCCCGGTACGAGATCTGCGCCGAGATCGAGGCGCGTTTCGCTCAGGGACCGCACCGTACGGCGTAGACCGTGCAGAAGATCCACCTGGGCGCGCCATCCGGTCACGGCGGTGAAGGCGGATGCGTCGACCACCAGACTGTGGAAGTCGGTCTGCCGGGCACTGGCGGGCGGCGCGACGGAGACGACCGGCACCGGCGGACGCCCCGTCTCCTCCGCGACCAGCGCGGCGATCGTCCGGAAAAGGTCACCGACCGGTTCGCCGCGGCGGCTGCCGAGCGGCCAGTGCCGGCAGACGAGCGCATCGGCATGGTCGAGGGCGGCGACGAAGGCGCTCGCCGCGTCGTCCACGTAGAGCAGCTCTCGCTGGATGGTGCCGTCGTGCCACATGGTCAGGGGTTCGCCGGCGAGCGCGCGGCGGATCATCGTCGACACGACCCCGCGGTCGTCGCCGCCACCCGGGCGGGCCGGCCCGAAGACGGTGGGCAGGCGCAGCGTGACCCCGCGGAGGATGCCATCGGCGGAGGCCCGGTCGAGCAGCGCTTCGGCGGCCGCCTTCTGCCGGTCGTATCCGGTCTCCGGGTGGTCGGGTTCGGTCCCGTCGACGGGCATCCGCTGCGCCCGGCCGACCTGTGACGCCGAGCCGGCGAAGACGACCACCCGTGGCCCGGTCCCGGCCCGCGCAACCTCGACCAGGTCACGGACGACGCCGAGGTTCACCCGCGCCGCGGTGCCGTCGCCGTCGGCGCTGCGCCACCCGGCGGTGTTGAGCACCAGGTTGATCACGGCATCCGCGCCCTCGACCGCCGCCGCGACCGCGCCTGTCTCGGTGAGGTCGGCGGTGACCACCTCGAAATCCGCGGCGGCCGGCTCCGGTGCCACAGCGGATCGGCGGGACACCGCCCGGACGGTGACTGGGCGGTCGGCCAGCGCGGTCAGGACGGCCGAGCCCACGAAACCGGACGCGCCGAGCACCGCGATCAGCGGGCGGTCCGTCATCGCCCGGCAGCTCCGGACCGGTACAGCGCCTGCCAGTAGAAGCTCCACGGGACGGCTCTCGCATCTGCGAGCAGCGCCCAGTCGCGGCCCGGCCGGTAGGCGTCGATGAACCGGCGGGACTGCGCCGCGACGGCGCGGTCGTCGAAGATGTCCACGATGTCCCTCAGCAGGCCGGTCCGCAACGCGAGCTGGACGACCGCGTCGCCCTGCGAGTGCCCGTCCAGGCTCTTGTCGAGGTACTTGCCGACCGGGTTGTTGACGTAGAGGTGGTCGGCATGGGTGGCGATGAGGTCCAGGTAGGCGCCGACGGTGTCCGGGGTCATCTCCGCGAACGAGTCGATGTTGATGGCCAGGTCGAACCGGAGCTCCCGCAGGGCGCCGCCGGCCTCCGCCTGGTCGACGCCGTGAAAGTGCACCTTGGCAAGCTGCTCGTCGGTCAGCACCGCGCCGAGGTAGCGGCTGGCCAGGTCGAGCGAGTTCTCCAGATCGACGATGTGGTACGCGGCGATCTCGTGGTTGGACAGCAGCGCGTGGCAGGTCCGCCCGTAGCCGGCGCCGATCTCCAGGATGCTCGTACCGTCGAGGGTCATCCGGCTCTCGATGAACTCCACCTCGAGCACCGCCTGCAGGTAGTCCATGCAGACCGCTTCGCCGTCGTAGGTGATCGAGAACGGATCGCCGACCTCGCGGTTGGCGATGCGGCGCAGCCGGGCCCAGTTGGCCGGGCTCAGGCCCGCCGCGAGGGTGAAGACGAGCGTTTTCAGATAGCGCACACCATTGACCCGCGGGTCCCAGAGCGCCAGCTTGTAGTTGACCTCGCTGGACTTGAAGTTGCTCAGGTCGCCGACGGCCTCCCTGGTGACCTGGGTGTTGTTGTAGAGCTCCCAGAGCGGGCTGCGGCCGTACGTCTGGCTCATGTGCCCCCCCCGCGCCGATCGAATCACTCGATGGTGACCGTACCGGCTATTTACTAGCGGTTCGCCTAGAGCCACCGTTCAAGATCACGGTGACAGGGGCTCGCCTACCCCGCGCGTCGCCGGCCGTACGCCCCCACTCGCGGGGCGCACCGGCCGGCGACGCTGTCGTCGTTACGGGGTCACGGAGAGCAGGTGGGCCTTGTAGCCCTCACCGTAGGTGCTGGTCGGGGTGCCGTTGTAGTCCTGGATGAGGACGTTGCCGCCGCTGCATCCCCACGGGTTCCAGGTCCACGCCGTGTAGCCGATCCGCTTGGAGTCCAGCCAGGTCATCACCTGGTCGATGTAGTCGTGGGCGCAGGTGTCCTGGCCGATCTCGCCGGCGTGCACCGGCACCTGCGCGGCGACGGCGCCGATCTGGCTGTCCCAGCAGGAGGCGGTGACGCAGGCGTTGAAGTTGTACGAGTGCCACGACGCCACGATGTTGCCGAGCGGGTCGTTCGGCTTGTAGGTGAGCCACTGGCTCAGGTCGTTGGTCCAGGTCAGGCCGGCGACCAGCAGGACGTTGCTGGCACCGGTGGCCCGGACGGCGTCGACCAGGTCCTGCATGCCGGCGACCTCGTAGGTGATGCCGGTGCAGGTGCCGCCGTCGCGCAGGCAGCGCCACGCGGCAGCCATGTCCGACCAGTTGTTGGCGGCGTCCGGGTAGGGCTCGTTGAACAGGTCGAACACCACGGCGTCGTTGCCCTTGAAGGCGTTGGCGACGCCGGTCCAGAACTGCGGAGTGTGCTGCATGCTGGGCATCGGCTTCTGGCAGGTGGCGTTGACGTCGGCGCAGGCGGAGATGTTGCCGGTGTACTGCCCGTGGGTCCAGTGCAGGTCGAGGATCGGGTTGATCCCGTTGGCCACGAGCAGGTTCACGTAGTCCTTGACGGCCTGCTGGTACGTCGCGCCGCTGGGCGAGCCGGAGAGGCCGAGCCAGCAGTCCTCGTTGAGCGGGATCCGCACGGCGCGGATGTTCCACGCCTTCATGGCGTTGACCGAGGCCTGGTCGACGGGGCCGCTGTCCCACATGCCCTTGCCCTGCACGCAGGCGAACTCACCGCTGGCCCGGTTGACTCCGAGCAGCCGGTAGGTCGCCCCGCTCGCCGTCACCAGCCGGTTGCCGGAGACCTTCAGCGCGGGCGCGGCCCCGGTCGGCGGCGGGGTCGTGGGTGGGGGAGTGGTGGGCGGTGGGGTCGTGGGCGGGGGAGTGGTGGGCGGCGGGGTCGTCGGCGGCGGGGTGGTGGTCGGCTCCGGGGTCGGCGAGGTCACCGAGCCGGTGCAGGTCGTGCCGTTGAGCGCGAACGACTTCGGCACGGGGTTGCTGCCGCTCCACGAGCCGTTGAAGCCGATCGTGGTCGATCCGCCCGTGCCCAGCGATCCGTTCCAGCTCAGGCTGGCGGCCGAGACGCTCGTGCCGGACTGCGACCAGGTGGCGCTCCAGCCCTGGGTGACCTGCTGGCCGCTGGTCGGGAAGTCGAAGGTCAGCGTCCAGCCGGTGAGGGCGGAGCCGAGGTTGGTGATGGCGACGTTCCCGCTGAACCCGCCTGTCCACTGGCTCTGCACGGTGTATGCCACGGAGCAGCCGGTGGCCGCGGCCGAGGCGGGGAAGGTGAGCCCGGCCAGGCCGGCGGCGACCAGGGTCGCGGTGGTGCCGACGGCCAGCAGGGCATGACGATGTCTCATCTGATCTCCTCGTGGTCGAGAGGGGATCGTCGATGGGAGCGCATCGAAGAGCTTTGTTTATTTACCTCACTAAGTCAAGCTGACGTCCGGCCCTGCTTCCCGGCCGGCGCGGGGCCGGTGGTGTGCCGGGCGATCACCGTCTCGGTGGGGCACCACCGTTCCCGGACCGGCTCGCCGTCGAGCAGGGCGAGCACGGAGGCGGCCACCAGCGCGCCGAACTCGTGCACGTCGAGGCTCATCGTGGTGAGCTGCGGGGAGGACAGGCGGCACAGGCTGGAGTCGTCCCAGGCGAGCATGCTCAGGTCGCGGGGGACCGCCAGGCCCAGCTCCCTGGCCACCTCCAGGCCGCCGACCGCCATCAGGTCGTTGTCGTAGATGATCGCGCTGGGCGGGTCGCCGTCGCGCAACAGCCGGACGGTCGCCGCCGCGCCCGACTCCTCCGAGTAGTCGCCGGTCAGGACCACGGCGTCGATGCCGGCCGGGGCGGCGGCGGCCAGCAACGCGGCCGTGCGGGTGCGGGTGTGCCGCAGGCTGTCGGGCCCGCTGATCCGCGCGATCCGGCGGTGCCCGAGGCCGGCCAGGTGCGCGACCGCCGCCCGTACCGAGCCGACGTCGTCGCGCCGCACGGCCGGGGTGTCGCCGGCTGGCTCGCCGGCCACGACCACGGGGAGGCCCAGGTCGCGCAGGACCGCCGGCCGGGGGTCCGCGGCGGTCGGGTTCACCAGCACCACGGCCTCGGCCAGCCGGAGCTGTGCCCACCGGCGGTAGGCGGCGATCTCGGCGGCGTGGTCGGCGACGATGTGCAGCAGCACCGACCGGCCGTGCTCGGCGAGACGTTCCTCGATGCCGGAGATGAACTCCATGAAGAACGGCTCGGCGCCGAGCAGGCGGGGCGCCCGGGCGAGCACCAGGCCGACCGCGCTCGTCGTGCTCATTCCGCCCCCATCACAGGTCAGCGGGCCGATCCGGGCAGCGGCGCGAACTCCCCGTCGAGGCTCTCCGACACCCGGAGCCCGCGGTGGAACGGGACCAGCTCGGACTCCAGGACCAGGGCGGCGGCCCCGACGGCGGACGCGGTGGCGGCGGACCGGGACAGCCGTACGTCGACGGGGTGCGCGGAGCGGGAGAACACCGTGTGCAGCTCCTGGCGGAGCACGGGCAGGTAGACCGAGCCGGCGACGGCGAAGCCCGGCCCGGTCAGCACGATGACCTCCAGGTCCATCACGTTGGCCAGGGTGCGGGCGGCCGCCGCGACGTACCGCGCGGACCTCTCGCACAGCGCCAGGGCCCGCTGCTCCCCGCGCCGGGCGGCGCGGCCGATCGCGGCGAAGTCGCGGGCCACCGCCGCGGGGCCGGCGCCGGTCGTGAGGCCGAGCGCCCGGGCCAGGCCGGCGTCCGCCCGCCCCGCCGCGACCACGGCGGCGGGCCCGGCGACGGCCTCCACGCACCCCCGCGCGCCGCACCAGCAGGGCGGGCCGTCCGCGGCCACGCAGACGTGCCCCAGCTCGCCGGCGTTGCCACTCGGTCCGCGATAGGTGATCCCGTCGATGACCAGCCCGGCGCCGAGGCCGCTGCCCATGTAGAGGGCGGCGGCGGCGCTCGCCGTGCCGAACCCGCCCGCCCAGTGTTCGCCCAGGGCGGCGGCTGTGGCGTCGTTGTCCAGCACCACCGGCAGCTCGGTCGCCTGCTCCAGCGCCGCGCCGAGCGGGAACTCCCGCCAGTGCCGCAGCTCGGGGTTCAGGCCGGCGACCCCCCGGCCGGTGAGCGGGCCGGGGAAGACCAGCCCCACCCCGACCAACCGGGCCCGGTCCACGCCGACGCTGTCGACCAGGGTCGGTATCTCGGCCGCGATCCGGGAGACGACCGTCGCGGGCGCCTCGACGCCGACGCCGGGCCGGGAGATCCGGGCCACCACGATCCCGGTCAGATCGGTCAGGACGTACGTCATGACGCCCTGGCCGAGGCACACGCCCACCGCGTACCGGGAGGTGTGGTTGAGCCGGAGCAGGACCCGCCGTTTTCCGCCGGTCGACTCGGCGTGGCCGGTCTCGACGACCAGGCCCTCGTCGATGAGCTTGCGGACGAGGTTGGAAATGGTGGGCGCAGTGAAGCCGGTCACGCTGATCAGGCCCACCCGGCTGATCGTGCCGGCTGCCCGGATGGCGTCCAGCACCGCGGCCTTGCTGCTCGCGTGCGGCAGCTTGTCCGCCCTCGGTCCGCTCACTGCTCCCCGGTCACGCCGTCCGAATCCCCAGCAGAGCATAGGCGTTCGCCGCTGCCGCCGCGCACGCCTACCGGCGGCCGGCGCGCGGGGCCGGCCGCCCGTCCCCCGTCGGGGGCGACGCTCAGCGTCGCAGTTCGCGCCAGCCCGAGCTGCCTCCGCGCCACGCCCCCGCGAGGATGCTCGCGGAGCTGTGGCTGGAGCATTCCAGCACCTTCGAGCGGCCGTGCTCACCACCGATCTGCGCCTGGACCTCCCAGCGCTGACCATCGGTGCGGATGTAGACGTCGCGACGCCCTCGTTTGGTTGCGTCCCCGTTCCACCAGTGTTCCTCGACGATCACCTCGCGACGGTACCAGCAGGCGCGGGTGCGGCGGCAGCCGCGACGGCGAGGGAATCTCGCACGGGCCGGCCGGGCCCGGGCCCGGCCGGCCCGACGCCGCGACTCACGTGCGGCGGCTCAGCGCGCGGCGCGCAGCGCCTCGGCGAGGGTGGTCGGCTCGCGGCCGATCAGCTTCGCCAGGTCGTCGCCGTCGACGTACAGCTCGCCCCGGGCCAGGCCCAGGTCGCTGTCGGCCAGGACGGCGGCGAAGCCCTCGGGCAGGCCGGCGGAGACCAGCACCTCGGTGAGCTTCTCCGCCGGCAGGTCGGTGTAGCCGACGGCCTGGCCGGTCTGCCGGGACACCTCCTCGGCCAGCTCGGTCAGGGTGAACGCCGGGCCGCCGAGCTCGTACACCCGGTTGGTCTCGGCGGCGCCGGTGAGCGCCGCGGCGGCGGCCTCGGCGTAGTCCGCGCGGGTCGCGGCGCTGACCCGCCCGTCGCCCGCCGCGCCGGTCACACCGAACTGGAGGTACGTCGCGAGCTGGTCGGTGTAGTTCTCCAGGTACCACCCGTTGCGCAGGATCACGTACGGCAGGCCCGACGCGGTGATCTCCCGCTCGGTGGCGAGGTGCTCCCCGGCGAGGATCATGCCGGAGCGGTCGGCGTTGGCGATGCTGGTGTAGACGACCAGCCCGACGCCGGCCTCGCGGGCGGCGGCGACGACGTTGTGGTGCTGGGCGACGCGCTGCCCGACCTCGCTGCCGGAGACGAACATCAGCCGGTCGGCCCCGGCGAACGCGGCGCGCAGCGACCCGGGGTCCGTGTAGTCGACCTGCCGGGTGGCCACCCCGTGTCCGGCGAGGCCGGCGAGCTTGCCGGCGTCCCGGCCGAGCGCCACGATCTCCCCGGCGGGCACGCCCCGCCGCAGCAGCGCGGCGACGATCAGCTCGCCGAGGTGGCCGGTGGCTCCGGTGACGACGATGGACATGGTGTGCTCCCTCTCGATGCCGGAGACGATCCCCTGGTCGGGGGGTGTGCTCCGGGTCGGACGATCCGTCGTCCGGTGCAACGGGAAGCAACCGCCATCACTTCCCGTTGGAGAGTAGGCACCTTGAAGTAAGGGACTAACTGATGGAGAGTGTTGGGATGGAAGCCACTCCCTTCGCCCGCGACTGCGGCAGCCGGCAGGTCCTCGACCGGATCGGCGACCGGTGGAGCGTGCTCGTCGTCCTCACCCTCGCCGACGGCGGGAGGCGCTTCAGCGAGCTGGCCCGGCGCATCGAGGGGGTGAGCCAGAAGATGCTCACCCAGACCCTGCGCGGCCTGGAACGCGACGGCCTGATCACCCGCACCGCGTACGCGACCGTCCCGCCCCGGGTCGACTACGCGCTGACCGGCCTCGGGCGCAGCCTGCTCGACCTGGTGGGCGGGCTGGAGGCATGGGCGACGACACACCTCGGCGAGGTCGAGGCCGCCCGCGCCCGCTACGACGCCGCCGGCTGAGCGCCCACCCGGGCCGGCCCGGTGCTGGGCGGCGCGCCCGGTGGGAATCCGATGTAACGGGAATCGGCTGCAAAGCGCTGCGTTCCGGAAGCGCCCGTCCGGTCGTACTCCGGACATAGGCTGCACCGGGTCGGAGGTCGGACACGGGGATCGAGGGGGCGTGTCCGGCCGCCGCCGCCCCACCGGCACCACCGGGCCGCGCCCCACCAGCACCGGGCCGCCGCCGTACCCGGCACCGGTCCCGCCGGTCCGCCCGGCGCGGTCAGGCCGCCAGCTGGTCGACCCGGCTGAGCACCCGGTCGATCAGGCCGTACTCCCGGGCCTCCTCGGCGGTGAACCAGCGGTCCCGGTCCGAGTCCCGCTGGATCTGCTCCAGGGAGCGCCCGCTGTGCCGGGCGATCAGCTCCTGCATCGTGCGCTTGACGTGCAGCATGTTCTCCGCCTGGATGGTGATGTCGGCGACCGTGCCGCCGAAGCCGCCCGACGGCTGGTGCATCATGATCCGCGAGTGGGGCAGGGCGTACCGCTTGCCCGCGGTGCCCGCGCAGAGCAGGAACTGGCCCATCGAGCCGGCCATGCCGAGCGCCAGGGTGGCCACGTCGTTGCGGATGTACCGCATCGTGTCGTAGACGGCCATCCCGGCGCTGACCGAGCCGCCCGGCGAGTTGATGTAGAGGTAGATGTCCCGCTCGCTGTCCTCGGCCGCCAGCAGCAGGAGCTGCGCGCAGATCTGGTTGGCCGACTCGTCGGTGACCTCCGTGCCGAGGAAGATGATCCGTTCCCGCAGCAACCGCTGGAACACCTGGTCGCCGAAGGACGGCTGGCCGCCGTCCCGCATCCACACGCCGTACCTGGTCATCGTGATCGACCTCCACGCTGCCGGCGGGCGACGGACTCCGCCCAGGGGAACCGGTCCACCCAGCGTCCGCCCTGCCGGCGCGCGGTTCCCAGCGCTTCTGCCGGAGGCAGATCCGCCGACGGCAGAACCCGGCCGGGCCTAGCGGGCGGTCAGCCGCCGGCCCGCCCGGCCCCGCCGCCGGGCCAGCGCCCGCACGGTACGCGCGGCGGGACGCCTCAGCGGCGCGGCCGCGAACAGCCGGACCGGCAGGACGTGGACGGCCGGGCCGGGGTGCGGCGTCGCCCCGCCCACGGACACCACGGACGCGCCCAGGCCCACCCCGCCGACGTGCAGCAGCCGGCCGCCCGCGCTGGGGGTGACCCCGCCGAGCCGGAGCACCCGGCCGGCGGCCACCGGCTCCCGGCACTCCACCCGTGGCCCGCCCTGCGGGGGCGCGGTCGGGTCGGCGTGGAAGCCGACGCGCAGGCGCGGGCCGGGCTCGCCGCCCACCGGGACCACCTCGTCCAGCCGGGCCAGGGCCACCCGGGGCGCGGCGGGCACCCGCCGCTCGACCCGGCGCAGGTCGTCGCGGGCCTCCTCCAGCAGGTCCGACAGGTCGATGCCGAGGGCGCGGCAGATCGCCGCCAGCACCTCGGAGCTGGCCTCCTTGCGCCCGCGCTCGACCTCGGAGAGGTAGGGCAGGGACACCCCCGCCGCCTCGGCCACCTCGCGCAGGGTGCGGCCCTGACGCTGCCGCACCCGGCGCAGCACGCCGCCGATCACCCGTCGCAGCAACGACATCCGGGCCTCCTCTTGGTGGGCGCTCCTGCCCCCATCATGCCGGTTCGGCGGGCGGCACACCCACCCCGCCCGCGCCGGGTGCCGACGCCGCCCGGCGCGGCGACCGGCTGCCGACCACCGGCGTTGTCCCGGGCTGCCGGGCCGGTCGGGCGCGCACCCGCTATGTTGTGCACGTGCAGGCGACGGAGGCGGAGCAGGTCCCGCGGTGATCCACTTTCCCGCGCAGCGGCGGGGCCCGCTGAGCGCGCTGAGCCTGCGCCTGGCCGCCGCCCTGGGCCTGGTCTTCGCCGTCGTCACCGCGGTCTACCTCGACCGCGACGGCTACCGCGACGTCAACGAGGACGGCCTGACCCTCCTCGACTGCTTCTACTACGCGGTGGTCTCCCTCTCCACCACCGGGTACGGCGACATCACGCCGGCGGCACCGTCCGCCCGGCTGGTCAACGTCCTGTTCGTCACCCCGGCCCGGGTGCTCTTCCTGATCATCCTGGTCGGCACCACCCTGGAAGTCCTGACCGAGCAGTACCGGACCGGCCGTCGTCTGACGCGGTGGAGGAAGAGCGTGAAGGACCACGTCATCATCTGCGGCTACGGCACCAAGGGCCGCAGCGCGGTCTCGGCGCTGCTGGAGAACGGCCTCGACAAGTCCCGGATCGTGGTGGTCGAGCGCAGCCCGGCGTCGCTGCGGCAGGCTACCTCGGCGGGGCTCGTCGCGATCGAGGGGTCGGCCACCCGTTCCTCGGTGCTCAACGAGGCGCACGTGCGCAACGCCAAGGCGGTGATCATCGCAACCGACAGCGACGACGCGTCGGTGCTGGTCGCGCTCACCGTCCGGCAGCTCACCGCCGGGCAGGTGCGGATCATCGCGGCGGCCCGCGAGGCCGAGAACGCGCCGCTGCTCAAGCAGAGCGGCGCCCACCACGTGATCGTCTCCTCCGCCACGGCGGGCCGGCTGCTCGGCCTGTCCACCTCCGCGCCGCCGCTGATCGACGTGGTGGAGGATCTGCTGACCCCGGGGCAGGGCATGGCGCTGGCCATGCGTTCGGCGGAGCGCGACGAGGTCGGCCGCTCCCCGCGCGAGCTGGACGCCCTGGTCATCGCGCTGGTCCGCCGGGGCAAGGTGGTCACGCTCTCCGACCGGGCCGGCGCGGTCATCGAGACCGGCGACATGCTCGTGCACGTCCGCGACGACCGGCCCCAGCCCGCCGGCACGCCGGGCTGACCGCCCGCCGCGCTTCTTCACGACGAAGGGCCCGCCACCATTCGGTGACGGGCCCTTCGCTCGCCTGACGGGTCGCCCCCGCACGGGGACGGATCAGAGGATCGTCCAGGTGTCGCCGCTGCCCAGCAGGCCGGCGAGCTGCTGCTCCGGGGTCTCGGTGACCTTCGCCTTCGCCTCCTCGACCTGGGCCTGGACCACGCTGTCGTAGGACGGGCGGTCGACCGAGCGGAACACGCCGATCGGGGTGTTGCTCAGGTCGAGCCCGGGCAGCCGGGACAGCGCGAACGCGTACGCCGGGTCGGCGACCGTCGCGTCGTGCACGACGATCTCCTCCGGGCGGACCGACGCCGTCTCCCGCACCTCCAGGCCGAAGCCGCCCGGCGGGTGGACGACGCAGAACCGGCCGTCGGCGCCGAACGTGATCGGCTGCCCGTGCTCCAGCCGGATCAGGAAGTCGTCGCGGGTGGCCGGCTCCTTGAGCTGGTCGAACGCCCCGTCGTTGAAGATGTTGCAGTTCTGGTAGATCTCCACGAACGCCGAGCCCTGGTGCTCGGCGGCGGCCCGCAGCACCGACTGGAGGTGCTTGCGGTCGGAGTCGATGGTGCGGCCGACGAAGCTCGCCTCCGCGCCCAGGGCCAGCGAGATCGGGTTGAACGGGGCGTCGGCCGAACCGGCCGGCGTCGACTTGGTGATCTTGCCGACCTCGGACGTCGGAGAGTACTGCCCCTTGGTCAGGCCGTAGATCCTGTTGTTGAACAGCAGGATCTTCAGGTTGACGTTGCGGCGCAGCGCGTGGATGAGGTGGTTGCCGCCGATCGACAGCGCGTCGCCGTCGCCGGTGACGACCCACACGGACAGGTCCGGGCGGGACACCGACAGGCCCGTGGCGATCGCCGGGGCGCGGCCGTGGATCGAGTGCAGCCCGTAGGTGTTCATGTAGTACGGGAACCGGGACGAGCACCCGATGCCGGAGACGAAGACGATCCGCTCCCGGGGGATGTTCAGCTCCGGCATGAACTGCTGCACGGCGGCGAGGATCGCGTAGTCACCGCAACCGGGGCACCAGCGCACCTCCTGGTCGGACTTGAAGTCCTTCGCGGTGAGCTTGAGGGCGACGGGCTCAGACATTCTTCAGGACCTCTTCCAGCATCGTCTCCAGCTCGGTGGCCGTGAACGGCAGGCCGCGGACCTGGTTGTAGCCGATGGCGTCGACCAGGTACTTGCCCCGGATCACCTGGGCGAGCTGGCCGAGGTTCATCTCGGGGATGACCACCCGGTCGTAGGAGCGCAGCACCTCGCCGAGGTTGGCCGGCATCGGGGCCAGGTGCCGCAGGTGGGCCTGCGCGACGGACAGGCCGCGCTGGCGCAGCCGCCGGCAGGCGGCGCCGATCGGGCCGTAGGTCGAGCCCCAGCCCAGCACCAGCAGCCGGGCGTTGCCGTCCGGGTCCTCCACCTCGACGTCCGGCACCGGGATCGCCTCGATCCGGGCCGCCCGGGTGCGCACCATGAAGTCGTGGTTCGCCGGGTCGTAGGAGATGTCGCCGGTCTTGTCGGCCTTCTCCAGGCCGCCGATGCGGTGCTCCAGCCCCGGCGTGCCCGGGATGGCCCACGGGCGGGCCAGGGTCTGCGGGTCGCGCAGGTAGGGCAGGAACGTGCCGTCGTCGCCGTTGGGCGCGGTGGCGAACTCGACCCGCAGGTCGGGCAGGGACTCCACGTCGGGCAGCAGCCACGGCTCGGAGCCGTTGGCGACGTAGTTGTCGGAGAGCAGGAGCACCGGGGTGCGGTAGGTCAGCGCGATCCGGGCCGCCTCGATGGCCGCGTGGAAGCAGTCCGACGGGGACTTCGGGGCGATCACCGCGACGGGGGCCTCGCCGTGCCGGCCGTACAGGGCCATGTTGAGGTCGGCCTGCTCGGTCTTGGTGGGCATGCCCGTCGACGGGCCGGCCCGCTGCACGTCCACGATGACCAGCGGCAGCTCCAGCGCCACCGCGAGGGAGATCGTCTCGCTCTTGAGCGCCACGCCGGGGCCGCTGGTGGTGGTGATGCCGAGCATCCCGCCGTACGACGCGCCGAGCGCCGCCCCGACCGCGGCGATCTCGTCCTCGGCCTGCATCGTGATCACGCCGAACCGCTTGTGCTTGCTCAGCTCGTGCAGGATGTCCGACGCCGGGGTGATCGGGTAGGCGCCGAGGAACACCGGCAGGCCGGAGCGGACGCCCGCGGCCACCAGGCCGAGCGAGAGCGCCGCGTTGCCGGTGATGTTGCGGTAGGTGCCCGGCACCATCTTCGCCGGCTTCACCTCGTACCGGACCGAGAAGGAGTCGGTGGTCTCGCCGAAGTTCCAGCCGGCCCGGAACGCCGCGACGTTCGCCGCGACCAGCTCGGGGCGCTTGGCGAACTTGCGCTCCAGGAAGCGCAGGGTCGACTCGTACGGCCGGGAGTACATCCAGGAGAGCAGGCCCAGGGCGAACATGTTCTTGGCCCGCTCGGCGTCCTTCTTGGACACCTGCTGGTCGGCGAGCGCCCGGACGGTCATCGAGGTGAGCGCGACGGGGTGCACCACGTAGCCGTCGAGGGAGTCGTCGTCGAGCGGGCTGGCCTGGTAGCCCACCTTGGCGAGGTTGCGCTTGGTGAACTCGTCGGTGTTCACGATGATGTCCGCGCCGCGCGGCAGGTCGGCCAGGTTGGCCTTGAGCGCGGCCGGGTTCATCGCGACCAGCACGTTCGGCGCGTCGCCCGGGGTGAGGATGTCGTAGTCGGCGAAGTGCACCTGGAAGCTCGACACGCCCGGCAGGGTCCCGGCGGGGGCCCGGATCTCGGCGGGGAAGTTGGGCAACGTGGAGATGTCGTTGCCCAGCTGGGCCGTCTCCGAGGTGAACCGGTCACCGGTCAGCTGCATGCCGTCGCCGGAGTCGCCGGCGAACCGGATGACCACCCGGTCGAGTTGACGGATCTGCTTCGTCACGCCTGCCCCTCGCTTCGCTCGGCGCGGTCGCGCGGGCGGCTGAACATGATGGTGACCTCGCCTTGCCCGGCCACATGACCTCCTTGACACAGCGCTGCCCCGCACCGCCCCGTGGGTGGTCCGGTCCGGTCTGGGTTCCTACCAGAGAGCCTACGTCGGATGAGATGTCGAGCTTGCCCAGTGGTCCGCCGACTGGGAACGGATTCCGGGCGCTTACGTCAGGGTTTGTGGTTGTTTGCCCCGCCCGCCGTAATCAGAATCACCGGTCGCCGGGCGGGCCGGTGAGCCGGCGGCGCAGCGAGACGGTCGCCAGCGCGAGCGCCAGCACCACCAGCAGCACCGAGATCACGATCAGGGCGACCGCGCCGCGCTGCGCCGAGCTGAGCCCGCCGTCGGGGTGCCGCCCGGCCCCCGCGGCGGTGAGCACCCCCTGGGATCCGGCCGGGGCGGGCGTCGCGGCCGGGGTGGCCATCGCGGCCGCCGCGGTGATCCGGAAGCTCATCTGCACCTGCCGGGCCAGCCCGCTGCGCGGATCGAGGCGGCCGACCACGGCGCCGGACAGCGGCGCGTCGCGTTGCGCCTCGGCGGTCGCGCTGACCGTGAGCCGCAGGGTGGCGGCCCCGCCGGCCCGCACCGCGCCGACGTCGCACCTGGTGCGGGTGGCGCTCAGCGCGGCACAGAAGGCCGGCGGGGCCGGGACCGTGACGCCGTCGGGCAGGACCACGTCGATCCGCCCGTCCGCGTCGACCTCTCCGGTGTTGCTCAGCCGGACGCCCAGCTCGCTGGCGCTCCCGCTGATGTCGAACGCGACCCCGTCGGCCCGCAGCGCGATGCCCGGCACCGGCGGGCCCGGCGGGAAGAGCACCGCGAATCCCTCGTTGTCGTCGACCGCCCCGGCCACCCCCGGGGCGGTGGCGCTCACCCGCACCGCGCCGCTGAGCGGCATCCGTCGCCACGCGTCGCCGTCGACCCGCACCGAGAGCAGCGCGCTGAACCGCGCGCCGGCCGCCGCCGTCCACGCCCCGCAGAGGTGCCCGCCGCCGTCGGTCGGCGCGCAACCGGCGGTGCCCGCGTCGGTCAGCCCGGCCGGCAGGGTGTACGAGAGCCGGACCTGCTCCGCGACGTCGCCCGTGTTGGCCACGGTGATCCGCAGCGTGGTCGTGGTGTCGGCCGCGTTCCAGTACGCGTCGGTCAGCACGACGTCGTCGGTGCCCACCCACACGCCGAGGCGGCCCGACACCGGCGCGTCCGGGCCGGGGGCCGACGTGCGTGCCGGCGGGGTGGTGGTCGGGGCCGGCGGCCCGGCGGTGGTCGGGGGCGCGGCCGTGGTGGCGGGCGGGCCGGCGGGCTCGGCGGGCGTGCTGGGCGGCGGCCCGGTGGGCGTGGGGGCCGGGGCGGTGGTCTCCGGCGGGGGCAGGGTCGGCGGCGCCTCGGTGGGCGACGGCTCGGCGGGCGTCGGCTCGACCGGTGGGGTCTCCTCGCCGGGGTCGCCGGCCGGTCCCGCCGGAGGGTCCGCCGACGCGGCGGCCGCCCGGGCCGGCGTCGGCGCGGCCGTGGCCCCGCCGGGCGGCCCCGCCGCCGAGACGAGCAGCCCGACCGCCACGGACGCGGCGAGCAGCGCCGCCCGGCGTCGGTCGGCTGCCCGCCGAACGGGGCGTACGTCCACGCGGGCCACTCCTCCGCCGACAGTCGGTGACGGTTCAATGGTCGGTAACAGTTGCCCGGCGGCACTAGTCTCGCTGGGAAACAGTTTCGTAACGTGCTCCGGTACCGGCACGGTAGGCTGACCCACCGTGACCGGTTACCTGGGCTCGTACGCGACGCTCGGGCTCCTGCTGCTCGCCGCCGCCCTCTTCTTCGTCGTGGCGTTCGCCGCGAACCGGGTGCTGCGTCCCGCCCGCCCGGCGGACCCGCCCGGCAAGCGGGCCGGCTACGAGTGCGGCCTCGACCCGGTGGGCGGCGACTGGGCCCAGATGCAGATCCGCTACTACGTGTACGCCTACCTCTACGTGCTGTTCGCGGTCGAGGCGGTCTTCCTCTTCCCGTGGGCGGTGGTCTTCGACCGGCCCGGCTTCGGGCTCGTCACGGTCGCCGAGATGGGCGTCTTCGTGGGCGTGCTGGCGCTGGGCATCCTCTACGCCTGGCGCAAGAACATCCTCCGCTGGACCTGAGCGCCGACGCCCGGTCGGGGCCGGCGGTCCTGCCGGGGCCGGCGGGGCACCGGGGGTCGACGGTCAGGCCAGCCCGCGCCGGGTGACGGCCGGCGGGCGGTCGCCCCGGATCGACGCCACCATGTCCAGCACCCGCCGGGTCGGCCCCACCTGGTGGGCACGGAACACCCGCGCGCCCAGCCAGGCCGACAGCGCGGTCGCCGCGAGGGTCCCCTCCAGCCGCTCGGCCACGGGCAGGTCCAGCGTCTCGCCGATGAAGTCCTTGTTGGACAGGGCCACCAGCAGCGGCCAGCCCGTGCCGGAGAGCTCGTCGAGCCGACGGGTGATCTCCAGGGAGTGCCGGGTGTTCTTGCCGAAGTCGTGCGCCGGGTCGATGAGGACGCCGTCGGGGCGTACCCCCAGGGCGACCGCGCGCTCGGCGAGGCCGGTGACCGTCGCGACCACGTCGGCCACCACGTCGGCGAAGGCCGCCCGGTGCGGGCGGGTGCGCGGCTCCAGCCCGCCCGCGTGCGAGCAGACCAGCCCGGCCCCGGTCTCGGCGGCGACCCGGGCGAGCGCCGGGTCCGCCCCCGACCAGGTGTCGTTGAGCAGGTCCGCGCCGGCCGCGACCGCCTCCACCGCGACCTCGGCCCGCCAGGTGTCGATGGAGATGACCACGTCCGGGAAGGCGGCCCGCACGGCGGAGATCGTGTCCACCGTGCGGCGGATCTCCTCGGCCACGTCCACCTCGTCGCCGGGGCCGGCCTTGACCCCGCCGATGTCGATGATCTCCGCGCCCTCGGCCACCGCCCGCTCCACCGCGCGCAGCGCGCTGTCCTGTGCGAAGGTCGCCCCCCGGTCGAAGAACGAGTCGGGCGTGCGGTTGACGATGGCCATCACCACCAGCTCGCCCGGCGCGAAGGTCCGGCTGCCGAGCCGAAGCGCCCCGGCCATGTCGCCTCCCGATCTCCCGCGGCCGCCGATCCGTCGCGGCCACCGGTCTCCGCGGCCGCCGATTCCGCGGCCGCCGGTCCTCCGTAGCCGGCCGGGCGACCCGGCCGCCCCCCGACGCTAGCGGGTCGTCCGGTGATCCTTCCTGGCGGTACGACGGCACAGATCCGCACCGATCTGTGGGAGGACCGCCCGGCGGGGTCGCTCCGGGCCCGTTCGCGTGCCACGATCTCTTGCATGGGTCAGGTGCTGCTCACGCTGGTCGTCGCGCTCACCGTCGCGGCAGTGGTCTTCGGGGCGACGGTGCTGGTCACCGGTCGCGATCCCGGCCTCGCGCCGGTCGAGCCGGACGGGCGGGCCGTCCCGCTGCCGGTCAGCCGGCCGCTGCGGGAGTCCGACGTGGGGGGCGTCCGTTTCGACACGGCGCCGCGCGGGTACCGGATGTCCCAGGTCGACCAGGCGCTGCGCCGGGCGGCCTACGACATCGGGTACAAGTCCGAGCTGATCGGCGTGCTGGAGGCGGAGGTCACCGCGTTGCGCGAGGGACGGGTCGCCGACGCCGACGCGCTGCGGCACACCCGCGAGCAGGCCGCCGCTGCCGCCGCCGAGCAGGCCGCGGGGGCCGACGCCCCCATCGCGGCTGCTGCCCCCACCGGCGCGGACACCACCGGTGCCGCCGCCCCGGCCACCGTCCCCGCCACCGGAGCCGACCTCACGGTGACCGCCGCCGCCCCCGAGGCCGGCGACCGCGAGGCGACCGACCACCCCGTCCGGTCGGAGCCGGCGTGACCGGCTCGGCGGACGCCGAGGGCCTCCGCGAGGCGGCCCAGCCCGGCGCGGGCGAGGTCACCGCCACGGTGATCGTCAACGCCCCGGCCGAGCGGGTGTTCGCCGGGCTGCTGGCCTGGGAACGACAGTCCGACTGGATCCCGTTCACCACCGTCCGGGTCGTCGAGGGCGACGGCGGCGAGGGCAGCCTCGTGGAGGCGGTCACCTCGCTCGGGCCGGCGGTGCTGCGCGACGAGATGCGGGTGGTCCGGGTCGACGCGCCGTACGAGATCGGCGTGGTGCACTGCGGCCGCCTGCTGCGCGGCCCCGGCGTGCTGCGCTGCACCCAGATCGAGGGCGGGCGCACCCAGGTCGTCTGGCACGAGTGGTTCCACGTGCCGGGCGGCGCGGCCGGGCGGGTGGCGTGGCCGGTGCTCTGGCCCGGGTCCAAGGTCAGCCTCACCCAGGCGTTGAAGAAGTTCGGCCGGCTGGTCGAGCAGGGCTGCCTGCCCTGACGACCGCCACCGCGCCGCCCGGTGCGGGCGGGTCCGGGTCGGGTGCGGCCGGGGCGTTACCGCCAGGTCGCCGACCTGGCGGGGTCCCGAGGGGGCGGATACCGCCACCACGCCCGGGCGCCCTTGCCCGGCCGGCGGCTGCGGCTAACGTGTGGGCCGTGACTGACCTGGTGATCGGCGCGGACGGACTGGCCCGCTGCGCCTGGGGGGCGAGCACCCCGGACTACCTCCCCTACCACGACCGGGAGTGGGGGCGGCCCCTGCGCGGCGACGACGCGCTCTACGAGCGGATGACCCTGGAGGCGTTCCAGTCGGGCCTGTCCTGGCTGACCATCCTGCGCAAGCGCCCCGCGTTCCGGCTGGCCTTCGACGACTTCCGCATCGAGGCGGTGGCGGCCTACGGCGACGCCGACGTGACCCGGCTGCTGGCCGACGCCGGCATCGTGCGCAACCGGGCCAAGATCGAGGCGGCCGTCGCCAACGCCCGGGCCGCCCTGGAGCTGCCCGAGGGGCTCTCCGCGCTGCTCTGGTCCCACGCGCCGGCGCCCCGGGCCGCCCGGCTGGCCTCGTTCGCCGACGTGCCGGCGCTCACCCCCGAGTCGACCGCGCTGGCCAAGGCGCTGAAGAAGCGCGGGTTCCGGTTCGTCGGCCCCACCACCGCCTACGCGCTCATGCAGGCCACCGGCATGGTCGACGACCACCTGGCCGGCTGCCACGTCACCGGCCCGTCGCCGGCGTGATGGGATCGACCCCATGACCGACACCGACGACCGCCCCGACAGCACGGTCCCCGTCCGGCCCGACGGCGGGCGGGGCGTCACCGCCTGGGCCGTGCTCCTCCCGCCGGGCCGCTACGACGCCGAGCGGCTCGTCCACCACGACACGCTGGAGCTGACCGGGCTGACCGCCGTCGGCACGGCTGACGATCCCGCCGGGGCCACCGTCACCACTGCCGCCGGGGCCGGGGGCGCCGCCGCCGGTCCCCGGCCGGGCGACCCCGTGGCCGTGCTGACCGAGGGCCCGCTGCGGCTGGTGGCCCTGGGCCGGGTCGCCCGGGCGACCGCCGAGCGCCGGGAGGACCCGGACGACCCGCAGTCCGACCCGGCGTCCGGCGCGTTCGTGGTCGCGTACACCCGGCGGGTCTTCGACGAGCCGGTGCCGGCCGACGGGCTGGCGCTCGACGGGCCGGTCAGCGCGCTGCCCGCCGACGCCTACCGGGCGCTGGTCGCACGGCTCGGCCCGCCGCCGGCCCGCCGGTCCTGGCTGGTCAGCCTGGACCTCCCGATCGAGGCGGCCACCCCGGCGGAGGCCGTCCGGCTGTTCTGGTCCTACGTGCGTGACCTGGGGCCCCGCGAGCTGCCGGCCTTCGTCTCGCCGTCCGGCGACGAGCTGGCGATGCAGGCGTTCGTGCTGGGGGCCGAGGCCAACCAGGACCCGGAGGAGGACTGACCCGCGCCGGTCACCAGACGGCGCCCAGGCGGCCCGACCAGCCGTCCAGCACCTCGGCCGGGTCGGTGTGCAGCACCTGCGCCAGGAGCGCCGCGTAGACGTCCCGGAAGTCGGTGGTGAACTTCAGGTCGCCGTCGTCGAGCTCGGTCAGGCTCGGCGGCTCGCCGTGCAGCCCGCCGCGCACCCCCGCCCCGAGCAGCAGCACGTCGGACGCCGTGCCGTGGTCGGTGCCGTCGGAGGCGTTGGCATGCACCCGGCGGCCGAACTCGGAGTAGACCGCCACCACCACCCGCCGCCCGGCCTCGCTGCGGGCCATCCGCTCGGCGAAGCCGGTCAGCGCCCGGTCCACCTGGCCGAGCAGCACCTCCTGGAGCTGCCGCTCGTCGGCGTGCGTGTCGAAGCCGCCGAGGGAGACCGAGAAGACCCGGGTGGTCACGCCGGCCTCCACGCACCGGGCCACGAGGTCGAGCTGCGCCTCCAGCGGCGTCCGCGCGCCCCCGGTGGCGGTGGCCGGGGCCTGCTCGCCGTCCGGGTCGTCCTCGGCCGCGCCGGTCGTGTCGCGTACCCCCTGGATCAGCTCGTCGACCGAACGCAGGTCCGCGAAGCAGGCGGCGGCGCGGGCCCGCGCCACGGACTCGCCGGGCTGGGCGGCGGCGAGGGCGGCCAGCGCCGGCTCCGGCAGGCCCCGCGCGGCCCCGCGGTCGGTCACCGGCACCGAGGCGCCCGCGCTGCGGGCCCCCGCGAGCAGGGGCGGCAGCGCCGGCTCGAACGACACCGCGAGCCGGGGGTCCCCGCCGGCCCGGTCGAGCCAGCGGCCCAGCCAGCCCGTGCTGCCGGGCCGCTCCGGCTCGGCCGTGTGCCAGATGTCCATCGACCGGAAGTGGCTGCGGTCCGGCTTCGGGTAGCCGACGCCCCGGACGACGGCGAGCCGGCCGGCGGCGTACAGGCCGTGCAGGCCGGCCAGCGCCGGGTTCAGCCCGACGGCATCGTCGAGCCGCTTCACCTCCTCCGCCCGGTAGGCCAGCTCCGGGCGGGCGGCGGCGTAGGCCGGGTCGGCGTACGGGACGACGGTGTTCAGCCCGTCGTTGCCCCCGTACAGGGTGACCAGCACCAGGGTGCGGGCGTCCGGGTCGGCGTCCCCGGCGGTGGCGAGCAGGTCGTCGAGCGTGTACGCGGTGGCGCCGGCCGCCAGGGCGGTCGCGCCGACCACCCCGCTGGCGACGAGGAAGCGGCGTCGGGTGAGCCTGTCCATCGTCTCGTCTCCTCCCGCTCAGCTGACGGTGTACTCGGGGCTGACCAGCCCGGCGGCCAGGAGCTTGCGCGGCTGGCCGGCCAGCGGGTCCAGGGCGGCCCGCGTGCGTGCGCTCCACGCGTCGACGACGAGCAGCCGGGCCAGGGCATCGGGCCGGCCGGCGGCCGGCGCGGCGGCCAGCCGGTCCAGCACGGTGGGCGCGGCGACGCCGGCCAGCAGGTCGGCCAGCCGCAGCCGGGCCTGCAACGACGAGGTGGTCAGCCAGGCCACGCCGGCCGGCCAGCCACCCACACTGGGCGGGCGCAGCGGCACCTGGTCCAGCGCGGTGAGGCCGGCGAGGAGCTGCCGCCGCCGCTGCTCGGACAGGCGGGACGGCCGGACGCCGAGCTGGCGCAGCGCGCCGACGGCCCACTCGACCGGCTGCTTCACCAGCGTGCCGGCGGTCCGCCCGAACTCGCCGGCGGTGAGCACGGCGCGCAGCGTGGCGAGGGTGTCCGGGCCGGCGAGCCCGGCCGGGGCGGGCGTCTCCGGGCCGGCGTACCGGAACCAGAGCCGACGGGCGACGAACTCCCGGGCGGCCGGCTGCCCGGCGAGCAGCGCGGCGAACCCGGCGGCGTCGAACGGGCCGGTGCGACCCAGGATCGTCTTCGCGCCGGCGTCGTGCCGGCGCGGCTCGAACCGGGCCGCCCCGGTGCGCCGGTCCACCACCCAGCCGGTGAGCGCCCGCGCGCCGGCCTTCACGTCGGCCTCGGCGTAGTTGCCGACGCCGAGGGTGAACAGCTCCATCAGTTCCCGGGCCAGGTTCTCGTTCGGTGCGGCCCGGGTGTTCTTCTGCCCGTCGAGCCAGAGGATCAGGGCCGGATCGCGCACCATCGCCTCGACCAGTGGGCCGAGCGGTCCCCGGCCGTGCCGGCGCAGGGTGGCGAGCTGGCCGAGCATCAGCGGCGCGGAGCGCACCTTGCGGACGCTGGTCGCCCAGTGACCGTGCCAGAAGAACAGCAGCTTCTCGCCCAGCCCGTCGTCGGCGGCGACCATCCGGTCGAGCCACCACCCGGTGACGCGCAGCACCTGCTCCCGCCGCCGCTCGTTGGCCTGCTGCCGCTGCTCACGGCTCGACTGCCGGGTGATCCCGGCGTGCGGGTCGGCACCGAGCGCCGGGGGCGGTGTCGCCGCCGCCCCCCGGTCCGGGCCCGGGGGGTCGAGCAGGGCGTCGAGCGTCGCCGCGAGGCCGGCCCGCTCGGCGGCGTCCACCTCGTCGGCGGTCGGCCCGAAGGTCGCCCGCCGCAGCAGGTGCGCCACCGCTTCCCGATCAGCCATGACACCGACCGTACGGAGCCGGTGTTCGAGAACGGTAAGGACGAGGTCCGGGCAGCGTTCAGCGGCCCTCGAAGACCGGCGGCTGCTTGTTGACGAAGGACAGGGTGGCGGCGCGGTGGTCGGCGGTGCCCCCGCAGATCGACTGGGCCTGCGCCTCGGCGGCCAGGGCGTCGGCGAGGGTGCCGGCGTCGGCGATGGAGAGCTGCCGCTTGATCGCCCCGTAGGCGACGGTCGGGCCGGCGGCGAGCCGGGCGGCCAGCTCCTGAGCGGCCGGCAGCACCTGCTCGTCGTCGTCGACCAGGCGGGTCAGCAGGCCCAGCCGGCTGGCCTCGTCGGCGGCGACCGGCTCGGCGAGCATCAGCAGCTCGACGGCCTTGGCGTGACCGACCAGCCGGGGCAGGGTCCAGGAGGCGCCGGTGTCGGCGGCGAGCCCCACCCCGGCGAAGGCCATCAGGAACCGGGTCTTCGGCCCACCGATGCGGAAGTCGGCCAGGAAGGCCAGCGACGCCCCGGCCCCGGCGGCCATCCCCCGCACGGCGGCCACCACGGGCTTCGGCAGGTTGGCCAGCCGGGCGGCGATCGGGTTGTAGTGGGCCCGGACGGTGTCCACCGGGTTCACGCCCGGCGACTCCAGGACCTGCACGTGCTCGCGCAGGTCCTGGCCGGCGCTGAACGAGCCGCCCGCACCGGCCAGCACCACGGCCCGGCAGGACCGGTCGGACTCCAGCTCGGCCAGGGCGTCCCGGAGCGCCTCCTTGAGCGCCACGTCGAGCGCGTTCATCGCCGTCGGTCGGTTGAGGGTCAGGGTGACGACGGCGTCGGTGCGGTCGACGAGCAGCGGCTCGGTCACGTCTTGACGACCCTTCTCTCACGGTTGGTGGCGTCGAGGCACTGCTCGACGTACCGGTCGGCGGCCGGCCGCAGCCGGGTGGCGTGCCGGTCGAAGAAACTGGCCGCGGCGGTGCCGGGCCAGCGCTCGGGCAGCAGCGCCGGTGGGAGCTGCGGGTCCCGGAACAGGAAGGTACGCCATGCGTGCACGAGCCGGAACCGGGCCGCGTACGCCTCCTCGTCGTCGCTGCGCACCGTGACCGCGGCCAGCAGGGGGCGCTGCTCGGCGACGAACTGCTCGTAGGCGTGCCCGATCTCGGTGAGGTCCCAGGCCCGGCGGACCACGCCCATCGCGCCCGGGGTGCCGGCGGTGTGCGCGGCGGTGAACCGCTCGTACCGCACGCCGGCCTCGTCGAGCAGGACGTCGACGTCCTCCGCCGGCCGGGTGGCCACCCAGGTCTGCTCGTCGAGGGAGCCGTAGCCGAGGAAGCTGAGGTTGGCGGCGAGCCGCTGCCGTTCCCGGCGGGAGGCGGGGCTGTCCAGGACGAGCATGTCGAACCGTCCGTCCCAGCTGACCCGGCCTGTCCGGTAGATCCGGGCGGCCGCCTCGTCGAGTCGCCGCGCGGCTTTCGGTGTGATCGAATAGCCCGGCCCCGAGGCCAGCCGGAGGGGGTCGAGCCAGCCCTGGCGAACCATCCGGCTGACCGCCGTGCGCACCGCCGGCGGGGCGATCCCGAGCGGTGCGAGCAACCTGACCAGGGCGGCGACCGGTGCGCGGCCGCCCCGGGGTCGGAGGTGGTCGCCGTACAGGTCGAAGAGTGCCGACCGTGCCTGCATGACCGCACATTGTGACAGGCCTTCTCAAGATAAGCTAGGTCCTGTTACATCAATGCCTCTTCGGTTTGGGTCCGGCGGTGTTCATCAGGGAAAATCGTTGGTCGACCCCGCCGTGCACGTCGCGGTGGGTGATGGCGAAGAGGCTGTGGGGCAACCCACCGACCCTGTTGCAGGTCTGAGGGGAGACGACATGGCGGCGATGAAGCCGCGGACGGGCGACGGTCCGCTGGAAGTCACCAAGGAGGGCCGGGGCATCGTCATGCGGGTCCCGCTGGAGGGTGGTGGCCGGCTCGTCGTCGAGATGACTCCCGACGAGGCCAACGCGCTCGGTGACGCACTGAAGGCAGCCGCCGGCTGACCGAGGCACGGTCCGGGCGGCGGTTGCCGCGCGGGCGGTTCACACCTCCCTGAGCCACCGGCCCCGCCGGTGGCTCAGGGCTTCGCCCTGGGCCCGGTCGCGTCCGGGCCCTCTTCCGACCCATCTGGAGGTCGTTCCAGCGTGCTTGCCATCCGTCTGGTGGGTGGGCCCGAGCGGCCCGACGCCCTGGCCCTGCCCATCCGACCCGCCGGGGTGGCCGGGGACGGGGCGGCGCGGGCCGTGCTGCTGCCCGGCCTGCCGGCGCTCGCCGACGACGTGCTGGCCGAGGCCGCCGCCCTGGTCCCGGCGGCCCGGGCCACCGGGCGGGCCGGCGAGGCGCACGTCCACCTGCGGCCGGGCCGGGTCCCGGCGCGGCTGCTGCTGGTCGGGGCCGGCGCCGGCGACGGCGACGAGGCCGGATGGCGGGCGGCGGGGGCGGCGCTGGCCCGCGCCGCGTCCGGTGAGACACATCTCACGATCATGATGCCGGTCGATGCCGCGCCCGACGCGGTGCGCGGCCTCGTCGAGGGGCTGCTGCTGGCGTCCTACCGCTTCCGGCTCACCGAGGCCGGCGAGACGCCGGCGCTGAGCGGCGTCGACGTCGCCGTCGGCGACCCCGCCGCCTACGCGGACGCGGTCGAACGGGCCGAGGTGACCGCCCGGATGACCCGCCTGGCCCGGGACCTGACCAACACCCCGTCCTCGGTGAAGGACCCGCAGTGGTTCGCCGAGCAGGTCGAGGCCGCCGCGGCCGGCCGCCCCGACCTGCGCCTGCGGGTCCGGCAGCCAGACGAACTGGCCGCCGAGGGATTCGGCGGCATCCTCGCCGTCGGCGGCGGCTCCGCCAGCGGCCCGCGCCTGGTCGAGCTGGACTGGCACCCCGCCGACGCGCGCACCCACGTCGTCCTGGTCGGCAAGGGGATCACCTTCGACACGGGCGGCATCTCCATCAAGCCGGTGCCCGCCATGAAGCTGATGCGCAAGGACATGGCCGGCGCCGCCGCCGTCGTGGCCGCCACGCTGGGCGCGGCGGCGCTGCGGCTGCCGGTCCGGATCACCACCCTGACGCCGCTGGCGGAGAACGCGGTCAGCGGGTCGGCGTTCCGCCCCGGCGACGTGATCACCCACTACGGCGGCGTGACCAGCGAGACCACCAACTCCGACGCCGAGGGGCGGCTGGTGCTCGCCGACGCGCTGGCGTACGCCGTCGCCGAGCTCAAGCCCGACCTGCTGATCGACCTGGCGACCCTGACCGGGGCGAACATGGTGGCGCTCGGCAAGCGCACCGGCGCGCTCTACTCCGACAACGACGAGCTGGCCGCCGACGTGCTGGCCGCGATCGACGCGGCGGGGGAGTCGGCCTGGCGGATGCCGCTGCCGGCCGACTACGTCGAATACCTGGGCAGCGACGTGGCGGACCTCTACAGCGCCCCGAACCAGGGCGGCGGGTCGGTGCTGGCCGCGCTCTACCTGCGTGAGTTCACCGGCGACCTGCGGCAGCGCTGGCTGCACGTCGACATGTCCGCGCCCTCGTGGGCCGACGGCGACGCCGCCGAGCTGACCCGGGGCGCCACCGGCTGGGGGGTGCGCGGCCTGCTGCGCTGGCTGGCCACCCTCGGGTGACGTGCGCCTCCCCGGCGGCGGGGGCGGCTCAGGGCCTCCCGCGGCGGGCGGCGAGCCTCAGCACTTCACGGCGGCGAGCAGGCCGTGGCCGACGGGGAGCAGGGCCGGCGTCCAGTCCTCGGACTCCCGGAGCGCCTTGATCGTCTCCCGGGTGGTCACCGTCTCCACGTCCCGGGCCGCCGGGTCGGCGATCCGCCCGTCGGCCAGCGTGCCGTGCAGCGCGAGCACCCCGCCGCGGCGCAGCAGCCGCAGCGCCGCGGCCACGCAGGAACTGAAGTTGGTGGCCTCGGTGTCGACGAAGACCATGTCGTACGCGCCGTCGGCGAGCCGGGGCAGCACGTCCAGGGCCCGGCCGGTGATGATGCGGGTGCGCCCCGCGGGGAAGCCCGCCTCGGTGAAGATCCGACGGGCGATCCGCTGGTGCTCCACCTCGACGTCGATGGTGGTGAGGACGCCGTCGGCGCGCATGCCCCGCAGCAGCCACACGCCGCTCACGCCGGTGCCGGTGCCGATCTCCACCACCGCCCGCGCGCTCCCGGCGGCGGCCAGCAGCCGCAGCGCCGCCCCCGTGCCCGGGGTCACCGCGTCGAGGCCCACCTCGCGGGCGAGGCTGCGGGCGGTCCGCAGCACGAGGTCCTCGGTGACGTACGACTCGGCGAACTGCGACGCCGGGGTCGTCGAGCTGCCGGAACTGGCGGCCGTGGCGATGGGACACCTCCGTCGGGGGCGGGTTGGCGGTATGAGCCTAGAGGCGGGGCCGAACGGACGCAGCCGCGAGTCCGGTGCCCGACGATCACGGTGGAACCTGCCCGATCGGGCGGTTCCCACCGGGCGGTCACGCACCGCAACCACTGACTGCACTCGCGGCATTCGTGTAATCCTGGATGCGGTATCCCCGTCGTCGGACCGGTCAGCCCTGCCGGTCCGGAGCGAGGGGCCGGGGACGACTGGGAGGCACCGACGTGACCGACGGCTGGGACTGGCGCCAGCCTGGGGGAGCTCCGACCCCGGCGGCACCGCCGGGGGCCGGTGCGCCGCCGGCCGGACCGCCGACGACGCCCGACGGCGTCCACCGGGGCGCCCCGGCCTCGCCCTGGTGGTCCGACGCGCTCGCCGACCCGTGGCGCGACCCGTACGCCCCGGCGGCCGTGGTGGTGCCCGGCCCCGTTGACGGCGCCGCGGAGCCGGAGCCGGTCGTCGACCCGGACGCACCGCGCCGGCCGACGCTGCGCCAGCTGCTGCTCATCCCGCTGGTCACCGCGCTGCTCGCCGGGACCCTCGGCGGTGCCCTGGGGTACGCCTTCGCGGTGCGTGGCGGCGCGGCCGGCGGCCCGGTGCTCGGCGCAGGTCCCGCCGAGGCCCCGGCGCTGGCCCAGCGCAAGCCGGAGTCGCTGGCCGGGGTCGCCGAGCGGGTCCTGCCCAGCGTGGTCACCGTCCGGGTGGCCGGCATGGGCGGGACGAGCGAGGGTTCCGGCTTCATCGTCAGCGCCGACGGCTACGTGATCACCAACGACCACGTCGTCGCCGGGGGCACCGGCAAGGCGTCGGTGGTGTTCAACGACGGCAGCACCGCCGCCGCCAGCGTCGTCGGGCAGGACCCGGAGTCCGACATCGCGGTGATCAAGGTGTCCTCCGTCACGGGCCTGCGACCGGTGGAGTTCGGCGACTCCGACGCCCTCGCGGTCGGCGACCCGGTGCTGGCCATCGGCTCGCCGCTGTCCCTGGCCAACACGGTGACCGCCGGCATCGTGAGCGCCCTGGACCGGACGATGCAGGCGGGCGACCCGGGCGGGCCGACCCGCTACTACGCGGCCATCCAGACCGACGCCGCGGTCAACCACGGCAACTCCGGCGGCCCGCTGGTGGACTCGGCCGGCCGGGTGATCGGGGTGAACTCGACGATCAAGTCGCTCGTCGCCGACGGGCAGGAGGCCGGCAACATCGGGCTCGCCTTCGCCATCCCGATCAACCAGGCGAAGCGGGTCACCCAGGACATCATCGGCACCGGCAAGGCCCGCCGTACGGTGATCGGCGCCCAGGTCGGCGGCAGCGGCGCGGCCAGCGGCGGCACCGGCGGCGTACGCCTGGCGTCGGTGGAGCCGGCGGGCCCGGCGGCCGCGGCGGGGCTGCGGGCGGGGGACGTGATCCTGCGGCTCGCCGGCCGCCCCATGACGGACCCGACCGACCTGATCGCCCTGGTGCGCAAGTTCGCCCCGGGGTCCGTGGTGACGGTGGAGTACCGGCGCGGGTCGAGCCGGCAGAACGCCTCGGTGACGCTCGCCGCGGACGCCAAGTGAGAGTCGACAGCCGACCGGCCCCTCCCCGAGGGGCCGTCACCTGCGTACGCTTGGCCTGATGCCGACGAGGAGGCCCAGCAGTGTTCGAGAACCTCAACTGGTGGGAGATCGCCGCGCTGCTGCTCCTGGCGCTGCTGATCTTCGGTGACCGGCTGCCCAACGTGATCAGCGACGGGCTGCGCATGGTCCGCAACCTGCGTGCCATGGCCCGCAACGCGACCGGCGACCTGAGCCGCGAGCTGGGCACCGACATCCAGCTGGAGGACCTGCACCCGAAGGCGTTCATCCGCAAGCACCTGCTCAGCGAGGAGGACGAGCAGGCGATCCGGAAGCCGCTGCAGGGCGTCTACGACAGCCTCCGCGCGGACGTCACCGGCGTGCACGAGGACCTGAAGGACGTGGCCAAGGCGGTCGACCTGCGGTCGAACAGCACCAGCGGCGCGGTCACGGCCACCTCCGGCGGCGCGGCGACGGCACCGGCCCCCCGCACGGCCAGCTACGACGACGCCACCTGAGCCACGCCCTCGTCGCCGCCGGCCCCGTCCGCCCGGCCCGTCCGCCGGTCCGGGGCGCGTCCGCCGGCCCCGGGGCGACCGATGCGCGCGTCGGCCCCTAGGGAGCTGAGTCGGATACGACATCGCCCCCCGCCCGGGCTCCCAGCTGAGCAGGACCGGGGTGAGCGTGTCGCGTCCCGCCGGCCGGCGCGACCGCCGGGGCAGCCGACCCGTCGGGCAACCCACGCCGCCCCGGCGAGATCGACTGATGTCGTATTCGACTCAGCTCCCTAGCCGCCGCGAGGGGAGTCGCCCGCGGGGAGGGCCCGGGGCCTGACCCGCTGCCCGCGCGTGACCGGCCCGCGCGTGACCGGCCCGCGCGTGACCGGCCCGCGCGTGACCGGCCCGCGCGTGACCGGCCCGCGCGTGACCGGCCCAGCCGCACCAGCCCGGGCCGGCGCCAGCGGTCAGCCGGCAGCGGTCAGCGGGCGGCGGTCAGCGGGCGGCGGGCTTGAGGCCGAGGGGCTTGCCGAGCAGCGACTCCCGCCGCACCGCGAGCCGGTCGGCGACCTGGCCGAGGGCCTTCGCGGCCGGCGACTCCGGCTCGGCGAGCACGATCGGGTTGCCGGCATCGCCGGCCTCCCGGACCCGGGTGTCCAGCGGGATCTGCCCGAGCAGCGGCACCTGCGCCCCGATCGTCCGGGTCAGCGACTCGGCGACGGTCGCGCCGCCGCCGGCACCGAAGACCTCCATCCGGGAGCCGTCGGGCAGCTCCAGCCACGACATGTTCTCGATCACGCCGACCACCCGCTGATGGGTCTGGAGCGCGATCGCGCCGGCCCGCTCGGCCACCTCGGCGGCGGCGGCCTGCGGCGTGGTGACCACCAGGATCTCGGCGTTCGGCAGCAGCTGGGCCAGCGAGATGGCCACGTCGCCGGTGCCCGGGGGCAGGTCGAGCAGGAGCACGTCCAGGTCGCCCCAGTAGACGTCGGCGAGGAACTGCTGCAACGCCCGGTGCAGCATCGGGCCGCGCCACACCACGGCCGCGTTGCCCGAGGTGAACATGCCGATCGAGATCACCTTCACGCCGTGTGCCTGCGGCGGCATGATCAGATCCTCCACCCGGGTCGGGCGGCCGTCCGCGCCGAGCATCCGGGGCACCGAGTGGCCGTAGATGTCCGCGTCGACGACGCCGACGCTCAGGCCCCGGGCGGCCAGCGCGGCGGCCAGGTTCACCGTGACGCTGGACTTGCCGACGCCGCCCTTGCCGCTGGCGACCGCGTAGACGCGGGTGCGGGAGCCGGGCTGGGCGAACGGGATCACCGGCTCCTCGGTGGCGGAGCCGCCGCGCAGCTTCGCTTGGAGGCCCTGGCGCTGCTCGGGGCTCATCACCCCGAACTCGATCTCCACGCCGGTCACCCCGGGCACCGCGCCGACGGCGGCGGTGATGTCGGCGCGCAGCTTGTCCTTGAGCGGGCAGCCGGCCACGGTGAGCAGCAGCTCGACCCGGACCACACCGTCGTCGCCGACCCGGGCGGAGCGGACCATGCCGAGATCGGTGATCGGCCGGCGGATCTCCGGGTCGTCGACGGTGGCCAGGGCGGCCTGGACGGCGTCCTCGACGGTGCTGACGGGTGCTGACATGCCCGCAATGCTACGTCGGGGGCGATAGGTGCCGGCCGTCGGCGGGCCCCGGTGTGAGCGAATCGATGGCCCGCCCGGCCTGGTCAGCGCGCCCACCCGCCCCGGCCGACCCGCCCGGCCGGCGGTCAGCGGGCGTCGGTCGACCCCTCCGGGCGGGCGCCCCGGGCGAAGTCGCCGTCCAGCTCGTCGAGGGGCTCGTCGAGCTGCGCCGTGCCCCCGCGCGGCGGCGGGCGCTCGTGCGACGGGCGTTCCTGCTGCCGGCGCTCCAGCCGCTGCCGGCGCTGGGCGGCCTCGTCCAGCTCCTCGGCCAGCCGGGCCAGCTCCGACCGGAGGAAGTCCCGGGTCGCCACCTCGCCGAGCGCGATCCGCAGCGCCGCGACCTCCCGGGCCAGGTACTCGGTGTCCGCCTTCTGCATCGTCGCGCGCCGCCGGTCCTCCTCCAGCGCCACCCGGTCCCGGTCCGTCTGCCGGTTCTGCGCGAGCAGGATCAGCGGGGCCGCGTAGGACGCCTGGAGGGAGAGCACCAGGGTCAGGAACGTGAAGGTGTACGGGTCGAAGCGCAGGTCCGCCGGGGCGAGGGTGTTCCAGCCGAACCAGGCGGCGATCACCACCGTCATGTAGACGATGAAGTTCGCCGTGCCCATGCCCCGGGCGATCCCCTCGGACCACCGGCCGAACGCCTCCGGGTCGAACCGGGGCAGCTTCACGCCCCGGGGCTCGCGCGGCTGGTCGAGCCGCTCGGCCCGTCGCTGCTCACTCATCGACGCCGTCCAGCCCCTCGTGCACGGGTGCGGGTGCGGTCGGGGCGTCCCGGTCCCGCCAGTCGCGCGGCAGCGAGTGGTCCAGCACGTCGTCGACGGTCACCGCGCCGACGAGCCGGTTGTTGCGGTCCACCACCGGCATGGCGACCAGGTCGTACGTGGCCATCCGGCGGGTGATCTCGGGCAGCGGGGTGGCCGGGCGCAGTGGGTCGATGTCGTTGACCACCACCCCGCCGAGCAGGTCGGCCGGTGGCTCCCGCAGCAGCCGCTGGAAGTGGACCATGCCCAGGTAGCGGCCGGTCGGGGTGGTCAGCGGCGCGCGGGTCACGAAGACCTGCGCGGCCACCGCGGGGGAGAGCTGCTCCTCCCGGATCCGGGCCAGCGCCTCGGCGACCGTGGCGTCCGGGGGGAGGATCACCGGCTCCGAGGTCATCACGCTGCCCGCCGTGCCCGACGAGTATTTCAGCAGCTGGCGGACCGGGTCGGCCTCGCCCGGCTCCATCAGGTCCAGCAGCACGTCCTGCTCGGTCGGGGGCAGCTCGTTGAGCAGGTCGGCGGCATCGTCGGGGTCCATCTCCTCCAGCACGTCCGCGGCCCGTTCCCGGTCCAGCGCGGCGAGGATCTCCACCTGGTCGTGCTCGGGCAGCTCGCTGAGCACGTCGGCCAGCCGCTCGTCGTCCAGCGCCGCCGCCACCTCGTTGCGCCGGGTGTCCGGCAGGTCCTGGAGGGCGTTGGCCAGGTCGGCGGGACGCATGTCCTCCAGGACGGCGAGCAGGTTCGCCGTGCCCCGGTTCTCGCCGATGCCACTGAGGCCGCGCACCCGGTCCCACTCGACCTGGTGCAGGTGGCCGCGGCGGGTGAGCCGACCGGTGTGCTCGCGGACGGCGACGCGGGTCAGCGACCACTCGCCGCCCCGGCTGCGCTCCATCGCCACGTCGACCACCGAGCCGGGCTGGCCGCCCGGGTCGAGCTGCACGCGCCGGTCCAGCAGCTCCTGGAGCACCAGCAGCTCGTTGGGGCGCTTCTCGAACCGGCGCAGGTTGAGCGTCCCGCTGCCGAGCACCACCGCGTCGGCGTCGATGGTGGTGATCCGGTTGATGGACAGGAAGATCCGCCGGCGCATCGGCATCTCGGCGACCAGGCCCACCACCTCCGGCGGGCGCTGGGTGGGCCGGAGCCGGGCCACCGCGTCGCGTACCCGGCCCACCTGGTCGCCGTTGGGGTCGAAGACGGCGACTCCGGCGAGTCGGGCGATGTAGACCCGGTTCGGCGTGCTCACGGGCACCAGCCTAAGCGCCTACTGTTTATCAACATGTCGACCTTGGCCTACGAGATCGTGGACGTCTTCACCGACCGCCCGTTCGCCGGCAACCCGCTCGCCGTGGTGTTCGGCGCCGAGGGGCTGGCCACCGAACAGATGCAGGCGCTCGCGTTGGAGTTCAACCTGTCCGAGACGGTGTTCGTGCTGCCGCCCACCCAGGTCGGGACCACCTACCGGGCACGGATCTTCACGCCCACCGACGAGCTGCCGTTCGCCGGCCACCCCAGCGTCGGCGCGGCGGTCACCGCGAGCCGCCGGGGCCTGTTCGGCGTGGGGCAGATCACTCAGGAGTGCGGGGCCGGGGTGCTGCCGATCGAGGTGACCGCGTACGGCGCGACGCTCACCGGTGGCGTGCCGACGCTCGGCCCCGAGCTGGACCTGGAGCCACTGCTGGAGATGGTCGGCCTCACCGCCGCCGACCACGCCGGGCCGCCGCCCCGGGTCGCCGGGTGCGGGCTGGAGTTCCCGTACCTGCCGGTGTGGCCGGACGCGGTGGCCCGCGCCCGGGTCGACCCGGTGGCGGCGGAGCGGTACGGCCTCGAACATGTCAGCGTCTTCTCCTGGGACGCCGACGCGCAAACCGCGCACGCCCGGGTCTTCGTCCCGGGACGCGGCGTGCCGGAGGATCCGGCGACGGGCTCGGCCGCCCTCGGGCTCGGCGTGTGGCTGGTCGCCAGCGGGCTGCTCCCCGGGGAGGGGCGCTCCGCCTACACCGTCCGGCAGGGCGCCGAGCTGCGCCGGCCGTCCGTGCTGGCCTGCACGGTCACCGCGGCCGGCGGTGCGGCGGTCGGGGCGACGGTGCGCGGCGACGTGATGCCGGTGGCGCGCGGCGAGATCGCCGTCCCGCCCTTCGTCGGCTGAGGTGCAAGGAAGGGCCCCCTGTTAACGCCCACGGTAGAGAAGGGAACCCCTCTCACCGGCCACGGGCGGCAGGCTTCCGCCGTACGCTCGCGCGGGCCGGCGGGCATGCGGGAGGATGCCGGGGTGACTGACGAGGTGGACGGGCGGTTCGGCACGCCCCTGGTCGACGAGGCAGTGAAGAAGGCCGCCGTCGCCTGGGTGGGCGTCGCGGGCGGGCCGGCGCGGGCCCTGTGGTGCGTACCGTCGCCAGGGTCGCTCCTGGTCGTGAGCGGCCCCGGCGAGCAGGCCGCGCCCGGGCTCGCGGAGGCGGCCGAGGCGCAGGTGACGCTGCGCGGCGACCACGGCGGCCGGATCGTCACCTGGCCGGCCCGGGTGACCCGGCTGGCCCCGGGCACCGAGGAGTGGGCGACCGTCGCCCCGACGGTCGCCGCCAAGCGGCTCAACGCCCCCGGGGCCGCGGCCGACCTGGCGCAGCGGTGGGCCACCGACGGCTGCGCCCTGGTCCGGCTCACCCCGGCCGGCGAACCGGCCGCCGGCGACCGGCTGCCGGACGCCTCGCTGGCCGAGCCGCCCCGGGCGGCCCCGGTGGTCCGGGTCACCCGTCGACCGTTCCGGCTGCACCGCGTCCGCCGTCGCTGACCCGACCCCCCGCCGTGCGCGGGCCGGGCGTCGGGTCAGGCCGGTAGGGCGACCGGGCCCACCAGGTCGAGGACGTCGCTCAACGAGCCCAGCTCCGGCCCGTCCCAGGCCGGCTCGGCGTTGAACACCATGTGCCCGGCGAGGTCCGGGGCGGCCAGCCGCACCGCCGTCATGCCCGCCCGCCGCGCGCCGGTGAGCTCCTGGCTGCCGCCGTCGCCGACGTACAGGCAGTCGCCCGGGGCGAGCCCGAGCGGGCCGCACGCCGACAGGTAGAGCGCCGGGTCGGGCTTGCAGCGCCCGAGCTGCACCGAGAAGACCCGCACGTCGAGCAGCGGGGCCACGGCCAGCTGCGGCAGGAACTCCGGCAGCTCGTGGGTGCAGTCGCTGACCAGGCCGGTGCGTACGCCCGCCGCGCGCAGCGCCGTCAGCACGGGCACCGCGTCGGCGCGCAGCCGGGTGTCGGCGTGGACCGCCCGCCGCCGGGAGGCGACGGCCGCGCGCAGCGCGCTCTCCGGCGGGTGTACGCCCGCCTGCGCGCACACCCAGCGCAGGGTCGCCACGGCGTCGCCGAACCGCCCGCTGGCCCGCTGGTAGTAGCTGCGGTCGAGCACGTCGACGAGTGCGTCGACCGGGCAGCCGAGCAGCTCGGCGGTGGACCGGTGGGCCGTGCCGCGTTGCACGGAGCAGGTGAGCGTGCCGAAGAAGTCGAACAGCACCGCGCGAAAGACGGGCATGGGGAGGTGCCTCCGGGCGTCGAGGGGGAGGGCCGCCGGCAGGATGCGACGATCGTAGTCGAACGATGACGTTCTGTGGTGACGGATGGTCGGCGGAGGCTCGTGTGAGGATTGCTTCCCGTGCCCGTCCCTCACCATCACCGCCCGGTGGGTCCGCTGACCGGCGGGGTCCTCGCCCTGGCCGTCCTCGCGGTCTCGTCGTCCGCGCCGCTGGTCGCCTTCGCCGCCGCGCCCGCCCTGGCGATCGCCTTCTGGCGCAACCTGCTCGCGGTCGGCGTGCTGGGCCCGTTCGCGCTGGCCCGGCGGCGGGCGGAGTTCCGGGCGTTGACGCGGTCGGCGGGCGGCGGCGACGGGCCGGCGGACGGGCACGCACCGGCGGGCGTCGGCCGGCGCGAGGGCTGGTGGTGCGTGCTGTCGGGGGTGGCGCTGGCCGCCCACTTCGCCACCTGGATGCCGAGCGTCCAGCTCACCTCGGTCGCCGCCGCCGTCGCCCTGGTCGCCACCCAGCCGGTCTGGCAGGGGCTGATCGCCCGGGGCCAGGGCCGCCGGCTGCCGCCGGCCGTCTGGGTCGGCATCGCGGTGGCGGTCGGCGGCGCGGTGCTCGCCTCCGGGGCCGACTTCGCCGTCTCCGGCCGGGCCTTCGCCGGTGACCTGCTCGCGGTGGCCGGCGGCCTGTTCGCGGCGATCTACACCGCCCTCGGGGAACGGGCCCGGGCCACCGTCACCACCACCACCTACACCACCATCTGCTACGGGGTGTGCGCGCTGATCCTGCTGGTCGTCTGCCTGGTCGGCGGCGTGCCGCTGGGCGGCTACGACACCGGCACCTGGCTGGCGATCCTCGGCTTGGTGGCCGGGGCCCAGCTGCTCGGCCACTCGATGTTCAACTACGCGCTGCGGCGGGTCTCCGCGACCACGGTCAGCCTGCTGATCCTGCTGGAGGCACCCGGGGCGGCCCTGCTCGCCTGGGCCTGGCTCGGCCAGTTGCCCCGGGTCGGCGCGCTGCCGGGGCTCGCGCTGATCCTGGCCGGCGTCACGGTGGTGGTGCTCGGCGGGGCCCGCGCCGGCCGCCGCGCCGTTCCCGTCCCGCTGCCGGCCGACGCCGCGCCGCTGTCGGCCGGCCCCGGCCCGCTGCCCGGGTCCGCACCCGACCGATCGGCGTGACGCGTCCCTCCCCGCACGCCCCGAACTCGCCGGGGTGAGCCGTCACGGCTCGACGCCGACCGCCTTCGCGCTGGCCACCCAGAGCCGGGCGGCGAGCTGCGGGTCGGTGGCCTTGCCCAGCGGTCGGCGGGGCCGGCGGTCGGCGTAGTAGCCGCCGTCGACCAGCCGGGCCGGATCCTGGTTGGCCAGCCAGACCAGGGTCTCCGCGCCCTTCTCCGGGCTGCGGAACGGCATGATCCGCATGCCGAGGGCGACCAGCCGGCTGTCCGCGCCGAACCGGGTCCGCACCACGCCCGGGTGGAAGCAGTACGCCGGGATGTCCGGCCAGCGCCGGGCCGCCTCGCCGGTGAACAGGATGTTCGCCTGCTTGCTGGTGCCGTACGCGCGCATCGACCGGTAGCCGCGCAGGCTGCCGTTGAGGTCGTCGGGGTCGAGGACGCCGCTGCGGTGCGCGCCGGAGGCGGTCACCACCAGCCGGCCGACCCGGTCCCGCAGCAGGGTGCTGAGCAGGAACGGCGCGAGGTGGTTGGCCTGCATGGACAGCTCGAAACCGTCGACGGTGGTCACCGGGCGCAGCACGATCGCGCCGGCGTTGTTGGCCAGCACGTCGATCCGGTCGTACGCGGCGCGCAGCCGCTCGGCGAGCCCCCGCACGTCGTCGAGGACCGCGTAGTCGGCCCGGAACAGCTCGGGCCGCTCGCCGCTGGCCTCCCGCACCCGCTCGCCCGCGGCCTGGAGCCGGGCCGGGTCCCGCCCGACCAGCGCCACCCGGTCGCCCCGGCGGGCCAGCTCCACCGCGGCGGCCAGGCCGATGCCGGAGCTGGCGCCCGTCACCACCACGGTCCGCCGCCCCGTGAGATCCTCCACAGGCCCGTTCACCCCAGTCACGGCACGAGGTTACCGTGGCGTCACAAGCACCTTTGCGATCGTTCAGTCATCCGGTCGCCGAACAGGTGGCGTCGGCCTGCCCGCCGCGCCGTAAGGAGGCCCCATGACCGTCGCCGGTCGTCCCCGCCGGTCCTGCCTCGCCGTGCCGGGCTCCAGCGTCAAGATGCTCGGCAAGGCCCAGGGCCTCCCCGCCGACCAGGTCTTCCTCGACCTGGAGGACGCCGTCGCCCCGCTCGCCAAGCCGGACGCGCGCAAGAACGTCGTGGCGGCCCTCAACGAGGGCGACTGGGCCGGCAAGACCCGGGTGGTCCGGGTCAACGACCTCACGACCCCGTGGACGTACCGGGACGTGATCGACGTCGTGGAGGGGGCCGGCGCGCACCTCGACTGCGTCATGCTGCCCAAGGTGCAGGACGCCGCCCAGGTGCAGTGGCTGGACCTGACGCTCACCCAGTTGGAGAAGACCCTCGGCCTGCCGGTCGGCCGGATCGGCATCGAGGCGCAGATCGAGAACGCGGCCGGGCTGGTCAACGTCGACGCCATCGCCGCGGCCTCGCCCCGCGTCGAGACGATCATCTTCGGCCCGGCCGACTTCATGGCCTCGATCAACATGAGGTCGCTGGTGGTCGGCGGGCTTCTGCCGGACTACCCGGGCGACCCCTACCACTACATCCTGATGCGCATCCTGATGGCCGCCCGGATGCACGACCTCCAGGCCATCGACGGCCCGTTCCTCCAGATCCGGGACACGGACGCGTTCCGCGAGGTGGCGAAGCGCTCGGCCGCGCTGGGCTTCGACGGCAAGTGGGTGCTGCACCCCGGCCAGATCGACGCCGCCAACGAGGTCTACTCGCCGGCCCAGGCCGACTACGACCACGCCGAGTTGATCCTCGACGCCTACGAGCACTACACCTCGGAGGCCGGCGGCCGGCTCGGCGCGGTGATGCTCGGCGACGAGATGATCGACGAGGCGTCCCGCAAGATGGCCCTGGTGGTCGCCGCCAAGGGCCGGGCGGCCGGCCTGACCCGCACGTCGCGCTTCACGCCGCCCACCGGGTGAGCCGACGCCCCGTGAGCTGCGAGCCGGCGGGCGGCGGTGCCGCCCCGGGTGGGGCGGCACCGGGCCGTCAGTAGCCGTAGCCGGTTCCGCGGTCGCTGCTGGAGCTGCCCGTGCTGATGGCGATGATGATCAGCGCCACGTAGCCGAGGATCGCCAGCACCATCAGGCCGGTGAGGATCCAGCCGACGATGATGGCCGCCTTCGCCATCCCCTCGCCGCCCTCGCCCGTCTCGCGGATCTGCTTGCGGGCCACGTGCCCGAGGATCGCGCCGATCGGCGCGGTGATGCAGGAGCCGATGCCGACGAGGGAGAGCACCAGCGCCGCGATCGCCATCCCGTTGGTCCTCGGCGGCGGCGCGTACCCGTATCCCGGGTAGCCCGGGGCCGGGTGACCGGCCGGGGCGTAGCCGGGCACGGCGTAGGGGTCGGCGACCGGCGCGGCCTGCTCCATCTTCATCCCCGCGTACGGGTCGACCGGCGCGTTCGGGTCGCCGCCGGCCGGCGGCCCGCTCGCCGGCAGCGTCGGGTCGACCGGCGGCGTGGCCGGCTGGGACCAGGGGTCGCTCGGGCTGTCGGCCGGTGGGGGGTATGTCATGGGCTCTCTCCGCGTCTCGTCGAGGGTGCGCGGTCAGGGTAGCCAGGGCGACCCAAAACGCGGCACGTCACCGGGTGCCGCGTTGCCCGGAGCAGGGCGAACAGGCAGGATCGCGGCATGGCAATCGACGCGCGCGGCGCGGACCGCTCCGGCAGCCGATCTCGACGGGACGTGAGCCGCCCGGGGATGCCCCGGCGCAGCCGCCCCACCGCCGGGGCCGGCCCGGCCGACGAGGACGCCCCGGTGGCGCTGCCGGAGCCGGTCACCATGCGGCTCGACGGCCGGGTCGCCCTGGTCACGGGCGCGGGCAGCGCCGACGGCATCGGGTACGCCACCGCCCGCCGGCTGGCGGACCTGGGGGCCCGGGTGGCCATCGTCTCCACCACCCGGCGCATCCACGAGCGGGCCGGCGAGCTGGGGGTGACGGGTTTCGTCGCGGATCTCACCGACGAGTCGGAGGTCGGCGCGCTCGCCGACGCGGTGGCCGAGCAGCTCGGCGACGTCGAGGTGCTGGTGAACAACGCCGGCCTGGCGAGCCGGGCCAGCCCAGAGGTGCTGCGCCCGGTGGCCCAGCTCAGCTACGACGAGTGGCGCGGCGAGATCGACCGGAACCTGACCACGGCGTTCCTGTGCAGCCGGGCGTTCATCGGTGGGATGGCCGAGCGCGGCTGGGGCCGGATCGTCAACCTCGCGGCCACGGCCGGTCCGGTGAACGCCCTGCCCACCGAGGCGGCGTACGCGGCGGCGAAGGCGGGCGTGGTGGGGCTGACCCGGGCGCTGGCGATGGAGATGATCGCCGACGGGGTGACGGTGAACTCGGTGGCCCCGGGCACCATCCACACCGCCGCCTCCACCGTGGCGGAGATCCGGCAGGGCCTCGGCACGCCGGTGGGTCGCCCCGGCATTCCGGACGAGGTGGCCGCCGCGATCGCCTTCCTCTGCTCGCCGGCCGCGTCGTACATCACGGGGCAGATGCTGGTGGTCGACGGCGGCAACAGCGTCCGGGAGGCGCAGTTCCGCTGACCGCCCCGGGGCCCGGCCGGATCAGTTGTAGGAGCTGCCGTCCGTGGAGCCGCCCCAGAAGACCAGCCCGAGCCAGCCGCAGCAGGCGATCAGGCCGATGACGGTGAAGACGTAGCTGAGGATCAGGCCCCAGGTGGCGAGCTGGTCGCCGTCCTCGCCGGTGCGCCGGATCTGCCGCTTGGCCAGGTGGCCGAGCACGATGCCGGCGGGGGCGAAGACGAACGCGAAGACCAGCGACAGCACGGCGAGGACGTTGGTGCCCCGCCCCTGGCCGGCAGGCGGCGGATACTGGCCCTGCCCCGGCGGCGGGCCGTACTGCCCGTAGCCCGGGGGCGGGGCCCCGTACTGGGCGGGCGGCGGTGGCTCGTACGGCGACGGCGGTTCGTGCTGGCCTGGCGGCGGCGGGGGCTCGTACGGGGATGGCGGTTCGTCCGGCTCGCGCGGTGGATAACTCATCCGGCACCTTCCGCTACCCGTCGTGACCTGGCCTATTGCGGACGCTACCCGCAGCGGTGAACCTTTTCACAGCGGTTGGGTGGACCGGCCGCCTTGGCCCCGCCGGCCCGGCGGGCCGATACTTACCGAACGTTCAGTTACCCGCGAGTAGTGCACTCGTGGGTGACGTGTCGACGAGCGACGTGCCGATTCCCCCGGAGGCTGAGATGGCCAGACTCGCCCAGACGCCCGGCCTGACCGACGTGCAGCGGTCGATCCTGGAGACCGTCCGGGAGTTCGTCGACAAGGAGATCATCCCGCACGCCCAGCGGCTGGAGCACGCCGACGAGTACCCCACGGACATCCTCGACGGGATGCGCGAGCTGGGGCTGTTCGGCCTCACCATCGCCGAGGAACACGGCGGGCTCGGCGAGTCCCTGCTGACGTACGCCCTGGTGGTCGAGGAGCTGTCCCGGGGCTGGATGTCGATCTCCGGCATCGTCAACACCCACTTCATCGTGGCGTACCTGATCTCGCAGCACGGCTCCGCCGAGCAGCGGGCCCGGCTGCTGCCGAGGATGGCCACCGGGGAGGTGCGTGGGGCGTTCTCGATGTCGGAGCCCGAGTGCGGCTCGGACGTCTCGGCGATCAGGTCGAAGGCGGTCCGCGACGGCGACACCTACGTCCTCGACGGCCAGAAGATGTGGCTGACCAACGGGGCGTACTCCTCGGTGGTGGCCACCCTGGTCAGGACCGACGCCGGGGCCGACTCGGTCTACGGCAACATGAGCACCTTCCTGCTGGAGAAGGAGCCCGGCTTCGGCGAGACCGCGCCCGGCCTCACCATCCCCGGCAAGATCGACAAAATGGGCTACAAGGGCGTCGAGACCACCGAGATGATCCTCGACGGCGTCACCGTCCCCGCCTCCGCCGTGCTCGGCGGGGAGGATCGGGTCGGCCGGGGCTTCTACCAGATGATGGACGGCATCGAGGTCGGCCGGGTCAACGTGGCCGCCCGCGCCTGCGGCATCTCCATCCGTGCCTTCGAGCTGGCGGTCGCGTACGCCCAGCAGCGCCGGACGTTCGGCCAGCCGCTCGCGCAGCACCAGGCGATCGCGTTCAAGCTCGCCGAGATGGGCACGAAGATCGAGGCCGCGCACGCCCTCATGGTCAACGCCGCCCGGCTCAAGGACGCCGGCCAGCGCAACGACGTCGAGGCCGGCATGGCCAAGCTGCTGGCCTCCGAATACTGCGCCGAGGTCGTCCAGGAGGCGTTCCGCATCCACGGCGGCTACGGCTACTCGAAGGAGTACGAGATCGAGCGGCTGATGCGGGAGGCCCCGTTCCTGCTCATCGGCGAGGGCACCTCGGAGATCCAGAAGACCATCATCTCCCGCGGCCTGCTGCGCGACTACCGCCTCTGACGGTGCAAGGAAGGGCCCCCTGTTAACGCATTCTGCATAGGAAGGGCCCCCTGCAAACCCGCCGGCAGGCGGCGCGCCGGCGGGGCGGCAGGGAGCGCGCCGGCGGGTGGCCGTCAGCCGAGGCGGGTCAGGTCCCCGGCGGCCCGCTCGATGATCAGGCAGCGGTCCTCGACGTAGTCGACGCCGGCCTCCTCGGCGATCCGCCGCGCCTCGGGCGAGACGATCCCGAGCTGCAACCACACCGCGGGCGCGCCGATCGCCACCGCCTCGCGCACCACCCCGACGGCGTCCCGCGCCGGCCGGAACACGTCCACCAGGTCCACCGGGTGCGGGATGTCAGCCAGCGACGCGTAGGCCCGCTCGCCGAACAGTTCGTCGACCGTCGGGTTGACCGGGATGATCCGCCAGCCGTACCGCTGCATCTGCGCCGGCACCCGGTGCGCGGCCTTGCCGGGGTCGCGGGACGCGCCCACGACGGCGATCACGGCGGAGTCGGCGAGGATCTGCTGGGCGCTGCGCATCCCGCGACTCTAGCCCGCCGCGCGGGTCAGAGCAGGGTGAGCTGCTCGGCCGGCGGCGGGCCCGGCTCGGCTGCCGGCCGCCGACCCTCGCCCACCCCGGCGCGGGGCAGGCCATGCCGCCGGGCGGCGATGCGCACCCGGGCGGCCACCTCCCGCTGGTACGCCTGCGGCGCGTACGCGCCCGCCCGGTAGAGCTCGCGGTAGCGGGGGACGAGGTGCGGGTGCTCCCGGCCGAGCCAGCGCGCGTACCACTCGCGGGCGCCGGGGCGCAGGTGCAGGACCAGCGGCGTCACGCTGGCCGCCCCGGCGGCGGCGACGGCCGACACGGTGGCGTCGATCGACGCGTCGTCGTCGCAGAGGCCGGGCAGGACGGGGGCCATCAGCACGCCGACGGAGAAGCCGGCGTCGGTCAGCGCCCGGACGGCTGCCAGTCGGCGGCGGGGGCTCGGGGCGCCGGGCTCCACCGCCCGCCACAGCGCCTCGTCGAGGAACCCCACCGAGTACGCCAGGCCGACCCGGGTCACCTCGGCGGCCCGGCGCAGCAGGGGCAGGTCCCGCAGCAGGAGGGTGCCCTTGGTCAGGATCGAGAACGGGTTCGCGAAGTCGCGCAGCGCCGCGATGATCTGCGGCATGAGCTGGTATTTCCCCTCGGCGCGCTGATAGCAGTCCACGTTGGTGCCCATCGCCACGGGCGCGCCGCGCCACCCCGGCGCGGCCAGCTCCCGGCGCAGCAGCTCGCCCGCGTTGACCTTGACGATCACCTGCCGGTCGAAGTCGGCCCCGGCGTCGAGGTCGAGGTAGGTGTGCGTGTTGCGGGCGAGGCAGTAGACGCAGGCATGCGAGCAGCCCCGGTAGGGGTTGACCGTCCACTCGAAGGGGACGCGGGACGTGCCCGGCACCCGATTGATGATCGACTTCGCCCGCACCTCGTGGAAGGTCATCCCGGCGAAGCCGGGCGTGTCGAAGGTGCGGATGGCCGCGCCGGGCAGCGCCAGCGGCAGGGGTGGAGCCGCCGGCGCTGCCCGCTCGGAACCGGCCTCGTCCGGGGGAGCGGAGAGGCTGTCCCAGCGCATGCACCCCATTCGAACACGCGTACGAACGAAGTGCAAGTGACGTGCCGGACACCGGCGTACGGCCGGCGGGGCGTCGGGGGGAGGATGAGGGCATGGAGAGGTCGACCTTCGTCTTCGACGGCGACTGCGCGTTCTGCACGAAGTGCGCGGAGTTCATCGAGCGCCGCATCCCGACCCGCGCGCGGGTGCTGCCCTGGCAGTTCGCCGACCTCGACGCGCTGGGTCTGACGGCGGCCGAGTGCGCCGACGCGGTGCAGTGGGTCGGCGCGGACGGCTCAAGGGCCGCCGGGCCGGACGCGATCGCGCGGCTGCTCGGCGACAGCGGTCCCCTGTGGCGGGTCGCCGGGGCCGGGCTGCGGTTCCCGCCCGTCCGCCTGGCCGCCTGGCCGGTGTACCGCTGGGTGGCCCGCAACCGGCACCGGCTGCCGGGCGGCACGGCCGCCTGCGCCGTGCCCTCGGCCCCGCGGGACTGACCCGCACCACGCCCGGACCAAGCCCTCGCCACGTTCACGCCACGCCCGGACCAAGCCCTCGCCCCGCCGGCACCACGCGCGCGACGCGCCCCGCCCCGCACCACGCCCGCGGCGCGGCGAGCGGCCGTTCCCCGCGGGAACGCCCAACGGGCCTATGGCTGGTGCAGCGGCGCGGGGCGGCGGCCGTCGCCCGTGGCCGCCCAGGGCTGGTCGTCGAGCTGGCCGGGCCGCCCCGCCGGCCCGTCCCGGCGCGGCCGTCCCCGTGGTCCGCCCCGGCCGAGCCGGCGCAGCCAGACGACCGGACGCACCCGTTCCAGCGGCAGGAAGCTGGCCATGGCCACCAGGTGCGGGGCGAACGAGATGGTGATGGTCGCCATGGTGACCAGGTGGAACGAGTAGAAGAAGCCGACCGTGGCCAGCCGCCAGCGGGGCGGCAGCACGAAGACCACCGGGCTGAGCAGCTCGAAGGCGAGGATGCCGAACTGCGCCACGAGCAGCAGGTGCGGCACGCCGGCGATCAGGTCGGCCAGGTCGGTGCCGCGCCGGATGATCGCCTTGGCGAGCACGGAGCCGGTGGCCCAGTCGAGGCCCCCGAACCGGAACTTCGCGAAGGCGGCCAGGAAGTAGGTGCAGATCACCGCGATCTGGGTGACCCGCAGCGCCCAGCCGCCGGCCTCGGTGCGGGTCGGGTCGCCGTGCCGGGCCCGGCCGGCGGTGGGCAGCGCGGCGAGCGCGACGAGCAGGCCGAACCGGTCGTGGTCGACCTTGCCGTAGCTCATCGCGATGATCATCCACTCCAGGTAGAGCGCGAAGACCGACCAGCCGAGCAGGCGGTGGGCCCGCCCGGTCGCGGCGAGCAGGGCGAGGGCCAGCAGCGCCCAGAAGATCGCGCCTACCAGCGCCGGGGTGGGGGTCGGCAACGGGAGCACCCGCCCGACGAGCAGTGGCTGATAGAGGTCGCCGGGCACGCTCGCGCGGGCGCGCACCCAGGGGGTGAAGAAGACCAGGTCGGCGGCGACGAAGAGGTAGACCAGGGTGCGGAAGGCGGCCACCCGGCCCCGGGGGACCGCCTCGGTGAGCCAGCCGATCACCCGTCCGCCCGCCAGCTCACCACGGTCTCGTCGGTCCAGCGCCCGGTCGGCCGGGCGTCGGCGATGCCGTACCAGCGGATCACGATGCGCACCTCGACCAGCGCGGCGGCGTCGGGGTGGCGTTCGGCGTACGCGTCGGCGACCCGGCGCAGCCGGGCCGGTTCCTCGACGTACCGGCTCTGCTGGCCCTCGATCTCGGCCCGGCGGATGCCGGTGGCCTCCTGGCCCAGGTCGACCAGGGCCCCGGTGCGGTCGACGCCCTCGACGCGGGTGTCGGGGGCGGCGGCGTCCGGCGGGTCGGACGTGGAGTACATCCGGAACGGCCCGAACGGGAAGTCGTCGTCGGTGCCCCAGGCGGTGCCGGCGAGCAGCACGACGAGGCCGAGCGCGGTGGCGGCCAGTCGGGCCCCCCGGCCCCGGCGGGTCAGCGTTTCCATCGGTTTCCGACGCTACGGGATGAAGGGCGCCCTTCGGGTCCCTCCGTCGGGTGGCCCGCCCCAACCGTACCGGTGACGCCCCGCCGGACGGCGGCCCTGCTGACGCGGCGGCGGCCGGGCCCCGGTGGGGGCCCGGCCGCCGGCCGGCGCGGGCTCGGTGAGCGCCCGGCGCTCAGTGCTTGTGCTCGGCCAGCTTCTTGCGGACGTCGTCCATGTCGAGGGCCTGGACCTGCTCGATGAGGTTCTCCAGGGCCGACTCGGGCAGCGCCCCCGGCTGGGCGAAGACGATCACGCCGTCCCGGATCGCCATGATCGTCGGGATCGAGCGGATGTCGAACTTCGCGCCGAGCTCCTGCTGGGCCTCGGTGTCGACCTTGCCGAAGACGATGTCGGGGTGCTTGTCGGAGGAGCGCTCGTAGACCGGGGCGAACCGCTTGCACGGGCCGCACCACTCCGCCCAGAAGTCGACGAGGACGATGCCGTCGCCGCCCGCCACCTCGTCGAAGTTCGTCGTGGTCAGCTCAACGGTTGCCATGTGGACTCTCCGATCACCGCGGAATCACGTACGCCTGCTGGAACCAGGACGGGACCCGGCGCATTCCCGGGCGTCCGCCCCCGAAACCCGGCGGGGCCGGGATCGGGGTGCCAGCGTATCGATTCTCATCTGTTGCCGGCCTCCTTGCTGCATGCACATGCATGACGCATTTGCGTGACGGGACGTGATGGGAGCGTTTCCACAGGTGGGGGGCCCGATTGCTGATCAACTTCGATGATCTGATGCCTGACTAGCGACGATTCGACCTGCGGTGATCGCTCCCACACTTCATGATCGTTACTCTTCGTATTGTTACGAAACGATAAATGTGACCCCGGTCTCTGTTGACCGGGGCGCGCGGTGGGGCAGAATCTTCCCCATCAGAGCGTGGGCGGCGGGTGCCGGGGAGGGCCCCGCCGCTCATTGCGTCTCCCCCCGGGAGCGCGGCCGGTGTGACATTTCCTCGGCCGCCGGCGGCCCCCGGCCTCGCCTTAACCCTCGATAAGGCATGCTGGCCCGAACTCCGTCGCCCGCCCGTGAAGGGGACCCCGATGCAGTTCGGCCGCTACTACGAGGAGTTCGAGGTCGGCGCGGTCTACCGGCACTGGCCGGGCAAGACCGTCACCGAGTACGACGACCACCTCTTCTGCCTGCTCACCATGAACCACCACCCCCTGCACCTCGACGCGCACTACGCCGGGTCGGCGAGCCAGTTCGGCCGCAACGTGGTGGTCGGCAACTACGTCTACTCCCTGCTGCTCGGCCTGTCCGTGCCCGACGTCAGCGGCAAGGCCATCGCGAACCTGGAGGTCGAGTCGCTGCGGCACGTCGCACCGACCTTCCACGGCGACACCATCTACGGCGAGACCACCGTCCTGGACAAGCGCGAGTCCTCCTCGAAGCCCGACCGGGGCGTCGTGTCGGTCGAGACCCGCGGCTACAAGCAGGACGGCACCATGGTCTGCGTCTTCCGCCGCCGGATGATGGTCCCCAAGCAGGCGTACGCCGCCGCGACCGTGCCCGAGGGCGTCGACCCGGAGCGGCCGAGCTTCCCCGAGCCGCGCTGACCCCGTTCGTCCGCCGGCGGTCCGCGCCGCGCGGTTGCGGGAAGGGCCCCGACCGGCCGTACGGGGTCATATGCTGGCGCCGGAGGTGCCCATGAGCCACTCCGTCGCCGGAGAGCCGTCCTCTGCCGGCCGCCGCGCCGCACCGCTGACCACCGCCGCCTACTCCGCCGCCGAGTGGGACCTGCTGACCGGCCTGCCCGGCCGGGTGCTCGTGGCCGCCGCCGAGCCCGCCCCCGGCGGCCCGCCCCGGGGCGTCGCCGCCGGGCTGGCCGGCCTCGACGCCGTGGCCGCCGGGCGGGCCTCCGACAGCGACCTGGTGCGTGCCGTGGTCGCCGCCATCTACGCCCGGCACGACGGGGCGGCCCCCGAGGACCGGCTCACCGACCTGGTCGACGTGCTGGCCGCCTGCCGGGCCACGGTCCGGGTGCTGCGCCGGCGGGCCGACCCCGCCGACTCCGCCGCGTACCGGCAGTGGGTGCAGTCGGTCGCGGCCCGGGTCCGCCGGGCCACCGCCGGGGCCCCGGCGGGCGGGCCCGCGACCCCGGCCGACCGGCGGTTCCTGGACCGGCTGGGCGGGGCCCTCGACCTGGGCTGAACCCGAGCGACCCGACGAGTGGCCCCGGCGCACCCGGCGGCGCGGGGCGGCTGGGAGGTCCGTACCCTCTCCAGATCGTGACCGGTGATCAGCCTGAGGTCGGCGTGGGGCCGTGGACCGGCGACCCCCCGGACGACCCGCGCTACGACCCGGAGCTGCTCGCCGAGGGCGACCGGCGCAACGTCGTGGACCGGTACCGGTACTGGCGGCGGGAGGCCGTGGTGGCCGACCTCGACCGGCGTCGGCACGACTTCCACGTGGCGATCGAGAACTGGCAGCACGACCTCAACATCGGCACCGTGGTCCGCAACGCCAACGCCTTCCTGGCGGCCGAGGTGCACATCGTGGGGCGGCGGCGGTGGAACCGGCGGGGCGCCATGGTCACCGACCGGTACCAGCACGTCCGGCACCACGAGACGATCGGGGAGTTCGCCGCCTGGGCGGCGGACCGGGGCCTGCCGGTGGTCGGCATCGACAACCTGCCCGGCTCCCGGCCGTTGGAGACGACGAGCCTGCCCCGCCGCTGCGCGCTGCTGTTCGGCCAGGAGGGGCCGGGGCTGTCCGAGGCCGCCCGGTCGGCCTGCGACCAGCTCTTCTCCATCGCCCAGTACGGCTCGACCCGGTCGATCAACGCCGGGGTGGCCAGCGGCATCGCCATGCACGCCTGGATCCGGGCCCACGCCGGCCCGCCGCCCGCCTGACGTCCGCCGCGCCGTGCCCTGCCGCGGCCCGCCCGCCGCATCCCACCGCGCCGTGCCCCGCCGCGGCCCGCCCTGCCGCGTCCCACCGCGCCCCGTCCGCGTGTTCGCGCCGCCATGTCGGCGACATGGCGGTGTCCCGGGCTCCCGGACCACCCAGTGTCGGCGACATGGCGGGGCCGGTCCTCCCCGGACCGGGGCCGGCCGGCGGGTGGCGACGCGCCGGGGGATTCGGCCGCTCCACTTGACTGTGGGCCGAGCCGGGGTGACGGTGGAAACGTGAGTGTCGCGGTGAGTTGCCCCAGGTGTGGTGGATCCGTCCGGGAGCCGGACCTGATGCACACGGAGTGGCGCTGCGCGCGCTGCGGTCCCGTGCCGCCGCTGCACGTGCCGGAGCACATCGGAGCGGAGATCGTGGCCAGCGTCGTGGGCCGGGTCGCCGCCGCCGGTCCCGCCGACGGCCCCGCCACGCCGGTCTGGTGCCCGTGGCCGCTGCCGCCCGGCTGGACCCTCACCGGCGTGGCGTACGCCGGGGACGAGCGCGCCGGGGTGCGGGCCACCGCCGTGGCCTTCGCCGGGCCCGAGCCGCTCGGCGGCGGCCCCGCCGACCTGGTGTTCGTGGCGGAGGAGCCGGGCGTCGGGCTGGGCACCCGGTTCGCCGGCATGGCCGGCCCCGACCCGGGTCCGCAACTCGCCGAGGCGCTGGACGATCCCGGCCCCGGGCATCCGGGGCATGTCGGGCAGGCCAGGATCCGTGTCGCCGGCCACCCGACTCCACTGTGGCTCGTGAATTCTCCGACGGATCGAAGCGCGTACGCCGGCGAGGCTCGGGGATTGTGGCTTCATGCGATAGCCTGGCCGGCGAGCGCGGGACATCTGCTCGCCGAGGACGTGGAGTTGCACGACCTCACAGAGTGGACGCCGTCCGAGCTCGTGTACGGCGCTCCGTCTCCGTACCTGCACGGGAAGGCCTGACGAGCCGAGAGGCTTGGCGAGTCTGCCCGTTCTGTCGGAGAGCGGACGCAGAGATTCACTGTACGACACCTAACTGATACTCTGGGTGCCGCTGCGGTAAATGGACCCGGCGCCGCGCGAGAGGATGGCCCGCCATGGTCAAGAAGGTCCTCACCTGGGCCGGTATCGCATTCTTGATCTTCTTTGTTGCGTACCGGCCAAATTCCGCCGCAGACGTCTTCAAGTCGATCGGCGGCGGCATCATGGACATCGCCCAGGGGTTCGGCGACTTCTTCACCAGCCTCATCGCCTAACCGCCGATGGGCAGCCCCTCCGGTCCGCCTTTCGACCCCGACGACCCCGACCGGGAGCGCCGGGACCGAGACACGGAGCCGATCCCCAGGGTCAGGCCCGACGACATTCCGGGCCCAGGCCCGGGGCCGGGCTTCGCCGACGGTCCGCCATTCTCCGACGACGCCGGCTACGGCGACGGTCCCTTCGGCGGCCAGGCGCGTTCCGGCCGGGCCTGGGTCCGTGACCCGGAGGCCGACTACCAGCCGCCGCAGATCTCCGAAGAGGAGCTCGCCGGGCTGCGGGTCGACGCCTCCGGCATGCCGCTCGGCCCCCGCCGGGTCCTGCCGCTGGAGGACGAGCCGAGCTCGCTGGTGGCGCGCTACCTCTTCCCCACCGAGCGCTACCGGGGCGAGTGGAAGCGGCACTGGATCCACCTGACCACGCCGATCCTGGTGGGCATCGGGGCGACCTTCGTCCTCGGCTACCTCTCCGGCTTCCTCGCCGGGCGGGACGTGGGCGCGCTGACCACCATCGCGGTGCTGCTCTGGTTTGCCGTGATGGGCTGGGTGGCCTGGAAGGTCGCCGACTGGTGGTACGACCGGTTCATCCTGACCAACAAGCGGGTCATGGTGGTCAACGGCATCGTCACCCGCAAGGTGGCGATGATGCCCCTCGCCCGGGTCACCGACATGAAATACGAGCAGAGTCCCACCGGCCGCGCCCTCAACTACGGCACGTTCGTGCTGGAGTCCGCCGGCCAGGACCAGGCGCTCCGCGAGATCAAGAATCTACCCAACCCGAACGAGCTCTACCTGCGCGTCGTCGAGGAGATGTACGAGCCGCAGGCGGTCGAAGCCCGGCTGGGCAAGGAGGCGGACGAGGCCAAGGCCGACGACGGGGCGTGAAACTTTCCGTCCGAACATCGGAGGAACGCCGCACCTTTCGCCGTCGCCCGGTCCGCCCCGGGCATGACAACCTGCCATGCAGGCACGGGGGTGCGGGAGGTGAGCGGTGGCCGCGAAAGACCCGCTGGAGGAGGAGTTCCGCGAGTTCGTCGCGGCCCGCTCCGGGGCGCTGCTGCGCACCGCGTACCTGCTGACCGGCGACTGGGCCACGGCCGAGGACCTGCTCCAGACCGCGCTGACCAAGACCTACCTCGCCTGCAAGCGGCTCGGCGGCATCGAGGCGATCGAGCCGTACGCGCGTCGCGTCATGGTCAACACGTCGACGAGCTGGTGGCGGCGGCGCTGGCACGGTGAGCGGCCGACCGAGGTGCTGCCCGAACGCGCCGGGGTCGACGAGATCGAGCAGCAGCTCGACCGGGACGTGCTGTGGCGGCAGCTCAGGGCGCTGCCCAGCCGGCAGCGGGCGGTGCTGGTGCTGCGCTTCTACGAGGACATGTCGGAGGCCCAGACCGCCGCGCTGCTGGAGATCTCCCCGGGCACCGTGAAGAGCCAGACCTCCCGGGCGCTGGCCACCCTGCGCCGACGGCTGGGCGCGCAGGCCGCCCTCGACCTGACCGACGCCGCAGCGGAGCCGCAGCCCGCCGGGCGGACGGGCAACCGGCCCGACCCCCGGACGCGGCCCGCCGCCGCCCGCTCCCGGCCCGCCCGGCAGGCCGACCCCGCCGCCCGCCCCGCCCCGGCGGCCCCGCCCCGTCCCGCCCCCGCGGCGGTGCCCGCCGTGCCGCGCCCCACCCGGGCCGGGACGCCCGCCGAGCCCGCCCCGGCCGGCCCCGGCCACCGGCCCGCCCCGGCCGGCGGCGCGCCGCTCCCGGTGGCCGTCGAGGCCGTCGTCGCGCCGCTCGGGGCGCCGGCCGAGGCCGTCGGCGCGGAGCGGAGGTGAGCGGGGTGACCGGTCCCGGTGACAACCGGACGCCCGTTCCCGCGCGTCCAACAGTCGTGACGGCGGACGAGTTGGAGCGCGCCCTCCGGGAGACCTTCTCCCGGCAGGCCGCCGCGCCGCTGCCGGGCACCGTCGACCCGGCCGGCCTGGCCATCCGGCGGGCCACCCGGGTCCGCCGCCGCCGGGTCCTCACCGGCACCGCCCTGGCGGGCGTGGCCACGGTGCTGGTGAGCGTCGGCATGGTGCAGCTCAGTCCGCAGTCCGGCCAGTCCACCCCGCCGACCGTGGTGCTCGGCGACCCGCGCGGCTCCTCCTGGCCGGTGCCGGAACCGGTGTCGAGCCCGTCGGCCGGATCGCCCCGACCGGCCCTCGGGCCGGCCGGCGGCGCGGTGGACCTGATCGTCGACGGCACCCTCTACACCGCCGGGAACACGAACATCACCCTCGGGGTCGTCGCCGCCGACCGGGCGCAGCGCGTAGCGGACAAGGGCGGCTGGCTGGTGGTGGGCGCCCCCACCGTCGCCGGCCGGGCCCTGCTGTCCGTGCACCCCGACGGCAGCACCCGGGTGCTGCTGGCGGGCGCGGAGGCGATCGCCGTCGCCCCCGACGGCGGCCAGGTCGCCTGGCGCGACGGCGACCGGATCTCCCTCGCCGGGATCGTCGCCGACCGGCTCGTCGCCGTCGCCGGCACGACGGCGACCGGCGCGGCCGTGCCGGTCGGCTTCGCCGGCAACTCCGTTCTGGTACGCCGCGACCCGGCCCGACCCGGTTACGCGCTCTGGCATCCGGCCACCGGCGGGCTCGCCACCGACGGCTGGCGCGACGTCCTCGCCGTCCACGGGGCGCTGCCGGACGGCCGGCTCGTCGGCCTGGTCCCCGCCGGCACGCCCCGACGCCCCTGCCTGGCGCTGCTCGACCCCGCCCGGGCGCTGGCGACGATCCGCACGGCCTGCGGGCCGACCCTCAGCGCCGACGGGCTCGGCGGGGTCTCCGCCGACGGCCGCTGGCTGCTGTTGAACGGCCGCACCGGCTCGCCCGACGGCACCGGGGCGCTCCTGGTCGACCTCGCCACCCTCGGCGGCACCCCGGTCGCCCGCCCTGCCGGCCCGACGCTGGCCGGGGCGGTGTGCTGGACGCCGGCCGGCGCCGCCTGGTATGTGGCCGCCCGGGGCGGGCTGGTGCCGGTGCGGCCCGACCGCGTGGTCGCCGGGGAGCCGGCCGTCGCCAGCCCGGTGACCGGCGTCGAGCCGGCCGACCGGCCGGTCGTCGTCACCGACCCCGCACCGTGACGGGCAGCCGGCACCGATCCGGCACTCCGACCTGCCGTGGGCGTCGACCCGCCGCTCTGACCTGCCGTGGGCGTCGACCCCGCACCCTGACCTGCCGTCGGCACCGGTAGCGTCGGACGATGACCCCGCCCCCGGTGCCGGCCGCCGCCCGGATCGACCTGCACACCCACTCGACGGCCAGCGACGGCACCCTCACCCCGACCGAGCTGGTCCGGGCCGCCGCCGACGCCGGCCTGGACGTCGTGGCGATCACCGACCACGACACCACCGCCGGGTGGGCGTCCGCCGTGGCCGCGCTGCCCCCCGGCCTCACCCTGGTCCGGGGCGCGGAGCTCTCCTGCCGGTGGCACGGGGCCGACCCGCCGGTGGCGCTGCACCTGCTCGCGTACCTCTTCGACCCGGACGAGCCGGAGCTGGGCGCGGAGCTGGCCCGGGTGCGGGCCGCCCGCGAGGCGCGCGGCGAGCGCATCGTCGCGCTGCTGCGCGCCGACGGCGTCGAGCTGAGCTGGCCGGAGATCCTCGCCGGGGCGGCCGGCGGGACGGTGGGCCGCCCGCACATCGCCCAGGCCCTCATCCGCGCCGGGCTGGTGGCCACCACCACCGAGGCGTTCGGGCCGGACTGGCTGGGCGAGCGGTACCGGCTGCCCAAGGACGACATCGACGTGTTCCGGGCGGTCCGGCTGGTGCGCGCCGCGGGCGGCGTGCCCGTCTTCGCCCACCCCCGGGCGAGCCGGCGCGGCCGAATCGTGCCCGACGAGCTGATCGTCGCGCTGGCGGCGGCCGGGCTCGCCGGCCTGGAGGCCGACCACGAGGACCATTCCCCGGCCGAGCGGGCGCACGTGCGGGCGCTCGCCGCCGAGCTGGGCCTCTTCGTCACCGGCTCGTCGGACTTCCACGGCACGCACAAGACCGTCCGGCTCGGCGCGTTCACCACCTCGCCCGAGGCGTACGGGCGGATCGTGGCCGGGGCCACCGGCGTGACCCCGGTCGCTTCGGCCTGATCCGCCTCCACCTGCGCGGCTACCCTCTCCGGGTGGATCTGAAGCTCTTCGGTGAGGTCTTCGTGACCCTGCTGGTCATCGTCGACCCGCCGGGCATGATGCCGATCTTCCTCGCGCTCACCGGCCCCCTGTCCGCCCGGGACCGCAACCGGGCCGCCTGGCAGGCGGTGGCCCTGGCGCTCGGGGTGATCGTGGTCTTCGCCGTGGCCGGGCAGACGTTGCTGGCGTACCTGCACGTCGACCTGCCGGCGCTCCAGGCGGCCGGCGGGCTGCTGCTGATCCTCGTCGCCCTGGAGCTGCTGACCGGCAAGGCGGACGACCCCACCCAGCAGGCCACCTCGAACATCGCCCTGGTGCCGCTGGGCACCCCGCTGCTGGCCGGGCCGGGCGCGATCGTGGCGACCATGCTCTTCGTCCAGCAGGCCGACCGGGCGCTCGACTACGGCGCCATCGCCGCGGCCATCGTGGCGGTGATGCTCACCGTCTGGGTGGTGCTGCGCTTCTCCGGCGGGATCGTCAAGATCCTGCGGCCGGGCGGGATCGAGGTGCTCACCCGGATCGCCGGCCTGCTGCTCGCCGCGATCGCGGTGCAGCTCATCGCCGACGCCATCGCGGCCTTCGTCACCCAGTACGCAAACGCGGCCTGAGCGGCGCCACCGTGGGCGTGGCCGATCCGGCGGCGCGACCCGCCGGCCGGGTCGGGCCGGCTGTCGTATCCGGGTGGCAGGATCGCGGGGTGCGACCAGCCTCCTCATCCGGCCGCCCCGCCGGCCGACCCGCCGCCGGGTCGGGCCGGGCCCCGCGCCCCCGCGCCGGCCAGCCCGCCCAGTCCCGCCGGGCCGCCGAGCCCGAGCAGCTCGGCTTCGACGGCATGCCGGAGCGGCTGTTCGTGTGCACCCCCAGCAAGCTCGGGGCGTACGCGGACTGCCCCCGCCGCTACCGCTACTCGTACGTGGACCGGCCCGCGCCGCCGAAGGGCCCGCCGTGGGCCCACAACTCGCTGGGCGCGAGCGTGCACAACGCCCTGAAGAACTGGTATGCCCTGCCCGTCGGCCGTCGCCGCCCGGAGGCACTGGCCGGGCTGCTGCGGGGCACCTGGGTGCGCGACGGGTTCCGCGACGACGAGCAGGAGCGCGACGCGTACCGGCGGGCGCTGGCCTGGCTGGAGTCCTACGTCGAGACGCTGGACCCGCAGGCCGACCCGGTCGGCGTCGAGCGGGTGGTGGCGGTCAGGACGGCGGTGCTGGCGTTCAACGGGCGCGCCGACCGGATCGACCTGCGCACCGGCGCGAGCGGGCCGGAGTTGGTCATCGTCGACTACAAGACCGGCCGCACGGGGCTGGACGCCGACGACGCGCGCGGCTCGCAGGCGCTGGCCCTCTACGCGTACGCCGCCGAGCGGGTGTTCCGCCGGCCGTGCCGCCGGGTCGAGCTGCACCACCTGCCCACCGGCACGATCGCGGCCCACGAGCACACCACCGAGTCGCTGGCCCGGCAGGTCACCCGCGCCGAGGAGACGGCGCGGGACATCATGGCCGCCGAGCGGGCCGTCGCCGACGGGTCCGACCCGGACGACGCCTTCCCGGCCGAGCCGGGGCCGCGCTGCGGCTGGTGCGACTACCGCCGCACCTGCCCGGCGGGCGCGCAGACGCCGGGCAAGGACCCCTGGGCGGCCATGGACCGCCGGGACTGACCCCGCCTGGCCTGTGGCCTAGCCCGGGCTGGCCCCGGGCGCGTCATGTCGGGCTGATGGCGGTATCAGAGCGGTGGGATACCCCCATGTCGGCGACATGATGCCCAGCCCCGCCCCGCCCCGCCCGGCCGGTGCGGGTCAGCGGGGGGCCAGGCGGGCGGCCCGTTCCTTCGCTGCCTGCTGCAACGGCCCCTCCCGCCAGCGCTGCGGCAGGGCCGCCAACGCCAGCCGCAGGGCGCGGACGGTGAGGTCGGCCGACAGCTCGGTGGTCGGCAGCCCCAGGCCGCCGTACAGCCGGCGGGCCCAGGGCGGCAGCAGCGCGAACGCGGTGCCGGCGACGCCGAAGTATGCCAGCCGGGCCGGCCCGAGGTTCATCCCGACCCGGGCCGGCAGGTTGAGCTTCCACGGCAGGGGCGGGGCGGTGAGGAAGACGGCCGTCTCCGCCGCCTCCCGGGTCATCCGCAGGGCCGGCCGGACCTGCCGGTAGTAGTCCGCGACCTCGGCCGCCGTGCCGGGCACGTCCGCCGGGTCGAGCCCCACCAGGGCCGCCGCTCGGCGCTGCTCGGTGTAGTAGCCGTCGACCTCGGCGTCGGTCAGCGGCAGCCCGGCCCGGCGGGCGGTGCTGAGGAACGACTCGACCTCGGTGACGTGCACCCAGCGCAGCAGCTCCGGCTCGTCGATCCGGAACTCCTGGCCGGTGTCCGGGTCGGTGGCCCGCATCCGGCCGTGCAGGCGGCGCAGCCGGTCCCCGGCGGCCTCGGCCTCGGCGGTGGTGCCGTAGACGGCGGTTTCCACGTAGGTGGCCGTCCGGACCAGCCGGCCCCACGCGTCGGTGCGGTAGTTGCTGTTCTGGGCCACCCCGGCGATGGCCCGGGGGTGCAGCGCCTGGAGGTAGAGCGAGCGCAGGCCGGCGACGATCAGGATCGGCTCCTCGTGCACCTTCCACGTGACCGATCCCGGACCGAACAGGCCGAGGTCATCGGAGTCCACCCGACCAAGGGTGCCACGCCCGGCCGCATCCCCGGGCGGGCCGGGACGGCGCTGTCAGTCGTCGGCGCGGCGGCGGGCCTGGCAGGTGGGGCAGAGCCCCCAGAAGGTGACCTCCGCCTCGTCCACCTCGAAGCCGTGTGCGGTGTCCGGGTCGAGGCAGGGCTTCTCGCCGACCGCGCAGTCGATGTCGGCGATCTCGCCGCAGCCCCGGCACACCACATGGTGGTGGTTGTCGCCGGCCCGCGCCTCGTACCGGGCGGGGCTGCCGGCCGGCTCGATCCGGCGGGACAGCCCGGCGCGGGACAGCGCGCCGAGGACGTCGTAGACGGCCTGGGTGGAGACCGAGTCGAGGCGTTCCCGCACCCGCCGGGTGATCTCGTCTACCTCCAGGTGGCCACCGGCGGCGAGGACGTCGAGCACGGCGAGGCGCGGCCGGGTGACCCGCAGGCCCCTCGACCGCAGCAGTTCCTCGCCACCGGACATGAACTCAATGACAGCACGGGGCGCACCGGGCGACAAGCGAGCGGCTGACCTGGGTGGCCCGGGCCACAGCGCCTGAAGTCGGCGTACGCTGACGCCGCGGGGATCATGACGTACACGGCCGGAGGTGTCGGTGTTCAGGGAGATCAACGGGCTGCCAAGCCACATCCTGGTGATCCACGCGGCGGTGGTGTTCGTGCCGCTGCTCGCGCTGCTGGCCAGCGCGTACGGGCTGGTGCCGAGGTGGCGTCCCCGGCTGGGCTGGGCGGTGGCGGGCCTCGCGGTGCTGACCCCGATCGTCACGTGGGTGTCGACCGAGACGGGCGAGGCCCTGGAGGAGGCGTTCGAGGAGAAGGGCTTCGACCCGGCCCTGCTCGCGCAGATCCACGACCACTCCGAGTACGCCGAGACGCTGCTCTGGTTCACCGTGGGGCTCGCCGTGGCCGCCATCGCCCTGCTGCTGGTGACCCGCAACGACGACCGGGTCTCCCGGCTGCCGTCCTGGGTGCCCCTGCTGCTGACGGTCGTGGTGGTCGCGTTGGGCGTGGCCTCGCTGGTCTACGTCTTCCTCACCGGCGACTCCGGCGCCGAGGCGGCCTGGGGCCGGGTGCTCTGAGCCGACGCGGCCGGGGCCGGCCGGCGCGGGTGGCCGGGCCGCTGCCCCGGGCCGACCGCGCGGTCAGCGGAGCGCGGGGGAGCCGCGGTCAGCGGAACGCCCTGGAGCACAGCAGGCAGAGCAAGACCAGCAGCACCACGCCGGCCACCGCGCCGGCGACCCAGGTGACGTGCTGAGCGCGCTGCTCGACCGCGTCCAGCCCCGCCATGTCCTGCGGCGGCAGCTGGCGGGGCGGGGCGGCCCGCACGTGCAACGGGGGACGCCAGCCGGGCGGCGGTGGCGTGCTGGGCGGCGGCCCGCCGTATCCGGCCGACGGGTCGGCGCCGGCCGGGCCGGGCTCCGGTGGGCGCTTCGGGTCGTCGGTCGCGCCGTCGTCGGGCGGGCGACGCCAGTAGTCGTCCTCGGGGCGGTCACCGCTGGGCGTGGTCACGCCGACCGACGCTACCAACCGTCGGGCCGCGTGGCCGGTCGGACGCGGGCCGGAACCCGGGTAGTCTTGCCGCTCGTGAGCATCGACCCGGGGGCGCAGGCGCGCGGCGACGACGACCGCGCCGTCGACCTGAGCGAGGACTTCGTGGTGCTGCCCGAGCAGACGGCCGACGACACGGACCGGGGCTGGGGCGAGACGTCGGGCGGCAACGACGACTGGCTGCTCGCCGAGCGCCCGCCGCACTGGAGCTGAGCGCCCCCGCACCGGGCGCGCCGGCCGGCCCACCCGCGGCAGGAGCCGACGGTTGGTCCGGCCCTGCGGGAGGAGTCGACGGTTGTTCCGCCCCCGCGGCAGGAGCCGACGGCCGGCCGCGCCTGTAGGCCCGGGCCGGCGCGGGCCTCACCCCCGCACCACGATCGCGAAGCGGCTGCCCTCGGGGAGCCCGACGGCGCGGTGCGCCTGCTCGGGCCGCAACGCCAGGTAGAGCGCCGAGGAGCCGTCGGTCGCGCCGGCACCGACCACGTCGAGCACCAGCGCCCGGGGCGCCAGCAGGTCGGCGTCGCCGGCCTGCCGGCCGGCCGGCACGGCGAGGAGGTCAACCCGGGCGCCCGGGCGGACGACCGCGAGCGCGGCCGGCTCGGCCAGCCGGATCGGCACCCCGACCGCCCCGTCGGGCAGCGGCAGGGCGGCCGGCGGCGCGGCGGGGTCGGAAGCCGCCTCGGCGGGCGGTGGCGCGGCGGGGCCGGGGGAGTGGTCGCCGGCCGGCGGCGGGCAGCCGGCCGGGGTCTGGAGGACCGCCGCGGCGAGCCCGAGGAGGGCGGCGACCAGCGCGGCGCGCAGCAGCGTCGCCCGCCCCGGCAGCCGGGGGCGGCGCAGCGGCCGCAGTGATCCGGTGTCCGCCCCGGCGTTCCTCATCCGGCCCTCCCGCCCGCCCCCGGCGCCAGGCGGTGCCGGGAGCAGCAGGCTAGGCCGCGCGGGGGCCGTCCCGCCGGGCCGGGGGCGGAACCTGTGGACAACCGGGCCGCCTGTGGACAACGCCCACCGGGGCCGATGATCTGCTAAGGCCCGGAATCGAGGTGAACCGTGGAAGATCCCGGCCCCGGAGGGGCCCTCTTCTTCCAGGATCTCCTGTGGCCGGAGCTGCCGTCGTCAGGAGGTGCTGGCGGCGGGGGCCTTGGCCGTGCCGCTCGACGAGGACGAGCCCGACGAGCCCGAGGAGCCGGACGACCCCGAGGACGAGCCCGACGGCGAACCCGAGGAGCCGGACGAGCCCGACGACGCCGAGGAGCCGGCGGACGAGCCGCCCGAGGCGCTCGACGAGCCGGAGTCGCCGCCGGAGGACGACTCCGAGGCGGCCGGCTTGCCGCCGTTCTTGGCCGCGTCCGAGCCGGAGCGGGAGTCGGTGCGGTAGAAGCCCGAGCCCTTGAAGACGATGCCGACGGAGTTGAAAACCTTGCGCAGCCGCCCCGCACACGCCGGGCACTCGGTCAGCGGCTCGTCAGAGAAGGACTGCACCGCCTCGAGCTGCTGGCCGCACTCGGTGCAGGCGTACTGGTACGTGGGCACGGTCTCCTCCGGATCTGGCACGGCCGGTTGGCACTCGACTCATTCGAGTGCCAATGGTGCGTCATCGGACCCGGGTTCGTCCAGCGGAAGTGCCCGGACCGACACGGAGTCGCCCGTCAGCGTACGCAGCCCGCCGGAGGGGCTCACCACCGCGCGGACGGGTCGATCGTGCGGCTCGGCGGGCAGCCGCGCGACCAGCTCGCCGTCGTGCAGCAGGGCCACCGTGAGGGCGTCCGCGCCGACGCGGGCGAGCGCCCGGTCGTAGCTGCCGCCGCCGCGCCCCAGCCGCCGCCCGCGCCGGTCCACGGCCAGGGCGGGCACCACCACCAGCCGCGCGTCGGCGATCGCCGCCCGGCCGAGCCGGGGACCCGTCGGCTTCCGCAGGCCCCGCCCGGCCGCGACGAGGCAGCCCGGCCCGGTGTACGCCGCCCAGTCCAGGTCGAGGTCGTCGCGGAGCACCGGCAGCAGCAGCTCGCCGCCCGGCGGCAGCGCCGCGCGCAGCGCCTCGGGCAGCTCCGGCCCGCCCGGCTCCGAGCCGACGGGGACGTACGCGGTGACCCGGGCCGGGCGCAGCCGGCGCACCAGATCGGTCAGCGCGGCCCGGACGCGCGCCGCGGCCGCCGCCCGCTCCGGGACGGGCAGCGCGCGGCGGCGGGCGAGCAGCTCCATCCGGGCCCGCCGCTTGGCCTCGTGGGCCACTTCCGCTCCATCAGAAAAATCCGGCACGCAACACTCCTGACGCAACGTTTGTCTCACGGTCGCACTGTGTCAGCATCGCTACATCGGGCGCGGAACTTCCGGGGGGAGCGTTGACGCTACGCGGGCGGTTGACGGCGGCCTTCCTCACGGTGGTGCTGGGCCCCGTCCTGCTCGGGGCGTTCTTCGTCGGCCTGACCATGACGACCGTCGACCGCAACCGGGCGGCCGAGCAGCTCGGCCTGGCCGCCGCGACCGTGCGTACCTCGGTCGACGCCCTCTGCCAGCAGCTGCGCGCGGCGGCCGACGCGGTCGCCCTGGCCCCCGACGCCGCCGGGCGGGCGGGCACGGCCGGGCAGGTGGTCGGCCGGGGCCTCGCCGCCGCCGTGCTGGTCACCGACGTGGCCGGCGTCCCGACGTACGTGACCCCCGGCGCCCCGGCCGCCCCCTGGCGGGACTGCGACGCCGCCGACCCGGCCGCCGGGCCGGTCGCGGCGCTCGCCGCCCGGGTCGCGCTGCGCGACCGGGCCGGCGGCGACCTGGGCGCGGTGGTCACCGCGCAGCCGGTCGACCCCGGCCTCGTCGGGCGGCTCGCGGCGGTCACCGGCGTCGCGGTCACCCTCCTCGACGGCGCGCCCGGCTCCGTCGGGGTCGCGGCCACCACCGAGGCCCCGGCCGTACGCGACGGGGTGCTCGCCGCGGCGCGCCGGGCCGCCGGCGGCCGGGTCACCGGCACCGGCGACGGCCGCTACGTCCGCCGGATCCCGCCCGCGCCGGGGCAACCGCTGCCGCTGGTGCTCTCCGTGCCCAGCGAGCAGCCCCCCGACCTGTACGCGGCACTGGTCGGCGCGGTGCTGCTGGCCGGGCTGCTGGCGGTGGCCGTCGCCTGGCGGCTGGCCCGGGTCACCACCCGCCCCCTGGTGGAGCTGGCCGGCGCGGCGGACCGGGTGGCCCACGGCGACCTCGCCACCCGGGTGCCGGTGCGCAGCCGCGACGAGCTGGGCCGGCTGGCCGACGCGTTCAACCGGATGACCCGGGAGACCGGCATCTACGTGCAGGCGCTCACCAGCAGCCGGGACCAGCTGCGCGGCCACCTCGCCGTGCTCGGCGACACCCTGGCCAGCACCCACGACCTGCAACGCATCCTGCGGGTCATCCTGCACAGCGCGATCGCGGCCACCGGGGCACGGGCCGGGGCGGTGCTGCTGGTCGACGGCGGCGTGCTGGTCGGCCGCTGCGCCGAGGGGCTCGACGGGCGCTGGTCGCCCGACGCCGGGGCGGACCAGGAGGCCACCGACGCGGCCGGCCTGCGGGTGCCCGTCGGCGGCGGGATCGTCGGCGCGGTGGCCGCGACCGGCCAGCCCCGCCGGGGGCGGGCCGACCCGGTGGCGGAGGCCGCCGGGGAGCCGCGCTGCGAGACGTACGTCGCGGTGCCCTTCGCCGCCCCCGGCGGCCCGGCCGACCCCGGCATCCGGTCCGGGGTGGACCCGGGCGCGCCCGGCGGCCCGGCGGCGGCGCTCGGCGTGCTGGTCCTCTACGACCGGCTCGGCGGCGACGAGTTCGACGACGCCGACCTGGAGACCCTGCGGACCTTCGCCGGGCACGCGGCCGTGGCGGTGGACAACGTGCGGGTGCACGAGGAGGCCCAGCGGCTGTCGTTGACCGACCCGCTGACCGGGCTGTGGAACTACCGCTACCTGCGCGAGTCGATCCGCCGCGAGGTGGAGCGGGCCAGCCGGTTCGGCCGGATGCTGAGCGTCCTCGCCCTGGACCTGGACAGGTTCAAGGAGGTCAACGACACCTGGGGGCACGCCGCCGGGGACGCGGTGCTCGTCGAGTTCGCCCGCCGGGTGCGGGGCGAGATCCGCGAGGTGGACCTGGCGTTCCGCCGGGGCGGGGAGGAGTTCGTGGTGCTGCTGCCGGAGACCGACGCGCGGGGCGCGGCGATCGTCGCCGAGCGGCTCGGCACGGCGACCCGGGAGACTCCCGTCCCCGTGGAGTCGGGCGGCGGGGCCCGGATCCGGGTGACCGTCTCCGTCGGCATCGCCGTCTACCCGGACCACGCCTCCACCGGTCAGCAGGTCCTCGACGCGGCCGACGACGCCCTGTACGCGGCGAAGGCGGCGGGCCGGGACACCTGGCGGCTGGCCGAGGCACGGCCCTGGCCGCCGGTGGAGGAGCTGGCCGTGCCGGCCGGTTCGGTCAGCCCGGCCGACGGCCTGCCCCGCGCCGGCGGCGCGTCTTCCGGTCCTCACCCGTCGCAACACGGCCTTGGCCGATAGTCTCGCGACATGTCGGAGCACTCAGCGAACCCCTCAGCGGCCACCGCAACCGGTCGTTCCCGCGCGGTCAAGGCCGTCATCCCGGCCGCCGGCCTGGCCACCCGGTTCCTGCCGGCCACCAAGGCGGTGCCCAAGGAGCTGCTGCCGGTCGTCGACCGGCCGGTCCTGCAGTACATCGTCGAGGAGGCCACCCAGGCGGGCATCGGCGACGTGCTGCTGATCACCGGGCGCGGCAAGACATCGATGGTGGACCACTTCGACCGCCGGCCCGACCTGGAGGCCCGGCTGGAGTCCAAGGGCGACGCCGAGCGGCTGGCCGCGGTGCGCCGCCCCAGCGAGCTCGCCGAGATCTACACCTGCCGGCAGCCGGAGCAGCTCGGCCTCGGCCACGCCATCGGCTACGCCGAGTCGCACGTCGGCGACCAGCCCTTCGCGGTGCTGCTCGGCGACGAGTTCGTCAAGCCGTCCGAGCCGCTGCTGCCGGCGATGCTGGAGCTACAGGCCCGCACCGGCGGGATCGTGCTGGCCTTCTTCGAGGTCGACCCGGCCGAGACCAAGCGGTACGGCATCGCCTCCGTCGCGCCCGCCGAGCCGGAGCTGACCGACATCGGCGAGGTCGTGAAGGTCACCGGCATGGTCGAGAAGCCCAAGCCGGAGGACGCCCCCAGCAACCTCGCCGTCCTCGGCCGGTACGTGCTGCCGGGGCGCATCTTCGACGCGATCCGGCGCACCGAGCCGGGCAGCGGCGGCGAGATCCAGCTCACCGACGCGATGGAGCTGCTGCGCACCGAGGGCGTCCCGGTGCACGCGATCGTCTACCGGGGCACCCGCTACGACACGGGGATGCCGCTGGGCTACCTCCAGACGGTGGTGCAGCTCGCCTGCGAACGCGAGGACCTCGGCGCGGAGTTCCGCAAGTGGCTCGCCGAGTTCGTCAACAACGGCGACGAGACCGTCACCGAGGCGATCCTCAACGGCATGCGCGACTCGTCGGGCGGTCCTAATACATGACCGCGACGGCCGACGCCGAGGCGGCCGCGAACGAGTTGACGCCGCTCGCCGACTACCTGGGCAGCGTGCTGCGCAGGTTACGCGCGCTGCCCCCGCTCGACCTCGACCTGACCCAGGCGCACGGCAACGTCCTCGCCGAGGACGTCGTCGCGCCGCACTCCTACCCGGCCTTCGACCAGGCGGCCGTCGACGGGTACGCGGCGCGTTGGGACGACCTCTCCGGCGCGGGCCGGGCGGCGGGCGGATACGCCGACCGCTCCGGCCCGCCCGGGTCCCGCACCGTGCGGCTCAACGTGGTCGGCGACCTCGGCGCGGCGAGCTGGCGGCCGGTGCGGCTCACCCCGGGGGCCTGCTTCTCGGTGGCCGCCGGCGCGCCGCTGCCGATCGCCGCCGACGTGGTGGTGCCCGTGGAGTGGACCGATCAGGGCATGGCCGCCGTGGAGATCTTCCGCACCCCCAAGCGGGGGTACGGGGTGCGCCGCGCCGGTGAGGAGCTGCCGGCCGGCACCCTGCTCGCCCGCGCCGGCACGTACGTCTCCCCGGCCCTGGTCGCCGTCTTCGCCGCCACCGGCATCGGGCACGTGGTGGTGCGGCCCAGCCCCCGGGTGGTCATCGTGGCCACCGGCGACGAGCTGGTCGACGTGGGCCGGGGCAGCCAGCCCGGGCAGGTGGTGGACGCGAACTCGCACGCCCTGACCGCCGCCGCCGCCGAGGTGGGCGCGCTGGCGTACCGGGTGGGGATCTGCGACGACGACCCGGAGGGGCTGCGCGGGCTGCTGGAGGACCAGACCCTGCGCGCCGATCTGATCATCACCACCGGCGGCACCGGCACCGGGCCCGGCGACATGGTGCGCCGCATCCTGTCCCGCCGGGAGGGCGGCCGGGCTGGGCCGGTCACCTTCACCGAGGTGGCCCTCTATCCCGGCACCGCCCTCGGATTCGGTACGGTCGGCGCCGAGGAGGTGCCGGTGGTCTGTCTTCCCGGTGAACCCGGCGCGGCGCTGATCGGCTTCGAGGTGCTGGCCCGGCCCGCCATCAACCTGTTGGCCGGGGCCGAGCCCGTGTTCCGGCCGAGCGTGCGCGCGCACCTGCTGGAGACCATCACCTCGCCGGGCGGGCTGCGCGAGTTCCGCCCCGCGCACGTCGCCGAGCGGCGCGGCGGCGGCTACACCGTCCAGCCGCTGCCGGGCGGGAAGTTCACCCTGTCCGGCCTGGCCGAGGCCAACGGGCTGATGGTGCTCGGCGAGCGCGTCACCACGGCCGCCGCCGGCTCCACCGTGGACGTCCTCCTGCTGGACCGGCGCCGGTGAGCGCGAGGAGTGAGCTTGCGAGCCCCGCAGTCGCGAGCGGAAGGCTGGCCCGGTGAGCTCTTTGTGGTCGGGGCGGTCGCCGGGGTGGCCGGTGGTGCTCGCGGACGGCCCCGTGCTGCTGCGGCCCTACCGACGCTCGGACGCGGCGGCCTGGTCGGAGGTGCGCCGTGCCAACCGGGCCTGGCTGGCCCCGTGGGAGTCGGCGCTGCCCGGCAACTGGGACGAGCTGAACTCTCCGGCGGCGTTCCGCTGGGTCCACAAGGACCAGCGCCGCTCGGCGCGCACCGGCGAGGGGATGCCGTTCGCGGTCTGCCTGCGTGAGCACGGCGGGGAGCGGCTGGTCGGGCACCTCAACGTCGGCAGCATCGTCCGGCGGGCGTTCTGCTCGGCGTACGTCGGATACTGGGTGGACTCCCGGGTGGCCGGGCGGGGCGTCATCCCCACCGCGCTGGCGCTCGCCGTGGACCACGCGTTCGGCCCCGGCGGGCTGCACCGGATCGAGGTGAACATCCGGCCGGAGAACAAGCCGTCCCGCCGGGTGGTGGAGAAGCTCGGCTTCCGCGAGGAGTCGTACCACGTGCGATACATGCATATCGACGGTGCGTGGCGCGATCACATCGGATACGCCATGACCAGCGAGGAAGTCGCCGCCGAGGGCGGCCTGCTGGCCCGCTGGCACCGGCTGCGCGCCGCCGCGGGGTGAACCGTCCCACCCCCGCCTGATCGGCGCGGCGCACAATCAACGTGGTCGGCGGCCCGTAACCTCAAGTAACTGCAAGCTGCGGCAAGCGCTGCCCGACCGCATCTTCGACCGCCCGGGACGGTGCCAGTCGAAGATTCTGCGGCCGTACGGCGGTTGCCCCGAACCTGGTGACGGGAGGGGTGAGGGTGCCGACCTCGGTGCTCCTCGCCGTCCTCGCCGCCGCCGGTCTGCTCGCCCTCGCGCCGGCGCTGGTTCGCCGGTACGACGCCACCGAGCGGCTGGTGGCGGAGCGGGCGCAGTCGACGGCGCGGGTGCTCCAGCGCCGCCGGCGGCGACGCACTGTCCCCGGACGCCGGCCGGTCAACCCCTCCCGATCTCTCGTTGTCACCTTGAGCGAGGATGTGAACACGGGTGGTCTCTCCGCTCCCGTGTCCGCCCCGCCCGCACCGGCGCGGCGACGCGGCCGGCTGCGCGCCGTGCCGCCGGCCGCGAAGTCCCGTCGACGGGCCGCGCCCCGTCGCCGGCCGCACACCCCGGCGATCTACCGCAGGCGGCGGGTGCTCGCCGCCCTGCTGCTGCTCAACGTCGTCGAGCTGATCGGGGTGGCCGTGGTCGGCCCCGGCTTCTGGATCGGCTTCTCCGTCACGGCCACCCTCCTGGTGACGTACGTGGTGCACCTGCGCAAGCGGGCCCTCGCCGAGCGCCGCCGCCGACGCGCCCACGCGCGGGAGGCCGCCTGGCTGGCCGCCCGGCAGGCCGAGGTGCGCCGGGAGCAGGCCCGCCGGGCGGCGGCCCGCCGGGAGGCCCAGCGCCGCCTGGCGGCCCAGCGTGAGGCGGTCCGCCGTACGGCGATGGGCCTGGACCGGCCCGCCGACCTGCCACCGGCGGCCAGCGGCGGCGGCTCGGTGTCGTACCGGCGGGCTGGGGGGCTGCGGGGCCGCCCGTACCAGTCGGGCCGCACCTCCCACTCGGCCTGACCGGCCTCTCCCGCCGGGCCCGGCTTGATCGACTCGCCCGGCCCGGCTTGATCGACTCCATGTCGGCGACATGGCGGGGTACAAGGGGTCGGGATGCCGCCATGTCGCCGACATGGTGAGCGTCGACCGGCCCGTGAGCAGGCACGGGCCGGGCGGGCGGGGCGGATTCGCATGGCGGGCGGGTGTGCTGTTAGTCTTGTCGCCGGCCCGCCTGGTGCAAGCCAGGTGGGACCGAAGCCGGTTCGCCGGCGGAGGGGCTGTGGCGCAGACCGGTAGCGCACCTCGTTCGCATCGAGGGGGTCAGGGGTTCAAATCCCCTCAGCTCCACCCAGTTCAAAGGCCGTTTCCCAGTCTGGGAGACGGCCTTTTTCGGTTTTGTGCAGCAGCAAGGCTATTGCTGATCGGCGGTAAGGAAGGGGGGACTGTCCCCGGTCGGTTGGTTTCGCTGGTTGGGCGTGGATGTGGTACGTCCAGCCTTCCAGTAGTTCCGTCTTCACGGGACGGACGGCCGGCTCCTCGGACTCCTTGCGCTGCCACATACTCACGGAAACCACCGTACCGGGCAGCGCCATCGATGCCGGTTCTCCGGGCGGGGTGGCGTATTCGAGGACCTGGTCCGCAGGCCCGAGGCGCTCGCTCAGCGGGTCAGCAGCGCGCGGATCTCCCCGGCGACCACGCCGGGAGCCTCCTCGGCCATGAAATGACCACACGTGACCGGGACGTGGTGGAGGTCCGGGGCCCATGCCTTCCACAGCCCGGCGGCGTCGAAGCCGAGCACGGCCCCCCAGTCCTGCTGGAGCACGGTGACCGGCATGGCCAGGGTGCGACCGGCGTCGCGGTCGGCCCGGTCGTGTTCGACGTCGATGCCGGCCGAGGCCCGGTAGTCGGCGACGATCGACGGAATGGCGGCGCGGGCGGCGTCGAGGTAGGCGCGGCGGATGTCGGCGGGGATGGCCTGCGGGTCGTTGGTCCACAGGTCGAGGAAGTGGCCGAAGAAGTCGTCGGAGGCCCCGGCGATCATCTTCTCGGGCAGGCCGGGCGGCTGGGCCATCAGGTAGAGGTGGAAGCCGACCTGGGCGCTGACCCCGTGCATGACGTTCCACATGTCCAGCGTCGGCAGCACGTCCAGCGACGCCAGGTGCGTGACGTGTTCCGGGTGGTCGAGCCCGGTGCGGATCGCGACCAGCGCACCCCGGTCGTGCCCGGCCAGGGCGAACCGGTCGTGGCCCAGCGCCTTCGCGAGAGCCACCACGTCCGTGCCCATGGTCCGCTTGGAGTAGGTGTCCGGGCCGGCCTCGGCCGGCTTGTCGCTGGCGCCGTAGCCGCGCAGGTCCGGGCAGATCACGGTGTGCTCCGCGGCCAGGTCGGCGGCGACGTGCCGCCACATCAGGTGGGTCTGCGGGAAGCCGTGCAGCAGGACGATCGGGCTGCCGGAGCCGGCCACCGCGGTGTGGAGCTCCACGCCGTCGGCGACGGGGACGCGTACGTGGTCGAACTTCATGTTTCTCACACCTTCTCTCGGGGTCGCCGACAACTGTGCGAGGTTCGGATGAGCAGCGGATGAGCGCCGGGATAGCGTGGCTCCGTGCACCGTGGGCCTGTCACGTTCGGCGTTCTCGGCCCGGTGATCGCCGAGGACGCACAGGGCCGTCCCGTCGCGTTGAAGGGGCCGATGCACCGCGCGGTCCTGGCACGGCTGCTGGTGGCGCGCCGCCGGGTCGTACCCGTCAGTGATCTTGTCCAGGACCTGTGGGTGGCGCCCCCGGACGGCGCGGTGTCCGCCGTGCGGACCTTCGTCGCGGCGCTGCGCAGGGCGGTCGAGCCGGACCGCCCGCCACGGGCGCCGGCGACCCTGCTGGTCACCCAGGGCGTCGGGTACGCGCTGCGCTGCGAGCCCGATCAGGTGGACGCCTGGCGGTTCGAGGAGGCTGTCACCAACGCCGGCGCCATGGATGCGGCCGCCGCACTGGCCCGGTTGGACGAGGCGCTCGCCTGGTGGCGTGGTCCCGCGTACGCCGACTTCCCGGACGCCGCCTGGGCGCGGGCCGACCGCTCACGACTCGCCGAACTGCGCCTGCAGGCCGTCGAGGGGCGGGCCCAGGCCCGGCTCGACCTGGGGCGGGCCGCCGAGGCCGTTCCCGACCTCGACGAGCACGTCATCGCGCATCCGTGGCGGGAACTGGGGTGGCGGTTGTTGGCGCTGGCCCTGTACCGGTCGGGTCGGCAGGGCGACGCGCTGGCGGTCCTGCGCCGGGCCCGGGAGCTGCTCGCCGGCCACCTGGGCGTGGATCCGGGGCCGGCCCTGCGCGCGTTGGAGACGGACATCCTGCGGCAGGAGCCGGGCCTGGCCGGGCCCGCCCGGCCCGATCCGGCCGGCGAGGCGTTGATGCGGGCCGTCTCCGCCTACGACCGGGTGCTCGCCGGTGGCGCCCGGGTGCGGCTGGAGTCGGCGGTCGGCCTGCTGCGCAACCTCGCGGTGACCGGAGCGGGCGGCCTGGAGGCGGCCCGGGAGCAGCGCGCGGCGACGATCAGCGCCGCCGAGGAGCTCGGCGACCCGGCGTTGACCGCGCGGGTGATCGGTGCGTACGACGTGCCGGCCAGCTGGCCTCGCTCCGATGACCCCGGGCAGGCCGCCGGCATCGTCGCCGCCGCGGAACGGGCCCTCGTGGTCCTCCCACCGGACGGCCCCGACCCGGTCCGGGCCCGGCTGCTGGCCACCATCGCGATCGAGTCGCGCGGCACCCGTGACCCGCGGCCACGCGAGTACGCCCGGCAGGCCGAGGCGATCGCCCGCGAGCTGGACGACCCCGCGCTGCTCGCGTTCGCGTTGAACGGGGTGTTCATGCAGAGCTGCCATCGCACCGGCGGCTCGGCGCGCCGCGATCGGATCGGCGCCGAGCTGGTGAGCCTGGCGCGCCGGCACGGCCTGGCCTCCGCGGAGGTGCTGGGTCACCTGATCCGGCTGCAGTCCAGTTGCGCGACGGCCGCGTTCGACCGGGCCGACCGGCACGCGGAGGCCGCCGACGACCTGGCCGGCCGGCACGAGCGTCCCCTGGTCGGCGTGTTCACCCAGTGGTATCGGGCGCTGCGCGCCGACGTCGCCGAGCAGGCGTCGGTGGAGCGGGCCGAGTCGCTGTACCGCAGCGCGGCGGCCCGGCTGGACCAGGCGGGCATGCCCGGCATGCGCGACGGCCTGCTGCCGCTGGCGCTGCTCGGCCTGCGCCTGCGCCGTGGCCTGCCGCTCGCCTCCGCGGACGACCGGTGGGGGCCGTACGGGCCGTGGGTGCGGCTCCTGCTCGAACCGGGCCGGACCGCGCTCGCCGACGTGCCGGACCCGCCTGCGGACCTGCTCGCGGAGGCGCTGTGGTGCCTGTTCGCCCGGGCCGCGACCGCCGCGGCCGACCGGGCCGCCATGGAACGGGCCAGGCGGGCGCTCGCCCCGGCGGCGGCCGAGTGGGCCGGCGCGTCGAGCGGGGCGTTGACGGTCGGCCGCGTCGCGGATCAGCTGGCGGCGCTGGACGCCGCGCTGCGACCCGGCTGACCCGTCAGAGGTAGGCGATCTCGCTGAAGGTGAGCGGGATGAAGCTGGTGGGGCCGCCGTAGGTCCAGGTGATGTAGGCGTCCGCGCCGGTGCGGTATTCGCCGGACATCCGGGGTATTCGGTGTCGGCACTCGCGGTGGTGGTGCTTTGACATCCTCTCCGTTCTAAGAGGGCCTAACTTAATGAGTTGGGCGTAACCGACTGGATGTGAGGGTCGTTCCGTCTGAACGTGAGGAGGGGTGAGCAGCCGCCGTGGATCGTCTCGGACGAGTTGTGGGCCGAGATCGCGCCGCTGTTGCCACCCCGCCCACCACGCCGCAGCCGGTACCCGGGGCGTAAGCCGTTGGATGACCGGAAGGTGTTGTGCGGGATCCTGTTCGTGCTCTACACCGCGATCCCCTGGGAGTACCTGCCCCAGGAACTCGGGTTCGGCTGCGGGATGACCTGCTGGCGCCGGTTGCGGGACTGGAACCAGGCTGGGGTGTGGCAGCGGTTGCACGAGCTGCTGCTGGCCCGGCTGCGCGGCGCGGGGCAGTTGGACCTGTCGAGGGCGGTGATCGACGGCTCCCACATCCGGGCGCTCAAGGGCGGCCCAAAACCGGTCCGAGCCCGGTCGACCGCCGCAAGCCTGGCTCGAAACACCACGTCATCACCGACGCCGGCGGCATCCCCCTCGCCATCACACTGACCAGCGGGAACAGACACGACTCCACCCAGACCACCGCCCTGCTCGACGCCATCCCCGCGATCGGCGGCCGGCCAGGGCCACCACGGCGTCACCCCGACCGGCTGTACGCCGATCGGGGCTACGACTACGACAGCCACCGCCAACAAGTCCGGGCCCGCGGCGTCACCCCGGTCATCGCCCGACGCGGCACACCCCACGGCTCCGGCCTCGGCACCCAACGCTGGGTCGTGGAACGCACCATCGCCTGGCTGCACTGGTTCCGCCGCCTGCGCATCCGCTGGGAAATCCGCGACGACATCCACGAAGCCTTCCTCAGCCTCGCCTGCGCCCTCATCTGCTGGCGCCAACTCCAACGCACCCAGAGTTAGGAGTTCTAAAGGACGGAGGTTCCCTCCACGCTGCGTGTGGACCGCGCGGCGTCCGGGTGGGTTACCGCTTCGCCGCGCGGTGCCGGGACGGGTCCCGGTCTTACCCGCGCTCCACGGTCGTTTGAGTTGTCCGCCTGCCCGGCGGCCAACACGTTGACGGCGGCGTTGACGTCCCGGTCGTGGGTTGCTCCGCAGGGGCAGTCCCACGACCGGACGTTCAGCGTCATCTTTTCGGTGAGCCGGCCACACTGCGAGCACATGCGGGTGGAGGGGAAGAACCGGTCCACCCGGGCGAACGTCCGCCCGTACCGGGCGGCCTTGTACTCCAGCATGCCGGTGAAGCCGGCCCAACCGGCGTCGTGGACGGACTTGGCGAGCCGGGTCCGGCCGAGACCGGCAACGCACAGGTCCTCGACGTACACCGCTTGGTTATCGCGGATGATCGCCGTGGACAGCTTGTGCTGCCAGTCCCGCCGGGTGTCGGCCACCCGCGCATGGGCGCGAGCTACTTTCATGACGGCCTTCTTGCGGTTGGCCGAGCCCTTCTGCTTGCGTGAGAGGGCCTGTTGCAGCCGCTTGAGCTTGCGCGCCGCGCGGCGCAGGAACTTCGGCGCGGCCACCTTCGTGCCGTCGGACAGGACCGCGAAGTGCGTCAGCCCCAAGTCGATACCGACCTCCGAGTCCAGCTCGGGCAGCGCCTCGTCCTCGGCCCTGGTCACGACGAACGAGGCGAAGTACCGCCCGGCGGCGTCCCGAATGATCGCCACGCTGGACGGGTCCGACGGCAGCGTCCGGGACCAGCGCACGTCCAGGTCGCCGATCTTCGGCAGCCGCAGACGGCCGTTGTCGAGGACCTTGAACCTGGCGTTCCTTGTGAACCGGATCGCCTGCCGGTTGTCCTTGCGCGACCGGAACCTCGGCGGGGCGACCATGCGGCCCTTACGCCTGCCGGTGACCGAGGCGAAGAAGTTCCGGTACGCGGTGTTCAGGTCCGCCAACGCTTGTTGCAACACCACCGCCGACACCTCGCCCAGCCAGGCCCGCTGCGGCATCAGCTTCGCCTCGGTGATCACACGGCGCGACAACTCCCCGTCGGAGACGTACTTCTCGCCCGCCTCCCGCGCGCACTGGCGAAGGCGCAGCCCGTCGTTGAACACCACCCGCGCGCATCCGAACGCCTTCGCCAGCGCGATCTGCTGGCCAGGCGTCGGGTAGACGCGGAAGCGGTAACGCAGCTGCACGACCACGAGTCTATCATGTTGGTCTATGGCTAATCTCGAAGGCATTCGCACTGGCAGGCATTGCGCTTTCGCCATGCACGTCCACTTGGTCTTCGTGACCAAGTTTCGGCACAAGGTGTTCGGCGACCGGCACCTGTCCCGGATGGAACAGATCATGCGGGACGTCTGCGCCGACTTCGAGGCCGAACTGGTCGAGTTCAACGGCGAGGACAACCATGTGCACCTGCTAGTGAACTACCCGCCCAAGGTCGCCGTGGCCCGGCTGGTCAACAGCCTCAAGGGCGTCTCATCGCGCCGCCTACGGCAGGAATTCCCCGACCTCGTACAGCACTACTACCGGGCGAACAAGCTGTGGTCGGGCTCGTACTTCGCAGGCTCAGTGGGCGGGGCGCCGCTGAGCGTCGTGAAGCAGTACATCGAGCAGCAAAACCGCCCGGTCTAACAGGGTGTCGGTGACGATGAACCGCTTGCGACGAGCCCGGCCAGGGCCGCCTCGTCGGGGCCGAACCAGGCGAGCAGCTCGGCCGCGTACCCGGCGAGCTGCGGGTCCGGCTCGGCGAGCCACCGGACGTACCGGTCGGTGTGCCGGGCCCCGGCCTGGAAGGCGTCGGCCGCCCAGCGGACCGCCGCGTCGTCGGCCAGGCCCGCGACCCCGTCGTGCTCGCACAGGTCGCCGGCCGCCAGATGGCGGGCCACCAGCGCCGCCTGGTCGGCGGTGACGCCGTCGGCGGCGGCGAAGGCCCGGCGCGGGTCGAACGGCAGCGCGTCGTCGCGCCGGCCGCCGAGCGCCACCGCGCGGAGCAGGCCGACCACCGCCGCCCGGTCGCCGGTGGCGGGGTCGTCGGCGAGCGCCGCCAGGAACGGCACCACGTGGCGGCTCGCCTCCCACCGCGTGCCCTGGTGGCAGACGGCGCCGGCCAGCTCGGACAGCGCGCGACGCCGGGTCGGCGCGTGCGTCGACCGGAGGGCCCGCACCTGGCCCGGCACGTCGTCGGCCGGGCCGTACGCGTGGTGCAGCGACCCCCACGGGACCCGGTCGAGCCCGGCCAGCGGGTCGGTGGACGCCGTCACGCCGGTCAGCGCCGTTCGAGCGTGAGCAGCGGTTCGGCGAGCGGGGGCGACGGCGCGTCGGGGTCGGCGGCCACGGCCTCCTCGATGCTGCGCAGGCCGGCTTCGACCTCGTCGGGGTCGAGCTGGGAGAAGAAGGAGAGCGCGCGTAGGCGCAGCCGGTCGAGCACGTCGGCCCGGGTGCCGTCGGAGGGTTGGGTGACCGTGCCGAAGCCGGTGACCCGCCAGCCGGCCGCCGTGAACGTCGCGACGACCTCGTGCAGCGGCTGGAACTGCGCGAGGTCCGCGGCGAGGCCGCGCGGGAAGTGGCCGAGCCACCACGGCTCGGGGTGGTGGTCGCTGAAGTTGCCGCGCAACAGCAGCCGCCCGCCCGGCCTGAGCGCCCGGGCCAGCTCCCGTACCGCGCGGGGCTTGTCCTGGACGTGGTGCCAGACGCAGAACATGAGCGCGTAGTCGGCGCTGCCGTCCGGCACGGGCAGGTCCTCGGCGGCGCCCGCCAGGTAGCGCACGTCGGGGCGCGGGGGCTGCGCCTGGGCCACCTCGCGCATGCGTACCGAGGGTTCGACGCCGGTGACCGGGCCGAACGCGCTTGCCAGCAGGGGAGTGAACCGGCCGGTCCCCGAACCGACGTCCAGCCCCGCCAGTGGACGCCGCTGCGGCAGCGCGGCGGCGAAGGCGCTCAGCCAGGCCCGCGACTGCTGCGCGGTGAGCGCCCGGCCGCGCGCGTAGTGCCGGTGCTGCTCCCGGTCGTAGTCGACCCGCCTCATCCGCAGCCCCCGTCAGCCAGCCGGTGTCCGATGTATCGCATCGATACATCGGCACGATACTGGGCAGCGCGCGAGAAGGCCATGCGCGTCGCGGGCCGGAACCGCCGGGGCCGGGGCCACCTCGCTCGGTGACCCCGGCCCGCTCGCGGGTCAGCTGCCGCAGATGCCGTACCCGTTGAGGCTCCACGAGCCGGCGAAGCCGTCGGCGTCCTCGTGCGCCCCCACCCGCACGGTAGTGCCCCCGGTGATGTTGACCGCGCTGAGCAGCACCTGACCGTTGCCGGCGTTGATGTCCGCCCCCGCGCTGTAGAGCCCCTTGCCGGCCGGGCACGACTTGAGGGTGCTGTCGGACGGTTCGCTCGCGCCCGTCCCCGTCACCACGATCCGCTCCAGCCCGGCGGGCGCGGTGGCGCAGACCGCGATCGCGGTGGCGCTCCAGCCGGCCGGCGAGGTGCCCTGCACCGCGACCGCCCGGACGGTCACCGACGTCAGGTCGAACGACGGCACCACCTGGTCGAGCACGACGTCGCCCAGGCCGCTGTTGACCCGCCCGCCCATCCCGATGACCTTCTTCGTCCCGCAGCTCGCCGTGACGTACTCCGTGCCGGCCGCCCCGGTCGCGGCCACGACCTGGTAGCCGGCCGGCGCGGTGGCGCACTGGGCGAGGGCCTGGAGCCCCCAGTCGCCGGCGAAGTTGACCGGGCCGGCCTCCCGCATCGTCGCGATGAAGCCGGTGCCGTTGGCCAGTGGCTCCAGCCGGTCCAGCCCGACCCGGCCGGCGGCCGACGAGCCGGCGGGCAGGAAGCCGCCGCCGCCGGTGACCACCTTGCCGACCGGGCACGACGCGAGCGCCGACTTGTCCGCGCTGCTCTCGGCCGCAGACTGGGTGACCGTCTCCAGCCCGGCAGGCGTCGCCGAGGCCGGTGCCGCCCAGCCCACGGCGGCGATCACGGCCGCCGTCGACGCGATGACCGTCAGCGCACCCTGTCCCCTGGTTACTCGCATGTCGCTCTCCCTGTCCACCGTGGCCGGCGTCGTGCCGGCCGGCCTCCCGCCGGACCGTGGTGGCGGCGGATGGGGAGAGCCTGGGCGAACCCGCTTGTCGTCCGCTTTCCGACCGCTTGTCGCCGGCCGCGCCGGCCCCGCCGTCCATAGACTGTGGTCGTCCGATCACGACCGACGAGGAAAGCCATGCGGTGGTCCCTCCTTGGCCCTGTCCAGGCGACCGCCGGGGGCCGGGTCCTCGCCATCGACCGTCCACAGCAACGCGCGGTGCTCGCGCTGCTGCTCCTCAACGCCGACCGGCTGGTGCCCGCCGGGCAGCTCGTGGCAGCGCTCTGGGCCGACGAGCCGCCGACCAGCGCCCGTAACCAGGTGCAGGTCTGCGTGTCCCGGATCCGGTCGGCCCTGCGGGACGCGGGCGCGGGCGACCTCCTGGTCACCCAGGGCGGGGGCTACCGGCTCACCGTGCGCGGGACGGAGCTGGACCTGACCGAGTTCACGGCGGCGGTCGAGCGGGCCCGGGCCGAGGAGGCGGCGGGCCGGCCGGGGGAGGCGGCGCGGCTGCTGCGCGCGGGCCTGGCGCTGTGGCGCGGGCCGGCGCTGGCCGGGGCGGCCGGGGCCTTCGTCGACGCCGCCGCCACCGACCTGGACGAACAGCGGCTGCTCGCCTGCGAGCGGCTGGCCGCCGTGGAGCTCGGCCTCGGCCGGTTCGCCGCGATCGCGCGGACCCTGCGCCCCCTGGTGACCGCGCATCCGCTGCGGGAGCCCCTGGTGACCGGCTACCTGCTCGCCCTGGCCGGCTGCGGCCAGCGGGCCGCCGCGCTGCGGCTCTACGTCGAGACCCGCCGTCGCCTCGTCGACGAGCTGGGCGTGGAGCCCGGCCCGGAGCTGAGCCGGGCCCACCTGCGGGTGCTGCGGGGGCAGTGGCCGGACGGGTCCGCGCCCCCGGAACCGCCGCCGCCCGGGCCGGCGTCCCCGGAACCGCCCCCGGAGCTGCCGCCCGCCCGGCCCGCGCCCCCGGAGCCCCCGCCCGCCGGGCCGACCCCGACGCAACTGCCCGGCCAGCCCGCCTGGTTCACCGGGCGGGCGGCGGCGCTGCGGCAACTGGACGCCCTGCTGCCCGCCGACGCGGCGGACGCCGGCCGGGACGGCGGGGCGGGCCGGGCGGTGGTGATCTCCGCGATCGCCGGCACCGCCGGGGTCGGCAAGACCACCCTGGCGGTGCACTGGGCGCACCGGGTCGCGCACCGCTTCCCGGACGGGCAGCTCTACGTCAACCTGCGCGGGTTCGACCTCGACGGCCGGGCCGTCCCGCCGGGCGAGGCGCTGCGCGGCTTCCTGGAGGCGCTGCACGTGCCGCCCCAGCGGGTGCCCACCGACCTGCCCGGGCAGGCCGCGCTGTTCCGGACGCTGCTCGCCGACCGGCGTGTCCTGGTGCTGCTCGACAACGCCCGCGACGACGGCCAGGTGCGCCCCCTGCTGCCGGGCTCGCCGGGCAGCCTGGTCGTGGTGACCAGCCGCAACCGGCTCACCGGCCTGGTGGTCAGCGACGGGGCCCACCCGGTCGCGCTGGACCTGCTCCCGCCGGCCGAGGCGCGGGAACTGCTGGGCCGCCGGCTCGGCCGGGCCCGCGCCGACCGCGAGCCGGCGGCGCGGGACGAGATCGTCCGCCGGTGCGCGGGCCTGCCGCTGGCCCTGGCCATCGTGGCGGCGCGGGCCGTCGGGCAGCCCGACGCGCCGCTGGCGGCGCTCGCCGCCGAGCTGCGGGACACCGACCCGGACCGGCTCACCGCGCTGGCCACCGGCGACCCCGCGACCGACGTGCGGGCGGTCTTCTCCTGGTCGTACCGGGCGTTGGACGCCGACTCGGCCCGGCTGTTCCGGCTGCTCGGGCTGCACCCGGGTCCCGACGCGGCACGGCCGGCGGTGGCCAGCCTGACCGGCCTGCCGCCGGCCCGGGTCGGCCCGCTGCTGGCCGGGCTGGCCCGGGTGAACCTGCTCACCGAGCGCACCCCCGGCCGGTACGCGATGCACGACCTGCTCCGCGCGTACGCGTCGGAGCTGTGCCACGGGCTCGACCCCGAGGCGGAACGGGAGGCCGCCCGGCGTCGCCTGTTCGACCACTACCTGCACGCCTCGCACGCGGCGGACCACCTGCTCGACCCGTACCGGCTGGCCCGACCCGCCGCGCTGCCGCCGCCGGAGCCGGGGGTGACGGTGGGCGACCGGCCGGACCACGCCTGGGCGACCGGTTGGTTCGCCGCCGAGCACCACGTCCTGCTGGCCTGCGTGGAGCAGACGGCGGCCACCGGCCTGGACCGGCACGCGTGGACGCTGGCGGCGGCCCTCACCACGTACCTCGACCGCAGCGGGCACTGGCCCGAGCTGGCCGCCGCGCAGCGAACCGCCCTGGCGGCGGCGCTGCGCCGGGGGGACCTGGCCGGGCAGGCCCTGGCGCACCGGGGGCTGGCCATCGCCTGCACCTGGTCGGGCGACCACGAGGCGGCGCACCGGCACTACCGCCGCGACCTGGAGCTCTACCGGGAGCTGGGCGACGACACCGGCCGGGCGCACACGCACCTCGGGGTGAGCTGGGTGCTGGCGCGGCAGGGCCGGCTGCGGGCCGCGCTGGACGAGACCCGGCTGGCCCTCGACCTGTACCGGGCCGCCGGCTACCGGGTCGGGCAGGCCAAGGCGCTCAACAACCTGGGCTGGATGCACGCCCGGCTCGGCGAACCGGAGCCGGCGCTGCGCTGCTGCCAGGCGGCCCTGCGCCTGCACGAGGAGAACGGCGACCGGCACGGCGCGGCGCTGACCTGGGACAGCCTCGGCTACGTGCAGCACGGCCTCGGCGACCACGACCGGGCCGCGGACTGCTACCGGCGGGCGCTGGCGCTGCACCGGGAACTCGGCGACCGGTACGACGAGGCGGAGGTGCTGGACAACCTGGGCGACAGCCTGCGGGCTGCCGGTGACCTCGCCGCCGCCCGCCGGGCGTGGCGGGAGGCGTTGGCGATCTTCGACGAGCTGCGCCACCCGGACGCCGACCGGCCCCGGGCGAAGCTCGCCGACCCGGCGACCGGCTCCCCGGCCGCCGGCCCGGTCGCCGCGGCGGCGGCGGGTGCCCCGGCGGGCGCGGCGGCGGCGTCAGTGACTGGCGGCGAGCTTTAGCACCAGGTCGGCGGCCCGGCCCACCCCGCCGGCCCGGCGGCACTGCTCGCCCCAGTGCCGGCTGCGTTCCCGGAAGCTCTCCTCGGTGAGCAGCCGGCGCAGCTTCCCGGCGACCTCGCTTGCGTCGACGTGCGGTGGGCGGTCGAGCGCCAGCCCGACCCCGACGTCGACCGCGCGGGCCGCGACGTCGTAGCAGTCCAGCCAGAACGGGGTCATCAGCATCGGCTGTCCGAAGTGGACGCCCTCGTGGAAGCCGTTGGCCCCGCCGTGGCAGACGAACGCCCGGACGTTCGGGTGGGCCAGCACGTCGAGCTGGGACGGGATCCACTCCTCGATCCGTACGTGCGGCGGCAGCGGGCCGGGCAGCAGGTGCCGCTGCGCGGCGGGCAGCTTCCACAGCACCTGGTGCTCGGGCCCGATCGCGGCCAGCGCCTCGGCGAAGGCGCGCACCTGCGGGCCGGTGAGCCGGGCCAGGGTGCCGAGGCAGGCGTAGACGACCGAGGTCTGCCGGTCGAGCCAGCCGGTCAGCTCCCCGCCCTGCCCCGGACCGCCTGACGGGCTCTCGCCCGGGGCGGGGTCGCGGAGCGGCACCATCGGGCCGAACAGGTGCAGGTGTTCCGGCGCGGGGAAGGGGTATTCCAGCCCGAACACCGTGTAGCCGAAGACGGCCGTCGCGGCGGCGCTGTATTTCTCGGGGTCGCCGAACGCGTTGTCGATCCGCTGGGCGCGGCGGTGCCGGGCCTGTCCGGCGAGCGCGCGCAGCAGCGACAGCCGCAGGCGGGCGCGGAAGGTCAGGTTGGTCCAGCGCTGCCGGGGGCCCAGCCGGCGGGGCAACCCCGAGGTGGGCGTCGGGTAGTCCCACGGCAGCCGGCTCAGGTAGACGTTGCTGGGCGGGAACGCCAGGCTCAGCACGTATGGCACGCCCCGGGCCAGCGCCGCGTCGAGCGCGCCCAGGTTCAGCATGTCGATCACCATCAGCGAGGGCCGGATCTCGTCGATCTGTTCGAGGGTCCGCGCCCGGACCCGGTCGGCCACCTCGGGGATCCGGATCTGCCGGGCGAGGGCGACCAGGCCCGCGGTGGTCATCGGCCCCCGGGTCATCGCCGCATAGAGCTCGTCGTCGACGCGGAGCACGGTGTCGCCGGTGGAACGGAAGCGCAGCGGGCTGCCGGTGGCGTGGGCCGCCACCCGGTCCCGCGCCTCCTCCTCGGCGGCGAACCACAGGCCCGGCTCGCCGCGCCGGGACAGCTCCCCGGCGATGGCGAGCAGGGGGTTGAGCTGCCCCGGGTGCGCGGGGCTGGCGAAGAGGACGGAGCGCATGGGTGTCCCTCCTACGGCCGGAGCCGTACCGGCAGCTGGTCGTATCCGCGCAGCACCCGGGTCGCGCGGCGGCGCGGCGTCCCGGCCAGCGCCGCGTCGGGGTAACGCTCGAAGAACGCGCGCAGCCCGAGCTGGCCCTCCATCCGGGCGAGCGCCGCGCCGAGGCAGTAGTGCACCCCGCTGGAGAACGAGAGGTGGTCGCGGGCGTTGGCGCGGGTGACGTCGAAGCGGTCCGGGTCGGCGAAGACGGCCGGGTCCCGGTTCGCGCCACCCATCATCGGCACGACGACCTCCCCGGCACGCACCCGCACGCCGGCCACCTCCGTGTCGGCGAGGCAGTAGCGGGCGGTGGTCTGGGCGGGCGAGTCGTAGCGCAGGATCTCCTCCACCGCGTTGGCCCACCCGTCGGGCCGCCCGCGCAGCTCCGCGAGCTGGTCGGGATGGCGGATGAGCAGGTGGATGCCCGTGCCGAGCAGGTTGACCGTGGTCTCGAACCCGGCCACCAGCAGCAGGCCGGCGATGGCCAGCAGCTCGTCCTCGGTGAGCCGCTCGCCGTCGCTGTCGAGGTGCACGAGGCGGCTGAGCAGGTCGTCGCCGGGGTCGGCGCGCAGCCGGGCGAAGTGCCCGCGCAGCCAACCGTTGAGCTGCCCGATGGCGGCCTCGGCGGCACGGTATTCCCGCAGCGTCAGCCCGAGGTCGAGTGTCGGGGTGGCGGCCTCGCCCCAGGCCAGGAACCGCTGCCGCAGGTGTTGCGGCACGCCGAGGATCTCCGCGATCACGGTGAGCGGCAGCAGGCTCGCGTAGCGCCCGACGACCTCCACGGCGCCGGCCGCGTCCGGGGCCAGGCCGTCGAGCAGGGCCGCGGCGTGCCGCTCGATCCGGGGCCGCAACCCCTCGATGGCCCGAGGGGTGAAGACCTTGGCGACCAGGCGGCGGTAGCGGGTGTGTGCCGGCGGGTCGACGACCAGCATCGAGGGCGGGTCCGCCGGCCCGATGGGCCGGCCCCGGCGGCCGAGGCGGCGCAGCACCGCGAGCGGGCCGGGCGCCGGCAGCGAGCCGGGGTCGCTGCTGAACGCCTCGCCGCGCAGCACCGCGACGACCGCGTCGTGCCGGGTGGTGCTCCACATGAGCCGGCCCCGGACCAGCGCGCCGGCCTCGCGGACCTCCCGGTAGAACGGGTACGGGTCGGCGCGGATCGCCGGGTCGAAGAAGAGGCGGGCCTGCGCGTCGCCCCGGCGGGCGGCGGCGCTGATGCCGAGCCGGGCCAGGCCGTGCCGGTCGACCCAGCGCAGCAGGGTCCCCGGTCTGGTCAGCTCCACCCGAACCTCCCGCCATCGGCCATGTCGGACGCCCGCGCAATTCCCATCGTGGCCACGGGCGCGTCAATTCCTATCGGCGCGGGGGATTTGCCGAGGTGATCTCGAAAAACACTTATACCCTAGCCGGAGACGTCGGCGCAACGACGTCTTTCTTTGCATGAGAATTCGATGTGAAGGTGCCGAACTCGCTGACGTAAACGTCGCTCCTCCGGTACTGTCCAGCGCCATGGCAGCGACGAAAGTCGATCAATATTGTCATGTGACGGTGCGTCGGTCGTGCGGTGCAGTCGTAAGGGGTGAGCAGTGAGGAATGTCGACCGGGCACCGTTGACCACAGTTCAGGCCGACATCTGGGTAGCTGGTCGACTATGTCCGGAGCTGCCCCAGTTCAACGTCGGGGGATACCTGCGGTTCACCGGGCCCCTCGACCTCGACCTCATGCGTACCTGCATGAAACGGGCCGTCCTGCGGAACGACGCGTTGCGGCTGCGTTTCGAGGAAGAGAACGGTGAGCCATATCAGTGGGTCGAGGACGAGCCACCGGTAATTGCCACCATCGACTTCTCGGAAGACGCCGACCCCCGCGCGGCCTGCCATTCCTGGATGGCCCGGTCGTTCGACCGCCCGTTTCCGCTGCGCCGGAGCCGAATGTACGAATCGGCCCTGCTCGTCGAGAGCGAATCGGTCAGCTACGCGTACCTCAACGCCCATCACCTCGTGACCGACGGCTGGGGCGGGCGGCTGCTGCTGCGGCAGGCCAGCGAGGACTACGCCCGCCTCCTGAGCAACGGGGCGGGCGCCGGGGAACCGCCGTCGTCGTCGTACCTGGCGGTGGCCCGCGCCCGGGCCGAGCGCCCGCGGCCGGCACCCGGGGAAGCGGACCGCGAGCACTACCGCGCCGCGCTGGCGGGCGTCGCGCCGGCCCTGTTCCCGCGCCGCGCGACCGGTGGCCCGGCCGGCGACGGCCCGGTCGACGGCGCCGCGACCGGCGACAGCCCGATCGACAGCGCCGCGACCGGCGACAGCCACCCGGCCGGTGCCGGCGGCCCGGCCGGCGTCCGGCCCGCCGCCGGCGGTCGGCACAGCTTCCCCATCGACCGGGCCCTGGTCGACCGGATCACCGCCCGGGGCGAGTCCCCGTTCACCGTCGTCGCCTCGATCCTCGCCACCTACCTCGCCCGGATCCACCGCACCGACCGGGTCGTGCTCGGCGTACCCGTGCTCAACCGCCGGACCCACGTCGAACGCCGCACGGTCGGCCACTTCGCCAACGAGCTGCCCCTGCCGGTCCGGGTCGACGGCGCGCGGCCGCTGGCGGACCTGGCCGCCGAGGTGCAGACGACCCTGCGCGCGCTCTGGGCCCACCAGGGGGTGTCCCGGGGCGACCTGCTGCGCGGCGTGGCCCTGCCCGACGGCGGCCGGCAGCTCTACGACGTGACCCTGTCCTGGATGCGCTGGCCGCGCCCGGAGCCGATCCCCGGCGTCGAGCAGCAGACGATGGCGCGCAGCCGGCTGCACGACGGGCACGCCCTCGCCGTCCTCGTCAACGACTTCGACGACGGCCCGCTGACGGTGGACCTCGACTACGCCCCGGACGTGTTCGACGCGGACTTCCCGATCGAGGCGCTGGGCCGGCACGTCGTCACGCTGCTCCGCAACGCCCTCGACGAGCCCGACCGGCCGCTCGCGCGGACCCCGATGCTGCCCCCGGTCGAGCGGGACCGGCTCACCCGGGGGCTCAACGACACCCGGGCCGACCTGCCCGACGACCTGACGGTGCACGGCCTGTTCGCCCGGCAGGCCGCCCGCACCCCGGACCGGACCGCGCTGGTCGTCGACGGCACCGACGAGACGGTCAGCTACGCCGACCTCGACGCCCGCGCCAACCAGGTGGCCCGCGCCCTGCGCGACGCCGGGATCGGCCGGGGCGACCGGGTCGCCGTCCTCGCCGACCGGGGACCGGGGCTGCTCACCGCGATCCTGGGCACGCTGAAGGCGGGCGGGGCGTACGTCGCGGTCGAGCCCGACCATCCCCCGGCGCGCCTGCGGCACCTGCTCACCGACAGCGGGGCCCGGGTGCTCGTGGTCACCGGCGACACGCCACCGCCGCCGGTCGGCCCCGGGGTCGCCGTCTGCCACCTCAAGGCGATGACCGACCGGCCGACGGCGCCCCTGGAGCCGGTCGCCGACGGCGCCGACCTCGCGTACGTCTGTTACACGTCGGGCTCCACCGGCCGCCCCAAGGGGGTGCTGATCGAGCACCGCTCGGTGGTCAACCGGCTCGCCTGGATGCAGCGGCGCTACCCGCTGACCGGCGACGACGTGCTGGTGCAGAAGACGCCCGTGTCGTTCGACGTCTCCGTGTGGGAGCTGTTCTGGTGGGCGCTCGCCGGGGCCCGGCTGGTGCTGCCCGAGCCGGAGGTGCGGCGGGACCCGGCCGTGCTGCTGCGGACGGTCGCCCGGCAGGGCGTGAGCGTCGTCCACTTCGTACCGTCGATGTTGGGGCCCTTCCTCGACCTGCTCGCCGACGACCCCGCGGCCCGCGCGGACGCCGCCGGACTGCGGCTGGTCTTCGCCAGCGGCGAGGAGCTGCCGCCCCGGCACGTCGACCGGTTCCACCGGCTGCTGCCCGCCGGGCCGCCCGCCCCCAGGCTGGTCAACCTGTACGGGCCGACCGAGGCGACGGTCGACGTCTCCCACTTCGAGTGCCGGCCCGACCCGGCCGGGCGGACCGCCCGCGTGCCGATCGGCCGCCCGATCGACAACATCCAGCTCTACGTGCTCGGCCCCGGCGACGAGCCGCAGCCGGTCGGCGCGCCCGGCGAGCTCTGCATCGCCGGGATCGGCGTCGCCCGGGGCTACCTGGACCGGCCCGAGCTGACCGCCCAGCGGTTCGGCGTCGACCCGGTGACCGGCGGCCGGCTGTACCGCACCGGCGACCTCGCCCGCTGGCTCGCCGACGGCACCGTCGAATACCTGGGCCGCCTCGACGACCAGGTGAAGATCCGGGGCAACCGGGTCGAGCCCGGCGAGGTCCAGCACGCCCTGGCCGCCGTGCCCGGCGTGCGGGAGGCGGTCGTCGTGGCCCGCACCGACCCGGCCCGGGGCACCCACCTCGTCGGCTACTACCGGGCCGACGCCGACCTCGACCCGGCGTGGCTGCGCGCCCAGCTCCTGCACGGGCTGCCCGACTACCTGGTCCCCGCCCTCTTCCACCGCCTCGACCGGATCCCGCTCACCGCCCACGGCAAGCTCGACCAGGCCGCCCTGCCCGACCCGGCCGCCGGGTCCGCCACCGATCCCGCCGTCGGGCCCGTCGACGGCGGCCCGCCCGCCGGTGCCGCCCGCGCCGACGCCGGGACCGGGCCGGGCCCCCGCGACGAGGTGGAGCGCACCCTCGCCGCGATCTGGGCGCGGGTGCTCGGGGTGCCGTCCGTCGGCATCCACCAGGACTGGTTCGCCGTCGGCGGCGACTCGATCCTCGCCCTGCGGGTCGGCGCCGAGGCGGCCCGGCACGGCCTGCACGTCACCGTCGCCGACCTGGTGGCCCGGCCCACCGTGGCGGCGCTGGCCGCCCACGCCCGCGCCGCTGCGTCGCCCGCCGGTGGGCAGGACGCGCCGCCGGAGCCGTTCGGGCTGGTGTCGCACCTGGACCGGGCCGCGCTGGGCGACGCGCAGGACGCCTTCCCGGCGACCCGGCTCCAGCTCGGCCTGCTGTTCCACGGCAGCGAACGCGAGGACGCCACCGCCTACCACGACGTGTTCCGCTACTCGCTGCGGCTGCCGTGGGACGAGGTCGCGTTCCGCGCCGCCCACGCCCGCCTCCTCGACCGCCACCCGGTCCTGCGCTCCTCGTTCGACCTGGGCGGCTGCTCCGAGCCGCTCCAGGTCGTGCACGCCCGGGTGACCGGCGGCCTCGACGTCGCCGACCTGCGCGACCTCGACGCCGCCGCGGCCGACGACGAGGTGCTGGCGCACATGCGGCAGCGGCGTCGCCACCGGTACGCGTTCGACCGCGCCCCGCTGCACCTGATGCGGGTGCACCTGCTGCCGTCCGGTGCCGTCGACCTGGTGTTCAGCTTCCACCACGTGCTCCTCGACGGCTGGAGCGTGGCCACCGTCGTCGGCGACCTGCTGCGGACCTACCTGCGCCTGGTCGGCGTCGACATCGACCCGCCCCGGGCGGCCGCGCTGCCCTCCCCGGCGGCGTACGTCGTCGAGGAACGCCGCGCGGTCGACTCCGCCGCCACCCGCGACTTCTGGCGGGCCCGGCTCGACGGCGCGGAGCTCACCCAGATCGAGGGCTGCCGCCAGTACGAGCCGCCCGGCGACGAGGGGACGATCATCCGGCACGTCCCACTGCCCGACGACCTCCAGGACCGGGTCCGCGGCTTCGCCGCCGCGCACGGGCTGCCGGTCAAGTCGGTCCTGCTCGCGGCGCACTGCCTGCTGCTGCGGCTGTACTCCGGCGCGGCGGACGTCACCACCGGCCTGGTCACCCACGGGCGGCCGGACCGGCCCGGGGCGGAACTCGTCGCGGGGCTGTTCCTCAACACCGTGCCGCTGCGGGTCACCCCCGGCGCGCGTACCTGGCTGGAGCTGGTCCGGCAGGTCCATGGGCAGGAGCGGGAGTGTCACCCGCACCGGCGCTACCCGCTGCACGCCATCGTCGGCGACCGGGGCGGCGAGCCCGTCTTCGAGACGGCCTTCAACTACGTCCACATGCACGTGCTGACCCCGCTGCTGGAGCTGACCGAGGTCGAGCTGCTCGGCTTCGACACCTGGGAGGAGACCAACTTCACCCTGCTGGTGAACGTGTTCGTCAGCCCCGCCGACCGGCGCGTGTCGCTGCGCGTCGACGCCGACGGGCGGACCCTCACCCCGGCGCAGACCGACCTGCTGATCGACGCCTACCTGCGCATCCTCGCCCGGATCGTGGCCGACCCGCAGGGCGAGCCGGACTTCGGCTTCCTCGCCGCCGCGCCGCAGCCCGCCGGCCCGCCCCTGGAAACCCCCGGCGACGTGGGACGCCGGCTCGCCGCGCACGCCAGGAACACCCCGGACGCCGTCGCGGTCACCTTCGACGCCCCGCCCGCCGATGCGGCGAACAGCGCCGGGCCTCCGAGCACTGCCGCCTCCGACGGTCCCGCCGCCCCCGGCGGCCCGCCGCAGCGGTGGACCTACGCGCGGCTCGACGAGATGGTCGACCGGATCGCCGTCGGGCTGCTGCGCGCCGGGGTCCGGCCGGGGCATCTCGTCGGGATCGCCCTGGACCGGTCGCCGGAGATGATCGCCGCGATCTACGGCATCGCGCGGGCCGGGGCCGCCTGCGTCCCGCTCGACGTGACGTACCCGGCGGAGCGCATCGCCGCGATGGTCGAGCAGGCCCGGCCGGCGCGGATCGTGACGCACCGGCGGCACCGGGGCCTGGTCGGCGACCCGGCCACCGTCCTCGACGTGGCCGACCTCGTCGCGGACCCGGCGACGGGTGGCGTCGTCGCGGACCCGGCGACCGGTGGCATCGTCGCGGGGCCCGCAGTCACCGACGAGGCCGTGGCGCTGCCCCAGGTCACCGCCGACGACCTGCTCTACGTCCTGTTCACCTCCGGGTCGACCGGCGTGCCCAAGGGCGTGGCGATGACCCACGGCGCGCTCGACAACTACCAGGCGTGGCAGATCCGGGCGGCCAGCGCGGCGGTCGGCGGCACCACGTTGCAGTACGCCCCGCTCAGCTTCGACGTGTCGTTCCAGGAGATCCTCACCACGATCAGCGCGGGCGGCACCCTGCGGATCATCGACGAGGATCTTCGGCGGGACGTGCCGGCCCTGCTGCGGCTGCTCGACCGCGAGGCCGTCGCCCGGATCTTCCTGCCGTACGTCGCGTTGCAGCAGCTCGCCGAGGCCGCGGAGCTGCTCGGCATCCACCCCCGCGCGCTGCGGGTGGTGATCTCCTCCGGCGAGCAGCTGCGGGTGACCGCCGAGATCCGGCGCTTCCTGGCCGCCCTGCCGGCCGGCGCGGTCCTGGAGAACCAGTACGGGCCGACCGAGACGCACCTGGTCACCGCGTACCCGATGACCGGCGACCCGGCGCGGTGGCCGAACCTGCCGCCGATCGGGCCCGCCATCGACGGGGTCGAGATGCACCTGCTCGACGAGCGGATGCGGCCCGTGCCGACCGGGGTGACCGGCGAGCTGTACTACGGCGGGATCCAGGTCACCCGGGGCTACCACGGCCGGCCGGGCCTCACCGCCGAGCGCTGCGTGCCCAACCCGTTCGGCCCGCCGGGCAGCCGGCTCTACCGCACCGGCGACCTGGCCCGCTTCCTGCCCAACGGGGACCTGATCTGGGTGGCCCGCACCGACACCCAGACCAAGATCCGTGGTTTCCGGGTGGAGCCCCTGGAGGTGGAGATGGCGGTCATGGAGCTGGCGGCGGACTACCCGGGCATCCGGGAGGCCGCCGTCGTGGCCCGCCGCCGGGAGGGCGTCGACTCCTACCTCGCCGCGTTCCTCGTCGGCGACCCGGACGCGGTCGACCTGGCCGACGTACGCGGCCGGCTGCGCGCCACCCTCCCCGAGCACCTGGTGCCGGCGCGCTGGCAGTGGCTGCCGGCGATGCCGCTGACCCCCAGCGGCAAGCGCAACGACCGCGCCCTGCGCGAACTGCCGCTGGACCTGGCCGAGGCGCCCCGCGTCGCCCCCCGCGACCGGTACGAGCGCGTCGTCGCCGACATCGCCGCCGACCTGCTGCACCTGCCGGCCGTCGGCGCGCACGACAACCTGTTCGAGCTGGGCGGCACCTCGCTGACCGCGATGCGGCTGGTGGTGATGCTGGAGAAGCGGTTCGGGGTGGCCGTGCCCGTCTCGGCGTTCGTCGCCACGCCGACCGTGGCGGGCGTGGCCGCGCTGCTCCGCTCCGGCGGCGCGGACCTCACGTTCGACCCGCTGGTGCCGATCCGCGCCCGGGGCGACCAGCGGCCGCTGTTCCTGGTGCATCCGCTCGGCGGCAACGTGCTCTGCTACGTCCCGCTGGCCCGCCACCTCGGCGCCGACCAGCCCCTGTACGCGTTGCAGGCCGCCGGGGTGGACGCCGGCACCGAGCCGCTGCGCACCGTGCCGGAGCTGGCCGCCGCCTACCTCGACGCGATCCGCCGGATCCAGCCCGACGGCCCGTACGTCATCGGTGGCTGGTCGTTCGGCGGGGTGGTCGCCTTCGAGATGGCGCGGCAGCTGCGCGACAGCGGGGCCCGGGTCGACCGGCTGATCCTGCTCGACCCGATCGCCCGCCGGCCCGGCGACCCGGTGCCGGTCGCCGACGACGTGCTGCTCGACTGGTTCTTCTGGGAGCTGATGCGGCTCGGCCACGACGGGCCACCGGCGCGCGGTGTGCCGGCCGAGCTGACCACACCCGAGGCGAAGCTCGACTTCATCGCGAGCCGGGCCGGCGAGAGCGGGGTGCTGCGCCCAGGCAGCACGCGCGGCTCGGTGCGCCGCCTCTTCGCGGTCTTCCGGGCCAACTGGGAGGCGATCATCTCCTACCGGCCCGAGGTCGTCGACCAGGACATCACCCTGCTGCGGGCCGCCGACCCGCTGCCCGCCGTGCTGAAGCCGATGCACGATCTCGCCGGCACCCTGCACCTCGACCCGCGCAACGGCTGGGGCGAGCTGACCACCGGCCGGGTCGACGTGATCGACGTGCCCGGCGACCACCTGGTGCTGATGGACGAGCCGTACGTGGCCGAGGTGGGGCGGCGGATCACCGGGCTGCTGGCGGGGGACGCCCCGGCCCGCCGGCCGGTCGGGGACGCGCGATGATCGCCCCCGCCGGCTCCGGCGGCCCCGCCCGCGGCGAGGGTCCGGTGCAGGCCGCCGGTTCGGGCCGCCGCCGGCCGAAGGCGATCGTCATCGGGGCCGGCATCGGCGGCCTCGCGGCGGCGAGCGCGTTGCGCCGCGTCGGGGTCGACGTGGAGATCCACGAGCAGGCCCCGGAACTCCGGGCGGCCGGCTCGGCGCTCTCCCTGACCGCCAACGCCCGCGTCGCGCTGCGCTGCCTCGGCATCGACCTCGACGTCGAGCGGCGCGGCCAGGTCTACCCGGAGCTGCACTTCCGCACCGCGACCGGGCGGCCGATCAGGACGGTCCGGTTCGCGCACCTCGGCGACCGGGTCGGCGCGCAGAACGTCGCCATCCACCGCGCCGAACTGCACCAGGCCCTGCTCACCGAGGCCGGGGACCCGCCGATCCGGCTCGGGTCCGCCGCCCGCCGGTTCCACCGCCACCGCGGCGGCATCCGGGTCGAGTTCGCCGACGGCACCAGCGCCGACGGCGACCTGCTGATCGGCGCGGACGGCTTCGGATCGGCGGTACGCCGGCAGCTCGTTGGCCCCGAGCGGCCCCGGGAACCCGGGTACGTGTGCTGGCTGGCGACCGTCGCGTACCGGCACCACCTGGTCCGCGACGGCTACGCCGCCCACTACTGGGGGCGGGGCCAGCGGTTCGGGCTGGTGCACCTCGGCGGCGACCACGTCTACTGGTGGGGCACCCGCAACATGCCGCCGGAGGCGGCCCGCGACTGGCGTGGCGGCCGGGACGAGATCCTCCGCGCGTACGCGGGCTGGGCCGACGAGGTGGTCGCCACCGTGGCCGCCACCGCCGACGCGGCGGTCATCAGCGTCCCCGCCCGGGACCGCCCCGCCCTGCGCCGCTGGGGTGACGGCGCGGTGACCCTGCTCGGCGACGCGGCGCACCCGATGCTGCCGAGCCTCGGCCAGGGCGCGGCGATGGCGGTCGAGGACGCGGTGGTGCTGGCGCGGTGCCTGGCCGGGGCCACCGACCTGCCGGGCGCGTTGCGCCGCTACGAGGCGGCCCGCCGCGACCGGACCCGGCGGATGATCCGCCAGGCGCACTCGCTGAGCCGGATCGAGCAGCTCGCCAGCCCCGCCGGGGACCTGGCCCGCCGCGCGTACCTGCGGTGGCTGCCCACGCGCCTGGTCGACCGCCGCAACCTGGCGGACCTGACCTTCCCCGACGTCCTGCCGGCGGCCGGGCGGTGAGCGCCGCGTGCGAGGCCCACCGGGAGCTCAGCCCGCTGGAGCGCTGGTACTGGATCGCCGACCAGGTCTCCCCGCTCAACGTCATCGCCCGGGTCCGGGTGCGCGGGCACCTGCCGACGGAGCTGCTGCGGGCGGCGCTGGACGAGCTCCAGGCCCGCCACCCGCTGCTGCGGGTGGCCATCGCGACCCGGCCGGACGGCCGGCGACCCCGGTTCGTGCCGACGGACCGGCCGATCCCCCTGCGCCGGGTCGCCCCCGCCGATCCCGCCAGCCCTGCCGTGCCCGATGCCGCCAACCCCGTTGATCCCGCCGGGCCGGCTGATTCGGCCGGGCCCGGCGACCCCGACGCCGGCTGGCTGCGCGAGGTCGACGAGCGGGAACTGGCCGACCGGGTCGACTGGCGGACCGGCCCGCTCTGCCGGGCGGTCGTGCTGACCGCCGGCGCGGCCGCGCCGACGGCGCGGCGCGGGCAGCCCGCGCCCGCCGGCCCCGGGCCCGCCGCCGGGGACACACACGACCTGATCCTGACCCTGCCGCACTGCGTGGCCGACGGCACGACCGCGCTGTCGCTGCTGCGCCAGTGGATCGAGCACGCCGACCGCCTGGCCGCCCGGGACCCGGCCGGCACGGAGGGCCGCACCCCCGGCGGTGTCGCCCCGCAGCGGGAGCCGGCGCTGCCACCGGCCGAGCGGATGTTCCCCCGCCGGTTCCGGGGCGTCACCGGCGCGCTGCGGCTCGGCGGGCAACTGCTGCGGGACCTGTACGCGGTGCGCCGGCACCGGCCGGCCCGGGTGACCCCGAGCCGGTTCGTGCCGTTCACCGAGCGCCGGAGCCGGCTGCTGCACCGGACGCTCACCGCCGAGCAGGTCGCCGCGCTGGCCGAAGCGTGCCGCCGGGAACAGACCACGGTGCACGGCGCGCTCGCCGCCGCCATGGTCCTCGCGGTGGCCGCCGAGACACCCCCGCCCGCCCCGGGGCACGTGGCGATCGGCTCCCCGGTGGACTTCCGGGCCGCGCTGACGCCCCCCGTGCCCGAACGGGCCGTCGGCGCGTACGTCGCGACCGTCCCCTCGTTCGTGTCCTGTCGGCCGGGCGCGTCGCTGTGGGAGGTGGCCCGGTCGATCAGCGGGGACCTCGCGGGCCGTCGCCAGCGGGGCAGCCACTTCGCCATGGTCGACCTCGTCCGCCTCTCCTGCCCGCCGTCGGTCGCGGCCAGCGGCCGGTTCGTGGAGCTGACCGAGCGGACCGGGCCGGTGAACCTCTGCCTGTCCAACCTCGGCCGGTACGACTTCCCGGACCGGATCGGGGCCTGGCGGCTCGCCGGGGCGCAGTTCGTCGCGGGGCTCTCGGTCTGCGGCTACTTCGTCGCCACGGCGAACACCAGCCACGGCGAGCTGGCCTGGAACTTCGTCCACGTGGCGGAGGCGGTCCCGGACGCCAGGGCGGCCCGCCTCGTCGCCGCCTGCGTCGACGCCGTGCTGGCCGAGATCGATGGGGAGCCGACGGACGGCGGGCACGTCCAGCCGGCGAGGGCCGATGTCGCGGCGGTGCCGGCCGGGACCGACGGAAGGGCGGGAACATGATCGGGGCCGGACGGCGCATCGACGCACGGGGCCGGGCGGTGGTGGTCACGGGGGCCTCGTCGGGGCTCGGCCGCGAGGCCGCGCTCCACCTGGAACGGGCCGGCTTCCGGGTCTTCGCCGGGGTGCGTGACCGGGCCGCCGCCGACGACCTGGCCGCCGCCACCACGGCCGGGCGGCTCACCCCGCTCCGCCTCGACGTCACCCGGGCCGACCAGATCCGGGGCGCCGTCGACGAGGTGGCCCGGCAGGTCGGGGCCGGCGGCCTCTGGGGGCTGGTCAACAACGCGGGGATCAGCCTGCCCGGCCCGCTGGAGTGCCTGCCGCCGGAGCAACTGCGGCGGCAACTCGACACCAACGTGGTCGGCCAGGTCGCCGTGATCCAGGGCTTCCTGCCGCTGTTGCGTACCGGCCGGGGCCGGATCGTGAACGTCACCTCCGGCCTGGGCCGGGTCGCCCTGCCCTACCTCGGCGCGTACGCGGCGGCCCAGTTCGCCAAGGAGGCGGTCAGCGACAGCCTGCGGCGTGAGCTGCGGCCGTTCGGGATCGCGGTGTCGGTGGTCCAGCCGGGGGCGATCCAGACGCCGATCTGGGACAAGGTCGCCCATGCCGGCACGGAGACGATGGCCCAGGCGGCGGGGCGGGCCGGCGACCTGTACGCGGAGCCGTTCGGCCGCTTCCTCGCCCGGCTGGCCGCGCAGGCCCGGCGCAGCGGGACCACCCCGGCGGACTTCGCGCGGGCGGTCGCCCGGGCGCTGACCGCCGCGCGGCCGAGGACCCGGTACCCGGTCGGCGGCGACGTGCGGCTGGGCAGCCTGGCGGCCCGCCTGCTGCCCGACACCCTGCTCGACCGCAACTTCGCCCCGCTCGTGCGGGCCCGCCCCGACCGGCGGCCCCTGACCGGGGAGCCGCGCCCCGCGCCCGGTGACCAGGGCCCCGCAGCCGGGGAACCGCGCCCCGCGTCCCTCGCCCCGACCAGCAGTGAGGACTGACCAGCATGGACGCCGACCAGCAGGCCCGGACCCAGGCCCAGGCCCTGTTCGCCCGCAATCTGGAGTTGATCTCCGAGGGCCGGATCACCGAGTGGGTGGAGCTGTTCGACCCCGAGGGGGTGCTGGAGTTTCCCTACCCCCTGCCGGGCATCCCCGCGCGGTTCACCGGCCACCGGGAGCTGTACGAGCACATGAAGGACTTCCCGAAGCAGTTCGACGTGCGCTTCTCCGGCCTGACCTTCCACGAGACCACCGACCCGGAGCTGGTGGTCGCCGAGTTCGTGGGTGACGGCCGGGGTGTCGTCACCGGTCGACCGTTCCACCAGGTCTACATCTCGGTGGTCCGGTTCCGGGACGGGCGGATCGTCCACTTCCGGGACTTCTGGAACCCCCTGGCGACCATCCGGGCCGGGCTGACGATCGGGCACGCCTGGCGTGGCCTGGTCGACCTGCTGCGGCCCGCCGCACGCCGCCGCCCGAAAGGGCCGGGCCCCGGTCGGGGGTGACCGGTCGGCCCGCCACCCCGCTGGGTGGGGACGGACGGGGGGCCGGCCCGCGGCGGCGGACCGGCCCCCACGTACGCGAGGTGGTGCGGCTACGGCTTCCAGGAGCCGGCGGTCTCCAGCTTGTGCCGGTATTCCAGCGCGCCGTTCTTGTTCGCCACGTCGAAGGTGACGCTGCCCGTGCGCTTGCTGCCCTCCCGCAGGTTGACCCCGGAGTCGAGCAGGTCGCCGCAGCCGGCCAGCGCGCCGGCGATCCCGTTCGCGGTGGTGCCGTCCTCGGCTACCCACTGGAAGTAGAACGGGTTGATCGACATGTTGCCCTTCTTCACCGTCGCGGTGACGTCCGCGATCAGGTAGAGCCCCTTGTCGGGGTCGGGCGAGTACGACTTGCAGCCCTTCGTCGAGGTGCGGAACCGCAGCACCGTGATCTCCAGGGTGCCGTCCTCGTCGTTGATGATCAGGGTCTCGCCGGCCTTCATGTTGAAGGTCTCCCCGTCGGCCGGGTCGGACGACGACGAGGAGGTCGGGCCGGCGCTCGGCAGGCCGCTCGGCGCGGTGGTGACCCGGGGCGGGGCCGGGAACTGCCGCTCGGCCTCCTTCGCCGCCTCGTTGGCCGAGGCGATCAGCGCCACGATGCCGCCGACGCAGCAGAGCAGCGCGAGCACCACCGCGACGACCACGATGATGACGATCGGCTTCTTGCTGCTCTTCTTGGCCCCCATCGGCGGGCCGAGCGGGTAACCCGGGCCCGGCGCGTAGCCCGGGCCGGGCGGGTACGCCCCGCCGGGCGGCGGCGGGTAGGCCGGACCCGGCGGCGGCGGGTAGGCCGCCTCCACGCCCGGCTGGTACGTCGGGTCGGGGGTGGGCGGCGGCGTGAACCCACCCGGCGGCGGGTACGGCGCACCGGACGTCGGCTGGTACGGGGTACCCGACGTCGGCTGGTACGGCGCGCCGGACACCGGCGGCGGATAGGGCGCGCCCGAGACCGGCGGCGGCGGGTACGGCGCGCCCGAGACCGGTGGCTGGGCGGTGGTCGGCGGCAGGGGCGGCGGGGCGGTCGGATCGGCCGGCCACGGGGGCACGGGTGTCGTCGCTGGATCCTGGTTCGGCTGGTAGGGGTCTTGCGGCGGCCCGTATGGGTCCTGGGGGTGGCTCACCGTACTCCTCGGCACCTCATCGCGATCTCGAACGCCCTGACGGTATCGCTCCTGCCCAAGTCGGGGATCACCCCGACCGTCTCAGCGGGGTAACAGGATGGCCGCGGTACGGACCACGTCGGCGTCGACCGCGAACCGCCCGGTGACCGTCGCGGGCGGATCGGGCACCGGGGCCGCGTCCAGCCGGGCGGGGGAGATCCGGGCCGTGAACAGGCCGGAGTCCGGGTCCAGCTCGACGCGGGCGTCGTGGAAGCCCAGCCACGTGCCGACGACCGGGTGCCACACCTTGTAGATGGTCTCCTTGGCGCTGAACAACACGGCCGCCCAGGGCGCGGTGGCGGGGAGCCGGGCGCAGTCGGCCCACTCCTCGGGCAGGCCGACCAGCCGGCGTACCCCCGGGTTGAGCTCCCGGTCCCGCAGCTCCGCGTCCATGCCGACCGACCGGATCTCGTCGGCGCGGGCCACGGCGGCGGCGCAGTAGCCCGGCGTGTGGGTGATGGTCCCGACCACCCCGGGCGGCCAGACCGGGGCGCGGTCCGGCGCGGCGGGCACCGCGACGGCCGGGACGCCGAGGCCGGCGAGCGCCCGCCGGGCGCAGACCCGGCCGGCGGTGAAGTCGCGCCGTCGGCGCTCGACCGCCCGCTCGCTCAGGCAGGCCCGCTCGGCGGGCAGCAGCTCGCCGTCCCAGTCGTCCCCACCGGCGACGGCCACCGCGACCTCGGGCGGCAGCAGGTCACGCATCGCAGCCCCCGCCGCTCCCGTCGCGGCCCCGGCCGCCCCGCACGCCGCTCATCGCCGTCGAACGTACCGCACCCGCCCCCGCGCCGGTGGCCCGTGGGACCGGCGGCCGGAGCGCGCCGGCCCCACGGGCCACGGCGGGGTCAGGGCCGGCGGGGGCGGCGGGTCAGCGCGAAGCCGACGACGCCGGCCACCGCCGCGAGCACCCCGCCGACCGCGGTCCAGACCCACCGCGACGACAGGTCCGGCAGCCAGCCGGTGAGGAGGCTCCCGTCGTCCTCCTCGTCGGCCGGGGCCGCCGCCGGGTCCCCGGTCAGCACCGTCCCGGCCTTCGTGTTGGGCACCAGCGGGGCCTTCAGCTCCCCGTCGTCGGCGGGGGCGTCGCCGTCGCCGACCTCGGCGACCAGCAGGTCCACGTCGACCGGCAGGCCGAGGTCCGGCTCCGGCAGCTCCACGACGGAGAGCCGCACGAAGTACGTGCCGGGCAGCGGGTCGGCCGACCACGGCTCGGCCCACGACCGGACCCGGCGCAGGGTGCAGCCCAGCGCCACGCTCGTCGCCGACGCCCCGGCCGTCGGGGTCTGCGCCCCCGCCGTGCACGCCTGGCGGCGGCGCAGGCCGTCGAAGACCTCGACCGTCCAGGTGGAGTCGCCGGTGCGGCCCTTCGGGAAGGTGACCGTCGCCGCGATGTCGTGGATCTGCCCGGCGCTGGCCGGGAACGACCAGTAGAGGTAGTCGCTGGTGGACGCGCCGACCCGGACCGGCTGGCCGGCGGTGATCGACGTGGCGGTCAGGAACGAGGTGCCGGCCTTGGTGACCGTGGCGGCACCGGGCGAGGGGGTGGGCGCGGCCAGCGCGGGGGCGGCCGGGAGCGTCAGCGCGGCGGCGGCGACCAGCGCCGCCGAGGACCGGATCAACGGGGTACGCATCGTCAGTTCTCCCTCCAGGTGGCGACCCACCAGCGGGTGAGCAGCCCGGCGACGAGCCCGGTGACCAGGCCGGCCAGGGTCAGCAGCAGCAACAGCACCCAGCCCCGGCCCAGGTCCGGCCCGCCCGGGTCCGGCGACGAGGCGACCACGTCGACGGTCAGCTCGATCGGCATCCCCGGGGCGGCCCGGGTGCCGGGGCGCGGCGCGAACGCGTTGCTGACCACCAGGCAGACGGTGGTCGGGGCGGCGTCGCCGGCCGCCGGACCCGGCGTCTCCCCGTCCCCGTCGCCGTCGCCGTCGGCGTCGGCGTCCACGTCGTCGTCGGCGGCGGCCGACCAGCGCAGGCCGGCGGAGACCACGTCGGTGCGACCGCTGCCGGCGTCCACGCCCCGCACCAGCTCCCGGCCGTCGGGGGCGGTCGCGCGCAGCAGCACCGCGTGGTCGGGGTTCACCGGGCGGTCCAGCGCGATGCTCACCGAGGCCCGCAGCTCCTGACCCGGGCGCACCGGGACCCGGTACCAGCGGTGCTCGGAGAACTGCTCCCGGTCGGTGTAGACGCCGGGGGCGAGCAGCGGCGCGTCCGGGCACCGGGCGGAGCCGCCCACCACGGTCGGCGCGGCGGTGTACGTGTCCCGGGCCCGGTCCACCAGTTGCTTGATCCGGCCGGTCAGCTCGTCCGCGCTCTGCGCGGCCGTGTACGTCCCGCCGGTGGCGCCGGCGATGCAGAGCAGCTGCCTGCGCACCTTCTCGTCGGGGGCGAGCCCGAGGGTGTCCACCACCAGCTTGGTGCCCTGGGCGGCCAGCTCGCGGGCCACCTCGCACGGGTCCGGCGGGGCGCAGGTGTCCTCGCCGTCGGTGATCAGCACGATCCGGCGGGCGGTGGCGCCGGTGCCGAGGTCGGCGGCGGCCGAGCGGAGCGCCAGCCCGACCGGGGTGAACCCGGTGGGCCGGAGGGTGGCCACGGCCGCCTTGGCCTGGGCCCGGTCCACCCGGCCGACCGGCACGATCTGCTGGGTGTCCTGGCACCCCACCTGCTTGTCCTTGCCCTTGTAGGTGGCCCCGAGCACCCGGATGCCGAGCTGGGTCTCCTCGGGCAGCGCGTCCACGACCTCGTTGAACGCCTGCTGCGCCACCGAGATCCGGCTGCGCCCGTCGATGTCCCGGGCCCGCATCGAGCCGCTGACGTCGAGCACCAGCTCGACCCGGGGCGGCTCGACGACGGGGTTCTCCTCGTCGGCCCGCGCCGGTGCGGGACCACCCAGCGCGACCGCCGGACCGACCAGGACGGTTGCCGCCAGCAGTCCGCGGAAGACGGTTGTCCATCGTCTCTTGTTGATCACCGGGGCGAGTGTAGTGAGATCCACTTTGGAGGCTCAGGCGGCCCTCGGGCGCGCCGGGCCGGGGCGGATCGGCGGCGGGCGCGGCCGGAAACCCCGATGTGTCCCCGCCGGATGACTGACGGTTAGCTGCCCCGCGTAAACCATTAGGCTGGTGTGCTCCGTCGGAAATCTGACCCGAGTCCACCCGTTGTGCCGGTGGTGCCGTGTGGTTAAGCTCCTATTGCGCGCCCCAATCGCCCGCTTCCCCCGTGGCAGGCGATCGGGGCGCGCGTCTTTGCGTCCCGGACCGTTTCCCACGCCCCGGAGGCCCGCCAACCGGGCCCGCTTCGGGGCCCGGTTGTCCGATATCCGACGCCGGCGTCAGATCCAGCGGCCGTCCAACCACATCCGGGCCGACCACTCCGCGTACGGCAGCACCTTGCCCACGAAGATCGGATAGAAGTACGCGAAGCAGATCGCCACCAGCAGCACGTACGCGCCCACGATGACGCCGCCCACGAGCCGGCGCTCCGCCACCTCGTCCTCGCCGGCGGCGGCCGCCTCCCTGGTGGCCGGGGCCCGCGCCCCGTCGGTGGCCGGGGTGACGATCGCGCCCAGCACGTAGACGACCGCGAGGACCAGGAACGGCAGGGCCGGCGCGGTGTAGAAGGAGAACATCGTCCGGCCGTCGAAGGCGAACCAGAACCAGGGCAGCAGCCCGGCGGCCACGCAGAGCAGGATCGCCCCGGCCCGCCAGTCCCGCCGCGCGAGGCCGATCCAGGCCGCGCCGAACAGGGCGGGCAGGAACGACCACCACAGCAGCGGCGTGCCCAGCAGCAGGATCTCCGAGGCGCAGCTCGGCGCGCCGCAGGCCCCCTCGCCCGACCAGTGGAAGGCGACCGGCCGGCCCAGCAGCAGCCACTGCCAGGGCCAGGACTGGTATTTGTGCGGGTCGTCGAGCTGCTTGTGGAAGCCGTACGCCGCCTTGTGGTATTCCCACAGGTTGTTCAGCGCCCCGATGATCGGGGTGTCGCTCAGGCCCGGCACGTTCGGGTACCGGGCGGCCAGGCGGTAGTAGCCGTCGTCGGTCAGCAGCCAGCCCGACCAGGTCGCCACGTAGGCGACGACCATGAGGACGCCGGCCAGCACCAGCCAGGGCAGCTCGTCGAGGAGCGCGTCGCGCCACGGCCGGCGCACCCCCGCGGAGCGGCGGACGCCGACCTCCCACAGCAGGGCCAGCAACGCGAAGGCCGGCAGGAAGTAGAGGGCGCTCCACTTGACCGCGCAGGCGAGGCCGAGCAGCACCCCGGCGGCCAGCCGCCACCACGGCCAGTTCCGCCAGCCGCCGGCGGGCCGGCCGGCGCGGCCGGGCGCGGTGGGGTCGAGGCCGGCGTCCAGCGCCCGGCTCCACCGGCGACGCCGGGCGTCCCGGTCGAGGACCAGCGCCCCGAACGCGGCCAGCACGAACAGCAGCAGGAAGATGTCGAGCAGGGCGGTGCGGGACAGCACCAGGTGGAAGCCGTCGAGGGCGAGCAGCAGGCCGGCGGCGCAGCCGAGCGTGGTGGAGCGGAACAGCCGGCGGCCGATGCGCACCAGCAGCAGCACCGACACGATCCCGGCCAGCGCCGCGCCGAAGCGCCAGCCGAACTCCGGAGCGGTCGTCATCAGGTGCCCGGGCACGGAGATGTTGTGCTCGGCGTCGGAGTAGCCGAACGCCCACTCGCCCAGGCCGATGAGCCACTTGCCCAGCGGCGGGTGCACCACGTACGACGGGCCGTTGTCCTTGTAGTTCCACTCGACGCCCTTGTCGACGAGCCCCCAGCCGTCGCGGGCGTAGTAGATCTCGTCGAAGATCTTGCCCTTGGGGTAGCTGAGGCCGACCAGGCGCAGGATCGCGGCGATCGCCACCACGACGGCGGTGGCGATCCACGAGTTGACGTCGAGTCGGGCGTCGATGGTGGCGAGCCGCCGCCGCACGATCGCGGGGACGCCCCCGCCGCCGTCGGGGGTGGGGGGCGGCCCGGACTCCTCGGTCGCGTCGCCGGTGGACCCGGCGTGCTCCGATCCCGCCCGGCCCGCGCTCGCGCTCTGCGCTGTCGACGCACTCGTCACGCAGCGATCGTAGGCTGCGGAGGTGCCCGGTGGCGTCCATCGTCCCCGATATCGGTACAACTGTCGATGAAGGAGCGCATCTCTTGGGTGAAATGTCCGAATTCGGACGCCTGATCCTCCTCGGCGCGCCGCTCGGCAACCCGTCCGACGCGTCCGCCCGGTTCCGCGAGGTGCTCGCCGCCGCCGACGTGGTCGCCGCCGAGGACACCCGGCGGCTCACCCGGCTGGCCCGCGACCTCGACGTCACCGTCGGAGGCCGGATCGTCTCCTACTTCGAGGGCAACGAGGAGCGGCGCACCCCCGAACTCGTCGAGGTCCTCCGCGAGGGATACGTCGTCGCCCTGGTCACCGACGGCGGGATGCCCAGCGTCTCCGACCCCGGCTACCGGCTGGTCCGGGGGGCCCTCGACGCCGGGGTCCCGGTGACCGCCGCCCCCGGGCCCAGCGCCGTCACCACCGCCCTGGCCCTGTCCGGCCTGCCCAGCGACCGGTTCTGCTTCGAGGGCTTCCTGCCCCGCACCCCCGGCGCGCGGCGGTCCCGGCTGCGCGCCCTGGCCGGCGAGGAACGCACCCTGGTCCTCTTCGAGGCCCCGCACCGCATCGCGGGCGCGCTCGCCGACCTGGCCGCCGAGTTCGGCGTCGACCGCCCGGCCGCGCTCTGCCGCGAGCTGACCAAGACGTACGAGGAGGTGGTCCGCCGCCCCCTCGGAGAGCTGGCCGCCTGGGCCGCCGAGCGCGAGCCGCGCGGCGAGATCACCCTCGTGGTGGCCGGCGCGCCGCCGGCCGCCGCGCAGCGCCCCGACGACGAGACGCTGCGCGCGGCCGTCGCCGAGCGGGAGGCCGCCGGCCTGTCCCGGCGCGACGCGATCACCGAGGTCGCCACCGCGTACGGCCTGCGCCGCCGCGACGTCTACACCACCGTCCACGCCTGAGGTGTAAGGAAGGGCCCCTTGTTAACGCTTTCTGTATAGGAAGGGCCCCTTCCTAACCGGCGGGCGGGGCGCGCGCAGCCGGGGCGGGCGGCGGCGGGGCCGGGCGGCGAGCGCAGCCGGGGCGGGCGGCGTCTACCAGGCGGCGGCGAGGAAGCCGACGCTGATCACCAGCGGACCGGCCACCGCCATCGCCACCGCCCAGCGACGGGCCCGCCGGTCGGTCAGCCGGGCCGCGCCGGTGTACCGGGCGATCCCCGCCCCGCAGGCCAGCACCAGCAGCAGCCCGAGCAGCCAGCGCAGGTGCCGGCCGGCGCCGGTGTCGGCGTACGCGGTGTCGCCCGACGGGCCGGTCATCCGGGCGGTCAGGGTCGAGCCGGCGGCGGCGCGCTCGGCGGGCACCCCGCTGACGCGTACCCCGAAGGCGATGAACCGCTCGCCCTCGGCGGTGAAGACCCCCCGGCAGCGCTGGGTCAGTCCCGCGCCCGTGCACTCGCCGATCACGACGGTGCCGGTGGTGGCGTGCCCGAGGGCGAGCCAGAACGGGCCGGCGCTCACCCAGGCGAAGAAGGCGGCGAGCAGGCTGAGCGCCAGCAGGGCGGAGAGGCCCTGCCACGGGTCCGGCGGGTGGGCGGGCCGGTCGGCGCGCCGTCGGCGGGCCTCTCCCCGGGGGTCCGCGTCGGCGGCTCGTCGCCACCACCAGCGTCGGCGGCCGTGTTCCTCGCGCAGGGGGGTGCCGTCCCAGTGCACCTGTTCGATCGGGGCCCAGAACAGCCCGTCGTCGCCCGACGCGTCCTCGTCGGGGGCGGGCGTCGGGCGGAGCCGGCCGCCGGGCTGGCGGACCGGCACCCGGCGCGGCACCGCGTCGACCGGGGCTCCGGTGGTCGGCTCCACCTCGACCGGCTGGTCGGGGCCGGCCGCCTGCCCGGGCAACGCCGGCGGGCCGGGCAACATCGCCTGCCCGGGCAACACCGGCGGGCCGGACTGCGTGGGCGGGCCGGGCTGGCCGGTCGGGGCCGCCTGCGGGGCGGGGCCGGGCTGGGCCGGTGGGCCGGCTTGTCCGGGTGGGCCCGCCTGGGCAGGCGTGCCGGGTTGGCCGATCGGGCCCGCCTGTCCCGGCGGGCCAGGCTGAGCGGGTGGGGCAGGCTGGCCGGGTGGGCCAGGCTGAGCGAATGGGCCCGGCTGGGCGGGTGGGCCAGGCTGGGCCGGCGCGCCGGGCTGTCCTGGCGGGCCCGCCTGGGTGGGCGGGCCTGCCTGCGCGGGTGGGGCGGGCGCCGCTGCGCCGGGCGGCTCCTCGTGTCCCTGGGCGGCGCGTCTGCCAGTCACGGTTTCATTGGACACCGGCAGGTGAAGGCGACAGGGCAGGTCAGGCCGCGTGTCGGCGACAAATCGGGCGACCGGCCCGGTGCGGTCGCGGCGAGCCGGCCTATTGGTTCGCGGTGGCCCCGCGCCGGTCACTAGGCTTGCTGGTCATGAGTCACGTTCTCGCGGCGGTAGCCTGGCCGTACGCCAACGGCCCGCGCCACATCGGCCACGTCTCCGGTTTCGGCGTTCCCTCCGACGTCTTCGCCCGGTACATGCGGATGGCCGGCCACGACGTGCTCATGGTCTCGGGCACCGACGAGCACGGCACCCCGATCCAGGTGCAGGCCGACGCCGAGGGGGTCACCCCCCGCGAGCTGGCCGACCGCTACAACCGGGTGATCGCCGAGGACCTGCGGGCGCTGGGGCTGTCGTACGACCTGTTCACCCGCACCACCACCCGCAACCACTACGCGGTGGTGCAGGAGCTGTTCGCCGGCCTGCACCGCAACGGCTACATCGTGCCCAGGGTGACCACCGGGGCGATCTCGCCGTCGACCGGCCGGACCCTGCCCGACCGCTACATCGAGGGCACCTGCCCCATCTGCGGTTACGACAGCGCCCGTGGCGACCAGTGCGACAACTGCGGCAACCAGCTCGACCCGGTCGACCTGATCAACCCCAAGTCCAAGATCAACGGTGAGGCGCCGGAGTTCGTCGAGACCGAGCACTTCTTCCTCGACCTGCCCGCGCTCGCCGACGCGCTGCGGGAGTGGCTGGACGGCCGGGAGGGCTGGCGGCCCAACGTGCTGCGGTTCTCGCGGAACCTCCTCGACGACCTCCAGCCCCGGGCCATCACCCGGGACCTGGAGTGGGGCGTGCCGATCCCCCTCGACGACTGGCGCGACCGCCCGGACAAGCGGATCTACGTCTGGTTCGACGCGGTCATCGGCTACCTGTCGGCGTCGATCGAGTGGGCCCGCCGCACCGGCGACCCCGAGGCGTGGCGCAGGTGGTGGTCCGCCGACGCCGAGGGCAAGGACGCCCGCAGCTACTACTTCATGGGCAAGGACAACATCGTCTTCCACTCGGTGATCTGGCCGGCGCTGCTCGGCGGATACTCCGGCGCGGGCGACCACGACGGCGAACCCGGCGCGCTGGGCCGGCTCAACCTGCCCACCGAGGTCGTCTCCAGCGAATACCTCACGATGGAGGGCCGCAAGTTCTCCTCGTCCCGCAAGGTCGTCATCTACGTGCGCGACTTCCTCGAACGCTACGACGCGGACGCGCTGCGCTACTTCATCGCGGTCGCCGGGCCGGAGAGCAACGACACCGACTTCACCTGGGCCGAGTTCCTCCGCCGCAACAACGACGAGCTGGTCGCCGGCTGGGGCAACCTGGTCAACCGGTCGGTGTCGATGGCGGCGAAGAACTTCGGCGCGATCCCGTCGGTCGACCCGGCCGGGCTCACCGAGGCCGACGAGGCGCTGCTGGCCACCGCCCGCGCCGGCTTCGACACCGTCGGCGACCTGATCGGCCGGCACCGGCAGAAGCAGGCCATCGGCGAGGCGATGCGGGTCGTCGCCGAGGCCAACAAGTACCTGTCGGAGCAGGCACCCTGGAAGCTCAAGGCCGAGGCGGACAAGCCCCGGATGGGCACCATCCTGCACGTCGCGCTCCAGGTGGTCAGCGACGCCAACACCCTGCTCACGCCGTTCCTGCCGCACTCCGCGCAGCAGATCCACGAGCTGCTCGGCGGCACCGGCGTGCACGCCCCGATGCCGGTGCTGGAGGAGGTCGACGACCTCGACGGCGGGCCCGCGTACCCGGTGCTGACCGGCGACTACACGGTCGGAGCGCGCTGGGAGTCGGTGCCGCTGGAGGCGGGCCGGCCGCTCGCCGCGCCGAAGCCGGTGTTCCGCAAGCTCGACCCGTCGATCGTCGAGGAGGAGCTGGCCCGGCTCGCCGGCTGACCCGACCCGCCCCGTGACCGTCCCGCAGTGACGGCGACCTGGCGGCGTCCCGACCTCGGGACACCGCCAGTCGCCGTTTCGGCGCGGGACGGCCCGGCGCGAGACAGCCCGGCGCGAGAACCGCCAGGCTCAGCGCCGCGCCATCGCCGGGGCCACCACGAACTCCAGGATCGCCCGGTTCACCTCGTCGGCGTTGGTCCACGGGATGCCGTGCGGCGCGCCCTTCAGCGTCACCAGCCGGCTGTCGGGCAGCATCGGCTGCAACCGCTGGCCGGTCACCGCGTACGGCAGGACCTGGTCCTGGTCGCCCTGCACGATCAGCACCGGCACGTCGATCCGGGGCAGGTCCGGCCGGAAGTCGGTCAGCCAGGCGTCCACGCTCTGGTACGTGCCGATCGCCGAGGCCCGCGCGCCGATGTCCCAGTGCGCCCGGTACGCCTCCTCGCTGACCAGCCTGCCCTTGTTGTCGGAGTAGTTGAAGAAGCTGTCGCAGAAGCTGGTGAGGTAGGCGAACCGGTCGGCGAGGATCGCCTGCTGGAAGCCGTCGAAGAGGTTGCGGTCCACCCCCTGCGGGTTGTCCGGGGTCTTCAGCAGGAACGGCGCGATCGGGGCGAGCAGCACCGCCCGGTCCACCCGGTTCGACCCGTACGTGCCCAGGTAGCGGGTGACCTCGCCGGTGCCCATCGAGTGCCCGACCAGGATCGCGTTGCGCAGGTCCAGCTCGGTCATCAGCACGTCCAGGTCGGCCGCGAACGTGTCGTAGTCGTAGCCGGCGGCCGGCTGGCTGGAGTTGCCGAAGCCCCGCCGGTCGTACGTGATGGTCCGGTAGCCGGCGGCGAGCAGCGCGTTGGTCTGCTTCTCCCACGTCGCCCCGTTGAACGGGAAGCCGTGGATCAGCACGATGGGCTGGCCGGCGCCGTGGTCCTCGTAGTACAGGTCGATGGGCGCGGTGTTCTCCGCGCCGACGGTCATGAAGGGCATCTCGTCTCCCGGTGCGGGGTCGGGTCGTCGGACGCCCCGCGCATTCCCGACCCGCCCCCCGATATGCCGGCCCGCCGGGACCGCGCCGCCGGGACCGCACCGACCGCCCCGCCGGGACCGCCCGGTCAGAGCGGATAGGACACGTCGACCATCCGGTCGTCGGTCACCTCGGCCACCGGGGCCCACACCTCGTAGACGCCCCGTTCCTGGCACTGCGCCCCGGTCGCGGCCACCGCGTCCGGATCGGGCCGGGTCAGCCGCAGCCGCAGCCAGCTCGCCTCCTCCCGCAGGACCAGGCAGGGCACGCCCCGCCAGGCGGCGTGCCGCAACCGGCGGGCCACCGCCTCCACCGGGTACCGGGCGGCCCGGGTCATCGCCAGCACCCGGAACCCGCCGGGCAGGTCGGCGACGGCCTCGTACACGGCGCCGGCGTACCCGCCGACGAGCTGCGTCGACCGGGCCGCCTCCCCGGTCGGCAGCCACTCCTGGTCGGGGGAGAGGTCCGGCACCCCGGCCAGCAGGTGCCGCCACTGCGGGCCGACCATCCGCAGCCAGCCCCGCTGCTCGGCCTGGTAGCTGTAGAGCACGACCTCCTCGCCCGACGGCGGGTAGGCCAGCAGGGTGGCGTTGGCCGGCATCGGCAGGTCGGCGAAGTCCCGGGTGACGAACTCCGGGACCAGCTGCGCCTCGCTCGGCACGAACCCGGTGCCCAGCACCGACGGGCCGAGCCGGTCCCGGGGCGGCAGCGCCGTCAACCCCCGGTGCTCCGCGCCGACGGGCCGCACGTAGTCCGCCGGGTCCGCCGCCCGCCAGCGCAGCGCGTACGCCACCTCCAGGTCGTCGCGGCCGCCCGGCGAGTCGGTGCGCAGCACCGCCAGGGCCGCCGGGGTACGCAGGTGCGCCACGTCGTGCTCGCGGTGGCAGAAGCCGTGCGGCAGCCAGCCCCGGGCGTAACCGGCGAGCTGCCGCGCGGAGAGCACCTTGACCATGCGGGTGCCCCGCCGGACCACCGCCGACGCCCGCACCGCCGCCAGCGTCGGGTCGCCGGCCGAGGCCGGCTGCTGGCTGAGCCGCTGCACCTGCGGCCAGCCCCGCTCGCGGTGCAACGGCACCAGCAGCGGCGCGTCCGGCTCCTCGGTCGGCTCGGCCGCGCCGTGCACCGCGTCGACCTCGCTGACGTGGGCGAACCGCCGCCACGGCAGTGGCGCCCCCGGCCGGGGAGACCACTCGAAGCCGGGTGCCTCCTCGGCGCTGAACAGCTCGTACGCCGCGCCCCGGGCGATCGCCTCCGCCAGGTAGGTGACGCCGCCGCACGTGACGCGCAGCCCCGCCCGCGCTTCGGCGGCTCCACTTGCCTGAGGGGCGACGCTCACTCCGGCGACGCTAGGCCCGCCGCGTTCCGGGCGAGTGAACGGCCGGTGACGGGCCGATGACCGGCGCCTGGTCGGCGCGCTGCCCGCCGCAGCGCCGGCACACCCCGGAGGGGCCTGGGCGGCGGACCGGGCCGACCGCCGGTGTGTGATGCTGGCGGCGATGACCGAGTCGACCGAACCCCGCCGGCAGCGGGCCGCCCGCCGGGCCGGCGAGTTCCCGCCCGCGCCCGAGCCGCTGCCCGGCCCCGTGCCGGACAGCCACACCCACCTGGACATCACCGTCACCGAGGCCGGCGCGCCGGCCGGCGGGGCGGGCGGCAACGCCACCGCCGACGACCCCGTCGCGGCGGCCGTCGCGGTCGCCGCCGAGGCCGGCGTGGACCGGCTCGTCCAGGTCGGCGTCGACGTCGCGTCCTCGGCATGGAGCGCCGACGCCGCCGACCGCTACCCGGCGGTGCTCGCCACCGTCGCGCTGCACCCCAACGAGGCGCCCCGCCTCGCCGACCTCGACGAGGCGCTGCGCGCCATCGAGGCCCTCGCCGCCCGCGACCGGGTGCGCGGCATCGGCGAGACCGGAATGGACTTCTTCCGCACCGGCGACGAGGGCCGCGCCGCGCAGGAGGCGAGCTTCCGCGCCCACATCGACATCGCCAAGCGGCACGGCAAGGCCCTCGTCGTCCACGACCGCGACGCCCACGCCGACGTGCTGCGGATCCTCGACGACGAGGGCGCCCCGGACACCGTCGTGCTGCACTGCTTCTCCGGCGACGCCGACTTCGCCCGCGAGTGCGTCCGCCGCGGCTACCTGCTCAGCTTCGCCGGCACCGTCACCTTCGCCAGCGCCGCCGCGCTGCGCGAGGCCGCCGTGCTCACCCCCCTCGACCAGATCCTCGTGGAGACCGACGCCCCCTACCTCACGCCCACCCCGCACCGGGGGCGGCCCAACGCGTCGTACCTGATCCCGCTCACCGTCCGCGTGCTGGCCGAGACCACCGGCGCGGACCTCGACGCGCTCTGCGCCGCCCTGTCGGCCAACGGCGAACGCGCCTTCGGCCCGTGGTGACCCCCGGCCTGCTCGGCCCGGCGGAGATCCGGGACCTCGCCGCCCGCCTCGGCGTCAGCCCCACCAAGAAGCTCGGCCAGAACTTCGTGCACGACCCCAACACCGTGCGCCGCATCGTCGCCGCCGCCGCGCTGACCGCCGACGACGTCGCCCTGGAGGTCGGCCCCGGCCTCGGCTCGCTCACCCTCGCCCTGCTCCCGGCCGCCGCGCACACCCACGCCGTCGAGATCGACCCGACGCTCGCCGCCGCGCTGCCGCAGACCGCCGCGCGGCACGCCGGCCCGTACGCCGACCGGCTCACCGTGCACCGCGCCGACGCGCTGCGCGTCACCGCCGCAGAACTGGCCGACCCCGCGCCGACCGCGCTGGTGGCCAACCTGCCGTACAACGTGGCCGTGCCCGTGGTGCTGCACCTGCTCGCCGCGCTGCCCAGCCTGCGGCACGGCCTGGTGATGGTGCAGAAGGAGGTCGCCGACCGGCTCGTCGCCGGCCCCGGCTCCAAGGTGTACGGCATCCCGTCGGTCAAGCTCGCCTGGCACGCGCACGCCCGCGCCGCCGGCCGGGTCCCGCCCAACGTGTTCTGGCCGGTGCCCAACGTCGACTCCGGACTGGTCGCCTTCACCCGCCGCGAGCCGCCCCGCCCGGAGGTGCCCCGGGAACGGGTCTTCGCCGTCGTCGACGCCGCGTTCGCCCAGCGCCGCAAGACCCTGCGGGCCGCCCTCGCCGGGTGGGCCGGCGGCCCCGACCGGGCCGCCGCCGCCCTCGTCGCCGCCGGGGTGGACCCGGGCGCACGCGGGGAGTCACTCACCGTCGAGCAGTTCGCCGCCGTCGCCGCGTCGGCCCCGACCGGCACGCCGGCCGCGCAGTAGGCTGGCGCGGTGCCCGGACCCCGCAACGCGTACGACCTGGTTGACGCCCGGTCCGCGCCGGCCGCCGACCCCGCCGAGGAGCTGATCGTGACCGAGCCGTTCGACATCCGCCTGCGCCTGCGGGGCATCGTCCCGTGACCGAGGCCTGGCGACCGGACGACGATGACGACCAGCAGCGACGCGGGGCCGCCGGCCCCGTCCGGGTGCGGGTCCCCGCCAAGGTCAACCTGCACCTCGGGGTGGGCCCGCTGCGCCGCGACGGCTACCACGAGCTGAACACCGTCTACCACGCGATCTCCATCCACGACGAGCTGACCGCCCGCCGCGGCGACACCCTCACCCTGACCATGGAGGGGGAGGGCACCGGCGAGCTGGCCCTCGACGACACCAACCTGGTGATCCGGGCCGCCCACGCCCTCGCCGGCTACGCGGGCGTCCTGCCGCACGCCCGGCTGCACCTGCGCAAGCAGATCCCGCTCGCCGGCGGCCTGGCCGGTGGCAGCGCCGACGCGGCGGCGGCCCTCGTCGCCTGCGATGCGCTCTGGGGCACCGGCCTGTCCCGCGACGAGCTGGCCGGGATCGCCGCCGACCTCGGCTCCGACGTGCCGTTCCTGATCCACGGCGGCACCGCGCTGGGCACCGGCCGGGGCGAGGCCGTCAGCCCCGTGCTGGCCCGCCCCACCTCCTGGCACTGGGTGGTCGCCATCGCCGACGGCGGCCTCTCCACCCCCGCCGCGTACGCCGAACTCGACCGGCTCCGCGCCGCCGGCACGGCCGGGCCGCCGCTGGGCAGCACCGACGGGCTCCTCGCCGCGCTGCGCCAGCGCGACCCCCGGGTGCTCGCCGCCACCCTCGGCAACGACCTCCAGGCCGCCGCGCTCGCCATGCGCCCGTCGCTGGCCGCCACCCTCAAGGCCGGCGAGGCCGCCGGGGCGCTCGCCGGCATCGTCTCCGGCTCCGGGCCCACCTGCGTCTTCCTCGCCGCCGACGCCGCCGACGCCGAGCGGATCGCCGCCGAGCTGGAGGCGGCCGGGGTGTGCCGCGAGGCGCGCACCGCCCACGGCCCGGTGGCCGGCGCCCGGATCGGCTGACCCACCCGCGCCCGACCCGCCCCCGGGGCGGGCCGGGCGCGTCCGCGTACCCTGGGAGCCAGGCGTCCCGAGGTGCCCGCCGGCACCGGGACGCCTTGATCATGAAAGGTGGGGCAGTGGCCAACATCGTCAACCTGGACCGGGTGTCCAAGGGCTACGGCGCCGCCGGGCCGCTGCTCACCGACGTCTCGCTCGGCCTCGACGACGCCGACCGGATCGGCGTGGTCGGCCTCAACGGCGCCGGCAAGTCCACCCTGCTGCGGATGCTCACCAAGCAGGAGGACCCCGACGACGGCCGCGTCACCCACCGCCGCGACCTGCGCGTCCTGTGGCTGCCGCAGGCCCTCGCGCTCGCCCCCGAGGCCACCGTCCGGGACGTGGTGCTCGGCACCGGCTGGCTCGACCAGAGCATGGGCGCCGAGCACGAGTGGGCCGGCGACGCCGGCGTCCGGGCCATCCTCGACGGCCTCGGCATGCCCCACCTCGGCCTCGACCAGCCCGTCGGCCCGATGTCCGGCGGCGAGCGCCGCCGCGTCGCCCTGGCCGCGCTGCTGGTCCGCGAGTCCGACCTGCTCATCCTCGACGAGCCCACCAACCACCTCGACGTCGGCGGCGTCGACTGGCTCGCGAAGCACCTCGTCGGCCGGCGCGGCGCGCTCGTCGTGGTCACCCACGACCGGTGGTTCCTCGACGCCGTCTGCACCACCACCTGGGAGGTCGCCGACCAGACCGTCCGGGCCTACGAGGGCGGCTTCGCCGCCTGGACCCTCGCCCGCGCCGAGCGGGAACGCGTCGCCGCCGCCACCGAGGCCCGCCGGCAGAACCTCCTCCGCAAGGAGATCGCCTGGCTGCGGCGCGGCCCGCCCGCCCGCACCTCCAAGCCGAAGTTCCGCATCGACGCCGCCAACGCGCTCATCGACGACGTGCCGCCGCCGCGCGACACCATGTCGCTGCAACGGCTCGCCACCGCCCGGCTCGGCAAGCAGGTGTACGACCTGGAGCACGTGCGGCTGCACGCCGGCCCCAAGGAGATCCTGCGCGACACCACCTGGCAGGTCGGTCCCGGCGACCGGATCGCCATCCTCGGGCGCAACGGCGCCGGCAAGACCACGCTGCTGCGGCTGCTCGCCGGCATCACCCGCCCCGAGGCCGGCCGCTTCCACACCGGCTCCACGGTCAAGCCGGCCTTCCTCTCCCAGGAGCTGGCCGAGCTCCCCGGCCACCTGCGCGTCCTCGAAGCCGTCGAGGAGGTCGCCCGCCGGGTGCAGCTCGGCGACCGGGAGGTCTCCGCCGCCCAGCTCGCCGAGGTGTTCGGCTTCGACGACCGCCGGCTCTGGACGCCCGTCGGCGACCTCTCCGGCGGGGAACGCCGCCGCCTCCAGATGCTCCGGCTGCTCGCCGCCGAGCCCAACGTGCTGCTGTTCGACGAGCCCACCAACGACCTGGACACCGACACCCTCGCCGCCCTGGAGGACCTCCTCGACTCCTGGCCCGGCACGATCATCGTGGCCAGCCACGACCGGTACCTCATCGAACGGGTCACCGACGCCGCGTACGGGATGTTCGGCGACGGCCGCCTCGTGCACCTGCCCGGCGGCGTCGACGAGTACCTGGCCCGCGCCGCCGACCGGCAGCCCGCCGCCCCGGCCGCCCCCGCCGGGGCCCCCGCCGCCGGCACCCCCGCCGCCGGCACGGGCGGCATGTCCGCCGCCGAGGCCCGGCAGGCCAAGAAGGAACTCACCCGGCTCGAACGGCAGATCGCCAAGCTGGACCAGCGGGAGGCCACCCTCCTCGACCAGCTCGCCGCCAACGCCACCGACTACGCCCGGGTCGCCGAGCTGGACGCCCAGCTCAAGGACGTCCGGGCCGAACGGGAACAGGTCGAGGAGAGCTGGCTGGCCCTCGCCGAGCAGGTGCCCGGCGGCTGACCAGGGCAACCGGGCGGGGGGTGTGCGGCGTCACAGCCCGCCGTGCGGGACAATCGCAGGCGACCCCTCACCCGCACGGTCTTGGAGACTCAGACATGGCCCACACCCCCGTCAACCACCCCGCGCGGCCGATCTACCGGGCGATCGGCGGGCTCGTTGGTCTGTACTTCCTGGCCTTCGGAGTGCTCGGCCTCGTCGCCAGCGCCGGCAACGACATCCTCGCCCAGGACGACACCACGGTGCTCGGTCAGGGCACCAACCTCGGCTTCTCGCTGCTGAGCCTCGTGCTGGGCGTCGCGATCCTCACCGGCACCGTGATCGGCCGCAACCTCGACGTCGCGATCAACCAGTGGCTGGCGTACGCCCTCATGGTCCTCGGCCTCGCCGAGCTGGCCTTCCTCCAGACCGACGCCAACGTCTTGAACTTCACCATCACCACCGACATCGTGGTGCTCACCCTCTCCATGGTCCTGCTGATGGCCGGCATGTACGGCAAGGTCGGCACCGACGAGGAGAACGAGGCCTGGCAGAAGGCCCGGCTCGTCCTGTAGGCCCGCACACCGCAGCGGGGGTCGGCACACGCCGGCCCCCGCTGCGGCGGTTCGGCCCGCGTCCGACGCCCGGCGGGGTGACAATCCTTCCGACTGGTGTCAAACGGACGGAGGGGTCATGGCGCACTTTCCGGTCAACCACCCGGCCCGGCCGCTCTACCGGGTCCTCGCCGGGCTCGTCGGGCTCTACATCCTGCTCTTCGGCGTGTGGGGCACGGCCGCGACCTGGGGCGAAGGTCTCTTCGACCGGGGCAGCCACTGGGCCCTCGGGCTCCGCACCAACCTGGCGTTCTCGCTCGTCTCGGTGGTCTTCGGCATCGTGCTGCTGATCGGGGCGTCCCGGCGCAGCAACCTCGGCCACTACATGAACCTCACCGCCGGCGCGGTCTTCCTCGTCACCGGCACCCTGATGATGGCCGTCCTACAGACCTCGGCGAACTTCCTCAACTTCTCGATGTCCACCGTCATCGTGTCGCTGCTGTTCGGGCTGGTGCTGCTCGCCACCGGCCTCTACGACAAGGTCGGCCCGGCCGACCACGCCGAGGCCGAGGACCGGCGTCGCCGCGACCCCGTCCCCGGCCACCGCTGACCCGACGACCGAGCGGCCGCCGGCCCCGCCGTCACCGGCCCCGGGACGTGATCAGCGTCGGCTTCGCCTCCAGGTGCGACAACCCGTTCCAGGCCAGGTTCACCAGGTGCGCGGCCACCGTCTCCTTGCGCGGCCTGCGCACCTCCAGCCACCAGCGCCCCGTCAACGCCACCATCCCCACCAGCGCCTGCGAGTAGAGCTCGGCCAGCTTCGGGTCGTACCCCCGGGTCTTGAACTCGGCACCGAGGATGTGCTCGACCTGGTGCGCGACGTCGTTCATCACGCTGCTGAAGTTGCCCGTCGCCGACATCAGCGGCGACTCCCGCACCAGCACCCGGAACCCGCTGGTCTCCTCCTCGATGTAACCCAGCAGGGTCAGCGCCGCCTGCTCCAGCAGCTCGCGCGGGTGGCCGGCGGTCAGCGCCGTGGTGATCCGGTCCAGCAGGGCCCGGACCTCCCGGTCCACCACCACCGCGTAGAGCCCCTCCTTGCCGCCGAAGTGCTCGTAGACCACCGGCTTGGAGACCTTCGCCCGGGCCGCCACCTCCTCTATCGAGGTGGCGTCGAAGCCCCGCTCGGCGAACAACTGCCGGCCGATCGAGATCAACTGCTCCCGCCGCTGGGCCGCCGACATCCGCACCCGCGACGGCGGCTTGCCCGCCGCCGGCACCGCGCGCCGCCGCCCGCCGCCCGTCCCGCCTCCGCCGACCGGACCCTCTGCCATGCCGTCACCTCGCCGGCGCGCCGTGACGCCCTGTCGTGGAATGCTGCCGCCGTCGTTGGTCGCGCCGCCGTCGTCGGTCATCCGGCCATCCTGCCAGGCTGCGGCCGGCCCGACCGACCCGTTTACCGCGGCCGACCCCGCCGCGGCGGCTCCGGGTGGGCCAGCTTGGCCGCGATGCGCTCCGGCTTCGGCCAGCGCACCGCCCACGCGGCCCCGGTCCGCTCCAACAGCCAGATCACCCGGGCCGAGATGTCGACCTGCCCGCGCAGCACGCCGTGCCGGGCGCTCGTCGGCTCGGCGTGGTGCAGGTTGTGCCAGCTCTCGCCGAACGACAGGATCGCCAGGGGCCAGAAGTTGGTCGCCCGGTCGCCCTGGCGCATCGCGAACGGCCGCTCGCCGTAGACGTGGCAGACCGAGTTGATCGACCAGGTCACGTGGTGCAGCAGCGAGATCCGCACCAGCCCGCCCCAGAACAGCGCCGTCAGCGCGCCCCGCCACGACCAGGTGAGCAGGCCGCCCATCAGCGCCGGGCCGAGCACCGTCACCACCACCAGCACCGGGAAGAGCCGGTCCACCCGGCGGGTCGCCCGGTCGGCGAGCAGGTCCGGGGCGAACCGCTCCCGGTTGGACAGTTCCCGGCCGAACAGCCAGCCGACGTGCGCGTGGAACAGCCCCTTCGCCAGCCCCCGGATGCTCTGGCCGAACCGCCACGGCGAGTGCGGGTCGCCGTCGAGGTCGGCGAACGCGTGGTGCCGGCGGTGGTCGGCGACCCACTGGATGATCTCGCCCTGCACCGCGAGGGAACCCGCCACCGCCAGCGCCACCCGCAGCCACGGCCGAGCCCGGAAGGAGCCGTGGGTGAAGTAGCGGTGGTAGCCGACCGTGATGCCCAGCCCCGAGACGACGTACCAGAACCCGGCGACCGCCACGTCGGTCCAGCCCAGCCAGCCGCCCCAGGCGACCGGCAGCGCGGCGAGCAGGGCCAGGAACGGGACGACCACGAACGCCCACAGGGCGACCAGGATGCCCCGCGACTGCGGGCCCTGGGTCAGCGGCTTCGGACCGGTGGGGCGGGGCTCGGTCAGAGCGGTCGACATGGCACCTCGCAGCGGGACGACGGAGATCACGAAGTTACGCCTACGTCACCGTAACTTAGGGCGTCGGGGAACGCGCGAGACAGTTCCCGGCATGGATGCGTGGTGTGTCGTACGCCCGTCCTAACCTGCTGTTCGTGGACGACTTCCAGCTCTTGGGCGACTCCCGGGCGGCAGAGGTCCGCCGACTGCGCACCGTCGAACAGCTCAGCGTGCGCGAGATCCGGGCCCGCACCGGCCTCGGCCGCAACCGCGTCCAGGAGTTGCTGCGCGGGGTGCCCGACATCGCGGCCCGGCTCGGCGTGGCGACGTCGACCGCGTACCGCTGGGTCCAGGGCGTGCCGTGGGAGCCCGACGCCGAGGCGGCCCGCGAGCGGCGCCGGGCGATGACCGACGCCCAGCGACCCGACGCTGGTCGAGGTCTTCCTCCGCTTCGTCGAGGCGATGGGTGTGCCCCGCGGGGCGCTGTCGTTCCGGGTGAGCATCCACGAGTCCGCGGACGCTTCGGAGGCGGTCCGGTGGTGGGCGGAGCGGGTGGGGGTGCCCGTCGACGACTTCCGGCCCGTCTCGCTCAAGCGGCACCGGCCCGCGACGGTCCGGCGCAATACCGGCGACGGCTATCGCGGCTGCCTGACGGTGGAGGTGCCCAGATCGCGGCGGCTCTACTGGAAGATCGAAGGGATCATGGCGGGAATGGGCGCTGGCGTGGAAGCTGTGGGGCGCTAAGGTGTACTAGTCCGGCCAACCGATTGGTTTGTCCGTTTTAGACCGTCCCGGGTCGTCTAATGGCAGGACGTCAGGTTTTGGTCCTGATTATAGGGGTTCGAATCCTCTCCCGGGAGCTTCCGCTGTATCGCCGTCCTCGCGTGGTTAGCATGGCCGCGAGACTGTCGCCGTCCCGACGGGAGCCACGTCGTGTCCCAGCCCCACCTCCGCACCGTCGTCGTGCTCGCCGCCGGGGAGGGCAAGCGGATGAAGTCGGCGCTGCCCAAGGTGCTGCATCCCCTGCTCGGCCGGACCCTGCTCGGCCACGTGCTCACCGCCACCGGCCCCCTGCGGGCGGAGCGGACCGTCGTCGTGGTCGGCCACGGCGCGGACCGGGTCCGGGCGCACCTGGCCGAGGTCGCCCCGGAGGCCGTCCCGGTGCTCCAGGCCGAGCAGCGCGGCACCGGCCACGCGGTCCGGATCGCCCTCGACGCCGTCGCCGACGCCGACGGGACCGTGGTCGTGATCAACGGGGACGTGCCGCTGCTGCGCCCCGAGACGGTCGCCGCGCTGGTGGACGCGCACGAGTCGGCCGGTGCGGCGGCGACCGTGCTCGCCGCCGAGGTGCCCGACCCGACCGGGCTCGGGCGGATCGTCCGGGACGAAGCGGGCCGGCTGCGGCAGATCGTCGAGGAGCGCGACGCCACCGCCGAGCAGCGGGCGCTGCGGGAGATCAACGCCGGCAGCTACGCGTTCGACGCGGTGCGGCTGCGCGACGCGCTGGGCAAGCTCTCCACCGACAACGACCAGGGCGAGGAATACCTGACGGACGTCTTCGCCCTGCTGGTCTCCGCCGATGAGCCGGTCGGGGTGCACGTGGCGACCGACCACGTGGAGACGCTGGGCTGCAACGACCGGGTCGAGTTGGCGGCGCTGCGCCGGCTGCTGCGCGACCGGGTCAACGAGGCGTGGATGCGCACCGGGGTGAGCATCCTGGACCCGGCGACGACGTGGATCGACGTGACGGTGGCGGTGGACCGGGACGCGGTGATCGACCAGAACACGCAGCTGCGCGGCCGGACGGTGGTGGGCGCGGAGGCGGTGGTGGGCCCGGACGTGACGCTGATCGACACGGTGGTCGGGCCGGGGGCGACGGTGCTGCGCAGCCACGCCGTCGACGCCGAGGTCGGCGCGGGGGCCAGCGTCGGGCCGTACGCGTACCTGCGGCCGGCGGCGCGGCTGGCCGAGAAGGCCAAGGTCGGCACGTTCGTCGAGGTGAAGAACTCCGAGGTCGGGGCGGGCGCGAAGGTGCCGCACCTGTCGTACGTGGGTGACGCGACGATCGGGGCGCGGGCCAACATCGGCGCGGCGACGATCTTCGTGAACTACGACGGGGTCAACAAGCACCGCACGACGGTCGGGGAGGCGGCCTTCATTGGCTGCGACACCAGCCTGATCGCCCCGGTGGAGGTGGGGCCGGGCGCGTACGTCGCGGCGGGCAGCGCGATCAGCCAGAACGTGCCGCCGGGGGCGCTCGGGGTGACCCGCGCGCCGCAGCGCAGCATCGAGGGGTGGGTGGCCCGGAGGCGGGCCGGCACGGCGTCGGCGGAGGCGGCGGAGCGCGCTTTGCGGGCTGCGGCGGAGGATGCTCCTGGGGCATAGTGGGGCGCAAGGGAAGGTGAGGCAATCCACGAGGGCGCCGAGGCGGTTCGGGGGCCGCCAGGCGGGGGAGATACTGCAAACCCACTAGTCCCCGGCCCCACACCGCAGCCGGGCACACCGACCAACGGGAGCAGACGGGCCCATGGGCAGCATCGTCGCCGAAAACCGCAAGAGCCTGATGCTCTTCTCCGGACGTGGTTTCCCGGACTTGGCCAGGGAGATCGGTGAGGTCCTCGGCGTCGCGCCGACGCCCGCCGACGCGTACGAGTTCGCCAACGGTGAGATCTTCGTGCGCTTCAAGGACTCGGTACGCGGTTCGGACGCCTTCGTGGTGCAGTCCGTGACGCACGGGGTCAACACCTGGGTCATGGAGACCCTGATCATGGTGGATGCGCTGAAGCGTGGGTCGGCCAAGCGGATCACCGTGGTCCTGCCGTTCTACCCGTACTCGCGGCAGGACAAGAAGCACCGTGGCCGGGAGCCGATCTCGGCGCGGCTGGTGGCGGATCTGCTGAAGACGGCGGGGGCGAACCGCATCCTGACGGTGGACCTGCACACCGCGCAGATCCAGGGATTCTTCGACGGCCCGGTGGACCACCTGTTCGCGATGGACGTGCTGGCCGAGTACGTGGAGCGCAAGTTCGCCGGGCGGCCGATGACGGTGGTGGCGCCGGACTCGGGCCGGGTGCGGGTGGCGGAGCGGTGGACCGACCGGCTGGGCGGTTGCCCGCTGGCGTTCATCCACAAGACGCGGGATCCGTTGAAGCCGAACCAGGTGGTCGCGAACCGGGTGGTCGGTGAGGTCGAGGGCCGGGTGTGCCTGATCGTCGACGACATGATCGACACCGGTGGGACGATCGCCAAGGCCGCCGACATCCTGCGGGAGTCGGGCGCGGCGGAGATCGTGGTGGCGTCGACCCACGCGCTGCTGTCGGATCCGGCGACCGAGCGGCTGAAGAACAGCCCGATCACCGAGGTCGTGGTGACGAACACGCTGCCGCTGCCGCCGGAGAAGCAGCTCGACAAGATCACGGTGCTGTCGATCGCGCCGCTGCTGGCCCGGGCGATCCGGGAGGTCTTCGACGACGGCTCGGTGACGACCCTCTTCGGTGGCCTGAGCTGAGGTGGGCACCCCGCGCCGGCCACCGGGACGGTGGCCGGCGCGGTCCGGTGTTGGGCGTTTTCACTCCTGACAGCGGGCGGGGCGGGGACTGCCGTCGGGCGCGTATTCAGCTCGGGTAGACTGTTGCGGTTGCCACGGCGAGGGTGCCCGGCGGGCCGCTGAAAAGCACCGCACGGAGGCACCGTGATCGACGCGGTGCTCCGGGCAGTCGTTCATGACGCATGAGCCCCAGCGAGCCCCCTCGCCCCAGCACCGCAAGACGACAAGCCGCCGCAGCGAAAAGCATCAGGAGTTTCCCCGTGTCCGAGGTAAAGATCAGCGCCGAGCCCCGTACCGAGTTCGGCAAGGGTGGTGCCCGTCGTACCCGCCGGGCCGGCATGGTGCCCGCCGTGCTGTACGGCCACGGCGAGAAGCCGAAGCACATCGCGCTGCCCGCGCGTGAGTTCGCCGCCGCGATCCGTAAGGGCGGCGCCAACCAGTTGTTCGCGATCGAGGTCAGCGACGGCACGCAGGTGCTGGCGCTGCCGAAGGCGATCCAGCGTGACCCGATCAAGGACAGCTTCGAGCACGTCGACCTGCTGCTGGTCCGCCGTGGCGAGAAGGTCACCGTCGAGGTCCCGGTCCAGCTGACCGGCGAGGCCGCGAAGGACACCCTGATCGTGCACGACCACGACACCCTCTCGGTGACCGCCGACGCCACCAAGGTGCCGGACCACCTGGAGGCGTCGATCGAGGGCCTGGAGGCCGGCACGCAGGTCACCGCCGCCGACGTGGAGCTGCCGTCGGGCGTCGAGCTGGCCGCCGACCCGGAGCTGTCGGTCGCCGCCGTGACCGCCGCCCCGACCGCCGAGCAGCTGGAGGCCACGCTGCCCGAGGTCGAGGCCCCCGCCGAGGAGGCCGAGGCCGGCGAGGAGACCGCCGAGGGTGCCGAGGCGCCGGCCGCCGAGGGCGAGGAGGCCCCGGCCGAGGCGAAGACCGAGGCCTGACCGGTCTGTTTTTCCGTGCGACAGGCGCCCCCGACCCCGGGGGCGCCTGTCGTCGTATCGGGACCGGGTCTGAGCTGGCCGCCGGGTGCGGCGGCGGAGCGGGAGGGGTGTGGCGTGACGGACGAGGCGGGGCCGTGGCTGGTGGTCGGCCTGGGGAACCCGGGCCGGGAGTACGCGGGCAACCGGCACAACGTGGGCTTCATGGTGGCCGAGCTGCTGGCCGCCCGGGTGAGCGGGAAGTTCGGCCGGCACCGGCGGGCGGTGGCCGAGGTGGCCGAGGGGCGGCTGGGGCTGGGCGGGCCGAAGCTGGTGCTGATGAAGCCGCTGACGTACATGAACCTCTCCGGGGGGCCGGTGGCCGGGTTGGCGCAGTTCCACAAGGTGCCGCCGGGCCGGGTGATCGCGGTCCACGACGAGCTGGACATCGGCTACGGGCAGGTGCGGGTCAAGTGCGGCGGCGGCGAGGGCGGGCACAACGGGCTGCGTTCGATGTCGAAGTCGCTGGGGACGAAGGACTACGTGCGGGTGCGGTTCGGCATCGGTCGGCCGCCGGGGCGGCAGGACCCGGCCGACTACGTGCTGTCGGACTTCTCCGCCGCCGAGCGCAAGGAGCTGGAGTTCCTGGTGGACCGGGCGGCGGACGTGGTCGAGTCGGTGGTCACCCGGGGTGTGGAGCCGACCCAGAACCTGTATCACGGGGCCTGAGCCGGGCGGGGCGGCACGGCGGGCGGTCGTGCGGCCGGTAGTCTGCGCCTTTCCGGCGGACCGCGGCCGGCAGGTGGGCGTGGCCGGCAGGTGGGCGTGGCCCGTGGGGCGGGTCGCGGCGAGGCGACGGGAGCGAGTGGTGGGCAGTCCTCCGATGATCGACGGCGCGTTCGCCCGGTGGCTGGCGACCCAGGCCGGGCAGGCGTTGCTGGCCGTGCGGGCCGAGTTGGGGTTCGCCGACCCGGGGGCGTTGCGGTCGGCGGGGGACAAGGTCTCGCACGACCTGATCCGCACCGAGCTGGCGAAGTGGCGGCCGGGGGACGCGGTCTGTTCGGAGGAGGACGAGGGGTCGCGGCTGGCGTGGGCGGCCGAGGTGAGCGCCGGGGCGGTGTCCCGGCTGACCGCCGACCGGGTGTGGATCATCGACCCGTTGGACGGGACCCGGGAGTTCTCCGAGGAGGGCCGTTCGGACTGGGCGGTGCACGTGGCGCTGTGGGCGCGCACCGCGTCGACGCCGCACCGCCTGGTGGCGGGCGCGGTGGGGTTGCCGGCGCAGCACCGGGTGCTGGGCACGGACCTGCCACCGGCGTACCCGCCGATGACCCTGGAGGCGGCGACCTCGGACGGCGGAAGGACCATCCGGTTGGCGGCCAGTCGTAGCCGTCCGCCGGTTTTCCTGACCGATCTGGCGGAGGATGTGGGCGCTCATCTGGTGCCGATGGGCTCGGCGGGGGCGAAGATCGCCGCTGTGGTGACGGGTGAGGTCGACGCGTACGTCCACGCGGGCGGCCAGTACGAGTGGGACTCGGCCGCTCCGGTGGCTGTGGCGACGGCCACCGGCCTGCATGCTTCCCGGATCGACGGTTCTGCGCTGAAATACAACGAGGCCGACCCGCGCCTGCCGGATCTGCTGGTCTGCCGCAAGGATCTCGCCAGCCGGTTGCTTGCAGCGCTGCAGAGGCATTCCGGGTAGCCTGAGCAGTCTTCTTTACGTGTCCGACCGGAAAGGTCTGGAATCCATGAGCGCAGCCGAGCGGATCGAGGCCGGGTCATGACCGCCCCCGCCGCGTACCAGGTCTCCCACCTCGACGCCCTGGAGGCGGAGAGCATCTTCGTGATGCGTGAGGTGGTTGCGGAGATGGAGCGGCCGGTGCTGCTCTTCTCGGGTGGTAAGGATTCGATCGTGATGTTGCGGTTGGCGCAGAAGGCGTTTGCGCCGGCGAGTGTGCCGTTTCCGGTGATGCATGTGGATACGGGGCACAACTTTCCCGAGGTGTTGGAGTATCGGGATCGTCGGGTGGCGGAGTTGGGGTTGCAGTTGATCGTGGCGTCGGTGCCGGAGGCGTTGGCGCGGGGGTTGGTGCGGGAGTCCGGGGACGGGATGCGGAACCGGATCCAGACGCCGGTGTTGTTGGACGCGGTGGAGAAGCACCGGTTCGACGCGTTGTTTGGTGGGGCGCGTCGGGATGAGGAGAAGGCGCGGGCGAAGGAGCGGGTGTTCTCGTTCCGGGACGAGTTCGGGCAGTGGGATCCGAAGAACCAGCGGCCGGAGTTGTGGTCGTTGTACAACGGTCGGCATCATCCGGGTGAGTCGATCCGGGTGTTCCCGTTGTCGAACTGGACCGAGTTGGATGTGTGGCACTACATCGCGCGGGAGCGGATTCCGTTGCCGTCGATCTATTTCGCGCATGAGCGTGAGGTGGTGGAACGCGACGGGATGTTGTATGCGGTGAACGAGTTCTTCACCCCTCGGGCGGGTGAGGAACGGTTCGTGGAGGTGGTGCGGTACCGGACGGTGGGGGATGCGTCGTGTACGGCGGCGGTGCGGTCGGACGCGGCGAGTGTGGCGGCGGTGATCGAGGAGGTGGCCGCGACGCGGGTCACCGAGCGGGGTGCGACGCGGGGCGACGACCGGGTCAGTGAGGCCGCCATGGAGGACCGGAAGCGGGAGGGGTACTTCTGATGAGCATCGACATGGCGCCGGTCGAGGTGGAGGCGCGGCCGATGGACCTGTTGCGGTTCGCGACGGCCGGGAGTGTGGACGACGGTAAGTCGACGTTGATCGGCCGGTTGTTGTATGACACGAAGTCGTTGTTCACCGATCAGTTGGCGGCGGTGGAGGCGGTGTCGGCGGCGCGGGGGGACGAGTACACGAACCTGGCGTTGTTGACCGACGGGTTGCGGGCGGAGCGGGAGCAGGGCATCACGATCGACGTGGCGTACCGGTACTTCGCGACGCCGCGGCGGAAGTTCATCATCGCGGACACGCCGGGTCACATTCAGTACACGCGGAACATGGTGACGGGGGCGTCGACGGCGGACCTGGCGTTGATCCTGGTGGACGCGCGTAAGGGCCTGGTGGAGCAGTCGCGGCGGCACGCGTTCCTGTGTTCGTTGTTGCGGGTGCCGCACCTGGTGTTGTGTGTGAACAAGATGGACCTGGTCGACTTCGACCGGGAGGTGTTCGAGGCGATCGCGGACGAGTTCACGGCGTTCGCGGCGAAGCTGGACGTGCCGGACCTGACGGTGGTGCCGGTGTCGGCGCTGCGGGGGGACAACATCGTGTCCCGGTCGGAGGACATGCCGTGGTATGAGGGGCCGTCGTTGCTGCACCATCTGGAGCGGGTGCACATCGCCTCGGACCGGAACCTGCAGGACGTGCGGTTCCCGGTGCAGTACGTGATCCGGCCGCAGTCCACCACGGTGACCGACTACCGGGGGTATGCCGGTCAGGTCGCCTCGGGCGTGTTGAAGGCCGGTGACGAGGTGATGGTGTTGCCGTCGGGGTTCACCTCGCGCATCGCCGCGGTGGAGACCGCCGACGGGCCGGTGGAGGAGGCGTTCCCCCCGATGTCGGTCACCGTGCGGCTGGAAGACGAGATCGACATCTCCCGTGGAGACATGATCTGCCGGCCGCACAACGCCCCGGCGGTGGCGCAGGACATCGAGGCGATGGTCTGCTGGATGGACGAAACCCGCCCCCTGACCGTCGGCGGCCGCTACGCCATCAAGCACACCACCCGCTCCGCGCGGGCCATCGTGCGGGGCCTGCACTACCGCCTCGACATCAACTCCCTGCACCGCGACGAAACCGCCACCGAGCTGAAGCTCAACGAGATCGGCCGGGTGCGGCTGCGCACCACGATCCCGCTGCTGGCGGACGAGTACCGCCGCAACCGCACCACCGGCGGCTTTGTGATCATCGACGAGGCCACCAACCGCACCGTCGGCGCGGGCATGATCGTCGAGGCCGCCTGAGCCTCTTCCCGGCCCCCGCCGGTGCCCGGCGGACGCCGCCCGGCGTTGTTAACAGGGGCCCCTTGCTATGCAGAATGCGTTAACAAGGGGCCCTTCCTTACAGGCGGTGGGCGCCGGGGGCCGGGGTGGCCAGGTGGAAGCCGGGGGCGCGGAAGCCGCGCTCGGCGTACCGGGTGGTGACGGCGTCGGCCACCGCGTCGGCGCGGTCGGCGTCGACCAGGGCGAGGACGCAGCCGCCGAAGCCGCCGCCGGTCATCCGTGCCCCGTACGCCCCGGCGGCGAGGGCCGCCTCGACCGCCGTGTCGACCTCCGGCACGGTGATCTCGAAGTCGTCGCGCATCGACGCGTGGGAGGCGGTCAGCAGCGGCCCGATGTCGCGTACCCGGCCGGCGCGCAGCAGCGCCACGGCGTCGAGCACCCGCTGGTCCTCGGTGACGACGTGCCGGACGCGGCGGCGGGTCTCGTCGTCGTCGAGGCGGGCGAGGGCGTCGTCGAGGTCGGCGGCGGCCACGTCGCGCAGGGCGGGCACCCCGAGCAGCCCGGCGGCCTTCTCGCAGGCGGCGCGGCGGGAGGCGTACTCGCCGTCGGCGTGCCGGTGCGGGGCCCGGCTGTCGATCACCAGCACGGCCAGCCCGGCGGCGGCCAGGTCGAACGGGATGTGCTCGACGGCCTCGGTGCGGCAGTCGAGGAAGAGGGCGTGGCCGGCGCGGCAGCGGATCGCCGCGGACTGGTCCATGATCCCGGTGGGCGCGCCGACGTAGGCGTTCTCGGCCCGCTGGGCGAGCCGGGGCCGCCCCTCGGCCGGCAGGTCCAGCCCGCCGAGGTCGACGAGGGCGGCCAGCACGGCGGCCTCCAGCGCGGCCGACGACGACAGCCCGGAGCCGAGCGGCACGTCGGAGGCGACGGCCAGCCGCGCCCCGGGCACCGGGTGCCCGGCCTCGCGCAGCGCCCACACCACCCCGGCGACGTACGCGGCCCAGCCGGTGACCCGGCCGGGGGCGGCCACCTCGTCGCCGCCGAACCCGACCTGGTCGCCGGTGAGCTCCGACCAGACCGTCCAGCGGCCGTCGTCGGCGGGGGCGGCGGCGGCGACGGTGCGCAGCGGCAGCGCGAACGGCAGCACGAAGCCGTCGTTGTAGTCGGTGTGCTCACCGATCAGGTTGACCCGGCCGGGCGCCGCCCAGCGGCCGGCGGCCGGTGCGCCGTACCGCTGGTGGAAGCCGGCGGCGGCCCGGTCGGCGACGTCCCCGGCCGGCGCGGGCGAGGGGTGCGCGGGGTCGGTCACGGGCGCTCCAGGATGTGCGTGCGGTAGAAGGCCCAGGCGTCGCCGACCATGTCGTGCAGGGTCGGCTTCTCGGGCGTCCAGCCCAGCTCCTCGCGGGCCAGGGCGGAGGAGGCGACCAGCTCGGCCGGGTCGCCCTCGCGGCGCGGGGCCACCTCGACCGGCAGCGGCCGGCCGGTGACCTCGCGGACCACGTCGACGACCTGCCGGTTGGTGAACCCGGCGCCGTTGCCCAGGTTGTAGACGCGGTGCCGGCCGGGCGCGGCGGCGGTGAGCGCCAGCAGGTGGGCGCGGGCCAGGTCCTCGACGTGGATGTAGTCGCGCACGCAGGTGCCGTCGACGGTGGGGTAGTCGTCGCCGAAGAGCTGGAGCTTCTCCCGCCGGCCGGCGGCGACGTCGAGGGCGATCGGGATGAGGTGGGTCTCCGGGTCGTGCCGCTCGCCGATGGCGACGTCGCCGCGCAGGTACGCCCCGGCGACGTTGAAGTAGCGCAGGGACACGGCGGCCAGGTCGTGCCCGATCGCCTCGGAGGTGAGCGCCATGTCCACGGCCAGCTTGGTGGCCCCGTACGTGTTGGTGGGGGCCTTGACGGCGGTCTCCGGAATGGGCAGCTCGGTCGGGTTGCCGTAGACGGCGGCGGTGGAGGAGAAGACCATCCGGGGCACCCGCGCGGCCCGGACGGCGTCGATCAGGGCGAGCGAGCCGACCGTGTTGTTCTGCCAGTACAGCTCGGGCCGGACCATGGACTCGCCGGCGGCGATGAGGGCGGCGAAGTGCAGCACCCCGTCGAAGCCCGCCTCGGGGGTGAGCACCCGGGCCGCCTCGTGGATGGGCGCGTCGACCCAGGTGGCGTCCGGGGCGAGCGCCTCGCGGTGCCCGGTGCGCAGGTCGTCGAGGACGACGACCTCGTGGCCGGCGTCGACCAGCATCCGGGTCACCACGCTGCCGATGTAGCCGGCGCCGCCGGTGACGAGCAGTTTCACGTCGGGGTCCTCCTGCCTGGCCGCGCCTCGCCGCGGCCGTCCGCGCTCACCCTACGGCGGCCGGCTGTGGCCGCGCCCGGCGTCGCCGCACCGCCATTCCATCACAATCTTTCAGGACTGAACAGATACGCACACCGTCACTCCGGGTGGACGACCTGTGCCGAAGCGTCGCGGGCCCTACGATGAGTTGTCATGCGGGAAGCGGGTGGTCCCGGGCTCCGCCGGCGACCGGTGGGGCGGCTCCGACGCGAACCGGGCCCCCTGGCCCGCGCCGTCGCCCGGCTGGTGGTCCGGGCCGCCGACGGCGCGACCCGGCTGGTCACCGACCTGCTCGGGGCGAGCCCCGCCGCCGGCCGGGAGCGGATCAGCGAGGCCGAGCTGCGGGACCTGGTCGCCGCCAGCACCGTCCTCGACGCCGACGAGCGGCGGATCATCGACGAGGTGCTGGCCGCCGGGGCGAGCCTGGTCCGCGAGGTGATGATGCCCCGCACCGAGGTCGTGTTCCTGTCGGTCGCGATGACCGTCGCCGAGGCGGAGCGGCTGGTCCGGGCCGAGACACACCGCCGCTACCCGGTCGTCGACGGCACCCACGACGACGTGGTCGGCTTCGTGCACCTGCGCGACGTGCTGCTGCGGCCCGACCTCGACCCGGGCGTCACCGTCGGCGAGCTGACCCGGGAGGTCAAGCGGCTGCCCGGCAGCAAGCGGGTGCTGGCCGCGCTGACCGAGATGCGCCGCGAGGGCCACCACCTCGCGGTGGTGGTCGACGAGTACGGCGGCACCGCCGGCATCGTCACCTGCGAGGACCTGATCGAGGAGCTGGTCGGCGAGATCCACGACGAGCACGACGGCGACCCGGAGCCGGAGCCGACCGGCCTGCCCGCCGTGGTCGACGGCCGGCTCAACCTCGCCGACTTCGCCGAGCGCACCGGCGTGCGGCTGGCCGCCGGCCCCTACGAGACCGCCGGGGGGTACGTGATGGCCGCGCTGGGCCGGCTGCCGGTGGTGGGGGACGAGGTGCCGGTGGCCCCGTCGAGCACGGACGGCGGAGACCGGGATCCGGACGACCCGCCCGGCGGGTGGCTGCTGCGGGTGCTCGCGCTGGAGGGCCGCCGGGTGTCCCGGCTCGCGGTCTCCGTGGTGCGCCTGCCCGAGCCGCGACGCGAGGTCACCGGCCCGCTCGCGGTGGCGGAGAGCCGACCCGCCGGCCCGTCATGACGGACGCCGGGGGTTGCTGACAGAATGCCGGCATGTCCGACGTACCCGCCCGCCCCCGCGTGTTCTCCGGCATCCAGCCGACGGCCGACTCGTTCCACCTCGGCAACTACCTGGGCGCGGTGCGGCACTGGGTGGCGTTGCAGGACACCCACGACGCGTTCTACTGCGTGGTCGACCTGCACGCCATCACGGCCGGGCACGACCCCAAGGTGCTGCGGCAGCGCACCCGGGTGGCCGCCGCGCAGCTCTTCGCCGTCGGCCTGGACCCGGAGCGCAGCACGCTGTTCGTCCAGTCGCAGGTGCCCGAGCACTCGCAGCTCGCCTGGGTGCTGGGCTGCATCACCGGCTTCGGCGAGGCCAGCCGGATGACCCAGTTCAAGGACAAGTCGCAGAAGCAGGGCAGCGAGCGCTCCAGCGTCGGCCTGTTCACCTACCCGATCCTCCAGGCCGCCGACATCCTGCTCTACCAGGCGCACGCCGTCCCGGTCGGCGAGGACCAGCGGCAGCACCTGGAGCTGTCCCGCGACCTGGCGCAGCGGTTCAACTCGCAGTTCGGCAAGACGTTCGTCGTGCCCGCGCCGCACATCGTCAAGGACACCGCGAAGATCACCGACCTACAGGACCCGACGGCCAAGATGTCGAAGTCGTCGTCCTCGCCGACCGGCATCATCGACCTGCTGGAAGACCCGGCCCGCTCGGCCAAGAAGATCCGCTCGGCGGTCACCGACACCGGCCGGGAGATCGTCTTCGACGCCGAGACCAAGCCGGGCGTGTCCAACCTGCTCACGATCTACTCCGCGCTGACCGGCCGCAGCGTCGACGACCTGGTCGCCGCGTACGCGGGGCGGGGCTACGGCGACCTGAAGAAGGACCTGGGCGAGGTGGTCCGGGAGTTCGTCACGCCGATCCAGGAGCGCACCCGGGCCTACCTCGACGACCCGGCGCAGCTCGACAAGCTGCTCGCGGCCGGCGCGGAGAAGGCCCGCGCGGTCGCCTCGGCGACGCTGCACGAGACGTACGAGCGGGTCGGGTTCCTCCCGCCGGTCCGCTTCGGCTGACCGCCCGGCGCGACGGTGCGGGTGGAGACGGGCGGGTCGGTGGCCGGAGGGGTGGCGCGGAGCGTGGATCGCAGGGACGGGGCGCCGCAGGCCGGCGACACCATCCAGATCGGGATCGCGGTGGACATCCCGGAGCCGTGGGGCGGCCTGCTCACCCGGCGGCGGGTCGAGGCCGGCGACCCCCTCGTGGTGCCCGCGCACGTGACACTGCTCGGGCCCACCGAGATTCCGACGGCGGCGCTGCCGGCGGTCGAGCGGCACCTCGCCGGGGTGGCCGCCACGCACCTGCCGTTCACCCTGCACCTGCGGGGCACCGGCACGTTCCGCCCGGTGACGCAGGTGGTGTTCGTGGCGGTGGCCGCCGGGATCAGCGAGTGCGAGCTGCTCGCCGCCGCGATCAACTCGGCCCCCGAGCTGCACCGGGAGGCCCGGTTCCCCTACCACCCGCACGTCACGGTGGCGCAGGACGTCGCGCCGGAGGCGCTGGACCGGGCGTACGAGGACCTGGCCGACTTCTCGGCGATGTTCGAGGTCGACTCGTTCACGCTCTTCTCGCACAGCGGTCAGACCCGGTGGCAGCCGCGCCGGGACTTCCTGCTCGGCGTGTCCTGAGCCGGCGACGCTCTCCCGTGCGGGCGGCGGATCGGCGAGGATGACGGCGTGGAGGTCTTCGGGCGGATCGAGGCCGGCATCGACCGGCGGGTGAGCGCGGCGCGTCGCCGGTCGCGGACCTTCGACCACCTGTGGCGGGCCGGCAACCTCTACGCGGAGGTGCTCGGCGGGCGGCTGGCGGCGGCGATCGCCTACTACGGCTTCTTCGCGGTCTTCGCGCTGGCCCTGGTCGCGTACTCGATCTTCGGGGCGATCCTGGAGGACAACGACGAGGTCAGCGACGCGGCGGCCGGCTTCCTCAAGGAGAACCTCCCCTTCCTCGACCCGGCGCAGATCGCCCAGAGCAGCAACACGGTCGGGGTGGTGGGCCTGGTCATCCTGGTCTTCACCGGGATCGGCTGGGTGGAGGCGATCCGCTCGTCGCAGCGGCTGATGTACGGGCTCAACCAGCAGCCCGGCAACCTGGTGGTGCGCCGGCTGGTCGACCTGGGCGTGCTGGTGGGGGTGTTCGTCCTGCTCGGCCTGTCGGTGGCCGCCGTGGACGCGCTGGAGTCGCTGCTGCGCTTCCTGCTGCGCAGCACCGGCTCGGTGGGGCTGACCATGATCAGTGCCGTGCTCAGCGTGCTGGTCAACGCGGTGCTGGCCGCCGCCCTGCTGGTGGCGGTGCCCCGGCTGCGGATGAGCCGCCGCCGGCTGCGCCCGGTGGTGTTCGCCGTGGCGGTGGGCATCACCCTGCTCAACACGGTCGGGCGGTTCTACGTGGTGCGCACCGAGCGGAACCCGGCTTACACGGTCGTGGCGGGGGCGGTCGGCCTGCTGCTCTACCTCTACCTGCTCAACCAGCTCGTGCTGTTCGGCGCGGCGCTCGCCGCGACCAGCCCGTACGGCCGGGTGGTGGACCTGGCCGAGGGGGCGGCGCCGGCCGACCTCGACGCCGAGGCCGACGCCGACACCGGTCCGGGCACGCCCGGCGGGGCGGGATGACCCGCGCAACGTTCGGCTGATTCGGGCGGATGCCCCACCCGGGAACGTGAGGGCCGGGCCATGATGGGCGCGTGGGCGCACTCGTGACGTTGGACCTGCCGGACGACTCGCCGATGCTCGGCCTGCCGTGGATCATCACGTTCGGCCCGCTCGACGACGTCGACGAGTGGGAGCCGGTGGTCTGCGGCCCCTACGAGCGCCCGCACGCGCTGGCCCTCGCCGAGTCGGTGGTGGCCGAGGAACAGCTCATGGCCGTGGTGGAGCCCCTGGTGCCCGCCCTGTCGCCCGACGAGATCCGCGGCGAGATCGCCGCCGCCCGCATCGCCGCCTCCGACGAGGCGGCCCGGATCGAGGCGTCCGACCTCTACGGTGACTTCGACGACGTGATCGACGACGAGCTGGAGGCCGCCGCCGAGGCGGCCGGGGAGCCGGCCGGGCCCCGTCCCGCGCCCGCCGAGGCCGAGCTGCGGGCCGGCTTCGCCCGCATCGCCAAGCTGCTCACCGAGAAGGGGAGCTGAGCCGGCCGCCGGCCCGGTCGGGCGGGGTGCCCGCCGCCCTGCCGCTCAGTGCGTGCCGCCCAGGTTGAGCACGACCACCCCGGCGATGACGAGCGCCACGCCGACGACCTTCGTCACGCTGAGCGGCTCGCCGAGGAAGGCCGCCCCGACCGCGACGATCGCCGCCGTGCCCAGCCCGGACCACATCGCGTACGCGACGCCGACCGGGATGTCCCGCACCGCGAGCGAGAGCAGCCCGAACGCCGCCAGGTAGGCAACCGCCAGCCCGAGCGTCGGCCACAACCGGGTGAACCCGTGCGTCGCCTTGAGCAGGCTCGTCCCGACCACCTCGGACGCGATCGCGAGCACCAGGAACAGATACGCCATGCGGCGATTCTCCCCGCGCCGGTCGCGGCAGACCCCGCGCCGTCCCGGATGGACGTCGGCGCCCCGTGGAGCGGAACTCCACGGGGCGCCGGCGCCACCTTCACCCCCCACCACAAGGGGTCGGCTGTCCTGGCCGCCCGTCGGCGCGCGGCACGACGGACGACCAGGGGTCCACTGCGGGCTGTACCCGGCTCAGCGCCGTTCGAACCACGCGGCGGCGTCGACCGGCAGGACGTGCCCCGTGCCCTGCCCGGTCAGCTCCGCGCTGGCCACGACCGGATCGCCGTACCCGTCGATCCGCACCGGCGCGTCGCTGAGGTTGACCACGCAGGTCAGCTCCGCGCCGCCGCCGGTGCGGCGGAACGCGAGCACGCCGGGGCCGGTCGACTCCAGCCAGGTGACGCCGTCGGCGTCGCGGGCGAGCGCCGGGTGGGTGCGCCGGGCGCGCAGCGCCGCGCGGTAGAGCTCCAGGGTCGAGCCGGGCGCGCCGGCCTGGGCGGCGACCGAGAGGGCGGCCCAGGTCGCGGGGGCCGGCAGCCAGCTCAGCTCGCTGCCGGCCGGCCCGAAGCCGTACGGGGCCAGCTCGCCGCTCCACGGGATCGGCACCCGGCAGCCGTCCCGGCTCTCTCCGGTGCGCAGGAACGACGGGTCCTGACGCAGCTCGTCGGGCAGGTCGAGCACCTCCGGCAGGCCCAGCTCCTCGCCCTGGTAGAGGTAGGCGCAGCCGGGCAGCGCGAGCATCAGCAGGCTGGCCGCGCGGGCCCGGCGCAGGCCGACCTCGCCGTCGCCGTAGCGGGTGACGTGCCGCTGCTTGTCGTGGTTGGACAGCACCCAGGTGGTCGGTGCGCCGACGATGGTCGCCTCGGCCAGCGCGGTGTCGATCACCTTGCGGAACGAGTCGGCCGACCAGGTGGCGTCGAGGAAGTCGAAGCTGAACGCCTGGTGCAGCTCGTCGGGCCCGATGTAGCGGGCCAGCCGCTGCGGCGTCTCGGCCCACGCCTCGGCCACGGCCATCCGGCCGCCGGGGTAGCTGTCCAGGATCGGCCGCCAGGCCCGGTAGATCTCGTGCACCTCGTCCTGGTCGAAGTACGGCAGCCGGCCCTTGCCGAGCAGCTCGGACTGGCGTCGGCCGCCGGTCATCGAGTTGAAGCCGACGTCGGGCAGCCCCTCGGCCTTGATCATGCCGTGGGCCACGTCGATGCGGAACCCGTCGACGCCCCGGTCGAGCCAGAAGCGCAGCACGTCCTCGAATTCGGCCCGCACCTCGGGATGCCGCCAGTTGAGGTCGGGCTGGGCCGGGTCGAACAGGTGGAGGTACCACTGGCCGTCGGGCACCCGGGTCCAGGCCGGTCCGCCGAAGATGCTCTCCCAGTCGTTGGGCGGCAGCTCGCCGTGCCCGCCCCGGCCCTCGGCGAACAGGTAGCGGGCCCGCTCCGGGGAGCCGGGGGCGGCGGCGAGCGCGGCGACGAACCACGGGTGCGCGCTGGAGGTGTGGTTGGGCACGATGTCGACGATGATCCGCAGGCCGAGCGTGTGCGCGTCGGTGATCATGTGGTCGAAGTCGGTCAGGGTGCCGAACATGGGGTCGACGTCGCGGTAGTCGGCCACGTCGTAGCCGCCGTCGACCATCGGCGAGGTGTAGAAGGGGGTCAGCCAGAGCGCGTCGACCCCGAGGTCGCGCAGGTACGGCAGCCGCTCCCGGATGCCCTGGAGGTCGCCGACGCCGTCGCCGTTGGAGTCGGCGAAGCTGCGGACGTAGACCTGGTAGACGACCGCGGAGCGCCACCAGTCGTCGTCGGAGGTCAGCGGCGTGGGGGTGCTGGCGGTCATGGGTGGCGATCCCCGTTCTGTGGCGCGGGACGGCGTGGGTGCGGGGCACGGCGGTGTGCCACCGGTGGTCAGAGCAGAATGCCGTCCCGCGGCTGCAAGAGTCAAGCAGGGCTTGCGCAAGAAATGACGGCGGTCAGCCGGCGCTCCTGGCCAGCGCGGCGGCGGGCTGCCGCGCGGCCGGCTGCCGGACGACCGCCGTGGAGCCGCGCACCACCAGCTCGGGCCGGAACAGGTACTCCGAGTGCGGGGCGGCGTGCCCGTTGATCTCGTCGACCAGGGCCCGGACGGCGGCCACCGCCATGGCGATCACCGGCTGGCGCATCGTCGTCAGCGGCGGGTCGGTGAAGGCCATCAGCGGCGAGTCGTCGTATCCGACCACGGACAGGTCGCCGGGGACGGACAGCCCGCGCTGGCGGGCGGCCCGGATCGCGCCGAGGGCCATCAGGTCGGAGCCGCAGACCACCCCGGTCACGCCGCGCTCCAGCAGCCGCCCCGCGGCGGCCTCCCCGCCCTCCACCCCGAAGAGGGTCAGCTCGGCCAGCTCGGCCAGCTCGGCCTCGGGCAGGCCCGCCAGGCGCGCCATGGCGGCCCGCCAGCCGGCGACCCGGCGCTGCACGGGGACGAACCGGTCCGGGCCGGTGATCAGCCCGATCCGCCGGTGCCCCAGGGCGACCAGGTGGGCGACGGCCAGCTCGGTCGCCTCCCGGTCGTCGCAGGAGACGAAGGGCGCGGCGATTCCGGGCACGTACCCGTTGATCATGACGACGGGCAGCGGCCGGGCGATCAGCGCGCGGTACCGGTCGTGGTTGGCGGCGGTGTCGGCGTGCAGGCCGGAGACGAAGACGATCCCGGAGACCTGGCGGTCGAGCAGCATCTCGACGTACTCGTCCTCGGTGACGCCGCCCGGGGTCTGGGTGCACAGCACCGGGGTGAAGCCGCTCTGCGCCAGGGTCGACTCGATCACCTGGGCGAACGCCGGGAAGATCGGGTTGTCCAGCTCCGGCACCACCAGGCCGACGAGGCCGGCGCTGCGCTTGCGCAGCCGGGCCGGGCGCTCGTAGCCGAGGACGTCGAGGGCGGTGAGGACGGCCTGCCGGGTCTCCGGGGCCACGCCGGGGCGGTCGTTGAGCACCCGCGACACCGTGGCCTCGCTGACTTCGGCCTGTTGGGCGATGTCGGACAGTCGAGCGCGCATGGCGGCACTTTAGCTCACGGGCAAGTTCTTGCGTACCTTTCTGCAAGCCCTTCCGGAATCTGCAACCTCTTGCTAACGTCCCCGCAACATGCGAGAGCAGCGGCGCAGCATCCCCGCGCCGGTTGGCAAGAACTTACAGAGGTTCCCACTGGCGGGCCGCCCTTCCCCCGGCGGACCGCCATGACGACAGGAGTACCGATGCGCATCCGTACCGCGGGTGTGGTCGCCGTCCTCGGCCTGGCGCTGGCCGCCTCCGGCTGCGGTGGCAGCGACGACGACAGCAGCGCGCCGGCCGCGAAGGAGTCCGCCGGCGCCACCGGCGGGAAGCTGGTGATCTGGGCCGACGACAAGCGCACCGCCGCCCTGAAGCCGTTCGCCGAGTCCTTCGGCCAGGCCAACGGCGTGACCGTCGAGGTCCAGGCCGTCTCGAAGGACCTGCAGACCACCTTCGTCACCGCCTCCCAGCAGGGCAGCGGCCCCGACGTCGTGGTCGGCGCGCACGACTGGATCGGCAACCTGGTCCAGAACGGCGCCATCGACCCGGTGCAGCTCGCCGCCGACCAGAAGAGCGGCTTCAACGAGACCGCCGTCAAGGCCGTCACCTTCAATGGCCAGCTCTACGGCGTGCCGTACGCCATGGAGAACCTGGCGCTGATCCGCAACACCGAGCTGGCCCCCGAGGCCCCGAAGACGATCGAGGACCTGGTCGCCGCCGGCAAGAAGCTCAAGGCCGACAAGAAGGCCAGCGAGATCCTCTGCCTCCAGTCCGGCCAGAACGGCGACGCGTACCACATCTACCCGCTGTACACCTCGGCCGGCGGCTACCTCTTCGGCACCGCCGCCAACGGCGACTACGACCCGAAGGACCTGGGCGTGGGCAAGCCGGAGTCGATCGCCGCGTTCCAGAAGATCGCGAAGCTCGGCGAGAAGGGCGAGGGCGCGCTCAAGCGCTCCATCACCGGCGAGAACTCGATCGCCACCTTCACCGGCAAGAAGTGCGCCTTCCTGGTCTCCGGGCCGTGGGCCATCGCCGACGCCAAGAAGGCCAACATCGCCTACGACATCTCCCCGGTCCCCGGCTTCGCCGGCGGCAAGGAGGCCCAGCCGTTCGTGGGCGTCCAGGCGTTCTACGTCGCCGCCAAGGGCAAGAACAAGGCCCTGGCCCAGGAGTTCGTGGCGAACTACACCACCAAGCCGGACCTCGCCGTGGCCCTCTACAACGCCGAGCCGCGCCCGCCGGCGCTGACCGCCGCGCTCGACCAGGTCAAGGGCAGCGACCCCGACCTGGCCAAGTTCACCGAGGCCGGCAGGAACGGCCAGGTGCTCCCCGCGATCCCGGCCATGGCCGCGATCTGGGACCCGTTCGGCAAGGCCGAGGCCGCGATCATCGGCGGCGCCGACCCGGCCAAGACGATCACCGCGGCCGGCAAGACGATCTCCGGCCAGATCAAGTAATGAGCACGAAGCTGTCCGGCCCGGGGTCCACGCGGACCCCGGGCCGGGGGCCCGCCGGCCCCGGGCTCCCGCGCACCGCCCGCACCGCGCGGCACCACGCGCCGATCACCGCGACCGGCCTCGCCGTCAAGGTGGTCCTGCTCGGCCTCGTGGCCGGGATCGCGCTCTGGGCGGCCTTCCCGCTCGTCGAGGCCGAGAAGTGGGTCGGGCTGGCCCTGCTCGCGGCCACCACCGCCGGCCTGTTCTACCTCTACCTCACCCCCCGGCACATCCCCGCCAAGTACCTGGTCCCCGGCACGCTCTTCCTGATCGCCTTCCAGGTCTTCCCGGTGCTCTACACGGCCAGCACCGCCTTCACGAACTTCGGCGACGGCCACCGGGGCAGCAAGGACGAGGCCATCGTCGCGATCCAGAGCTCCTCGGTGCAGCAGGTCCCCGGCTCCACCGAGTACGCCCTGTCCGTCGCCACCGCGGGCGACCCCGCCACCGGCGCGCTGGTCTTCCTGGTCACCGACCCGGCCACCGGCGTCGTCTCCGCCGGGGACGCCGACGGGCTGCGCCGGCTCGACCCCGCCGACGTCACCGTCGGCTCCGGCGGCAAGGTGACCGCCGCCGACGGCTACACCGTGCTCAACTTCGGCCAGGCCAGCGCCCGCAGCCAGGAGATCACCGACCTGGTGGTGCCCACCACCGGGGGCGCGCTGCGCTCCTCCGGCCTGTCCCGCGCCTACGAGGGCCGGGCGATCCGGGCGTACGACGCCGGGTGCGACTGCGTCACCGACAGCGAGAGCGGCAAGCGGTGGACGGCCGACGAGAAGACCGGCTCGTTCGTCGCCGCCGACGGCGAGCGCCTCGCCCAGGGCTGGCAGGTCAACGTCGGGCTGGAGAACTTCTCCCGGGTGCTCACCGACCCGAACATCTCCGGGCCGTTCTTCGGCACCCTGCTGTGGAACTTCGCCTTCGCGATCGGCTCCACCGGGTTCACCTTTTTGCTTGGCATGGCCATCGCGCTGGCCCTGCACTCGCCCCGGATGCGCGGCACCAACCTCTACCGGGTGCTGCTGATCCTGCCGTACGCGATGCCGTCGTTCGCGATGCTGCTGGTCTGGCGGGACATGTTCAACACCGACTTCGGCCTGGTCAACAACCTGTTCGGCCTCGGCGTCGACTGGTTCGGCGAGGCCTGGTCGGCCCGCGCGGCGGTGCTGCTGGTGCAGCTCTGGCTGGGCTACCCGTACATGTTCCTGGTCGCCACCGGCGCGCTCCAGGCGATCCCCAAGGAGCTGACCGAGGCCACCTCGGTCGACGGCGCGTCGCCCTGGCAGTCGTTCCGCGCGGTCACCCTGCCGCTGCTGCTCGTCGCGCTGTCGCCGCTGCTGATCGCGTCGTTCGCGTACAACTTCAACAACATCAACGCGATCTGGCTGACCACCGAGGGCGGCCCGTTCCCGGCGGACAACCCGCGCAACGGGGCGACCGACCTGCTGATCACCTACACCTACCGGCTGGCCTTCGGCGCGCAGGGCGCGGAGTTCGGCACGGCGGCGGCGGTGTCGATCTTCATCTTCGCGATCGTGGCGACGGTGTCGGCGATCAGCTTCCGCAACACCCGCAAGCAGGAGGAGGTCTACTCGTGACCACCTACGCGCACCCCCCGGCCGTCGACCGCGCCGCCGCCGGCCGGCGGCGCAGCCGCTGGCTGGCCCAGGTCGGCTGGCGGCACGTCGTCGGGGTGCTGGCCGTGGCGTTCAGCCTCTTCCCGATCCTGTTCGTGCTCTCGGCCGCGCTCAACCCGCTCGGCACACTGTCGTCGACCTCCCTCGTGCCGACCGGCGGGGTGTCGGGCGAGAACTTCGCCGACCTGTTCGCCGACACGGCGTTCGGGCACTGGTTCGTCAACTCGCTGCTGATCGCCGGGCTGGCCAGCCTCGTGTCGATCTTCCTGTCCTCGCTGGCGGCGTACGCGTTCTCCCGGATGCGCTTCGCCGGCCGCCGGGTCGGGCTGCTCACCCTGCTGCTGATCCAGATGTTCCCGCAGTTCCTGGCGATCGTGGCGATCTTCCTGATCTTCACCACGGTCACCGACCTCTGGCCGGCGATCGGCTTCAACACCCCGTGGGGCCTGTTCCTGCTCTACATGGGCGGCGCGCTCGGCGTGAACACCTGGCTGATGAAGGGCTTCTTCGACACGCTGCCCCGGGAACTGGACGAGTCGGCCACGATGGACGGCGCGTCGCACGCCCAGGTCTTCTTCCGGATCATGCTGCCGCTGGTGGCGCCGATCCTGGCGGTGACCGCCCTGCTGTCGTTCATCGGCACGATCAACGAGTTCATGATCGCCAACGTGTTCCTGACCGACACCGAGTCGAAGACCCTCGCCGTCGGCATGTTCGGGCTGGTCGCCGGCGAGCGGAACAACAACTTCGGGATGTTCGCGGCGGGCACCCTGCTCACCGCCGTCCCCACCGTGCTGGTCTTCCAGCTCCTCCAGCGGTACATCGTCTCCGGCCTCACCGCCGGAGCGGTCAAGGGCTGAGCCTCCTCGGCTCACGCTGCGGCAAGGGCGTCGTGTCGACGTACACCGGAGCGGTTTCCGGGCGGACCGCCGCGGTCGGGTGACCGGCCGCGGCGGGTGCCCGCCCACTCCCCGTCGAACCGACCCGAAAGGCCGCGCCATGTCCCCGCGCCGCACCGTCTCCCCGGACCGCACCGTCTCCCTGAGCCCGCACCACGACGGCTCCGCCGCCTACGTCCCCGAGCAGGAGCCCGCCCTCGGGCAGACCGTCCCCGTCCTCGTCCGGGTCCCCGCCGAGGCCGACGTGCGCGCCGTGCACGTGCGCAGCACCCCCGACGGCGAGCCGCGCTTCGCCGAGGCCGTCGTCGACCGCCGCACCGGCGCCGACGTCTGGTGGCGCGCCGACGTCGAGGTACGCAACCCGGTGAGCAACTACCGGTTCATGCTCACCGACGCCCGGGGCGACTACCGCTGGCTCACCGCCGCCGGCCTCGCCGACCACGACGTGCCCGACCACGGCGACTTCAAGCTGGTCACCCACGCCCCGCCGCCGGCCTGGGCCCGCGACGCGGTGATCTACCAGATCTTCCCCGACCGGTTCGCCCGCTCCGCCGCCGCCGACGGCCGCGCCGCCCCCGACTGGGCCGTCCCCTGCGACTGGGACACCCCCGTGGTCGGGCGCGGCCCGCAGACCCCCCGCCAGTTCTACGGCGGCGACCTCGACGGCATCGCCGAGCGGCTCGACCACCTCGACCGGCTCGGCGTCGACACCGTCTACCTCACCCCGATCTTCCCGGCCCGCTCCAACCACCGCTACGACGCGGCCAGCTTCGACACCGTCGACCCGCTGCTCGGCGGCGACGCCGCGCTCGCCCGGCTCGCCGACGCGGTGCACGCCCGGGGCTGGCGGCTGCTCGGCGACATCACCAGCAACCACACCGGCGACGCCCACCACTGGTTCACCGCCGCCGTCTCCGACGTGACCGCCCCGGAACGCGAGCTGTACTACTTCGACGCGGTGACCGGCGACTACGAGTCGTGGAACGGGGTGAGGTCGCTGCCGAAGCTCAACTGGGGCAGCGCCGAGCTGCGCCGCCGCTTCGCCACCGCCGAGGACTCGCTGCTGCGCCGCTGGCTGCGCCCGCCGTACTCGCTCGACGGGTGGCGGGTCGACGTGGCGAACATGACCGGGCGGCGCGGCGCGGACGCGTACACCCACGAGGTGGCGCGGCTGCTGCGCGAGGTGGTGGCGCAGACCCGGGCCGACGGGCTGGTGCTCGCCGAGCACGGCCACGACCACACCGGCGACCTGGACCGCGACGGCTGGCACGGCACGATGAACTACGTCGGCTTCACCGACCCGGTCTGGTCCTGGCTGCGCCACGGCTCCGAGCCGGGCGCCGCCCCGGCGTCGGCGGCCGGTGGCGTGGCCGCGGCGGCGCTGCCGAACTTCCTCGGCACCCCCGGCGGGGTGCGGCGGCGCGACGCCCACGCCGTGCGGGCCACCATGGACAGCTACCGGTCGCTGGTCTCCTGGCGGTCGTACGTGCACTCGTGGCAGCTCCTCGGCTCGCACGACTCGGCCCGGATCCGCACCGTGGTCGGCGACGCCGCCCGGCAGGAGGTGGCCGCCGGGCTGCTCGTCGCCATGCCGGGGACCCCGGTCGTCTTCGCCGGGGACGAGCTGGGGCTGACCGGGACGAACGGGGAGGGCTCGCGTACCCCGATGCCGTGGCACCGGCCGGACACCTGGGACGTTGGCACGTTCGCCGCGTACCGGCGGCTGATCGCCTTGCGCCGGGCCGAGCCGGCGCTGCGCCACGGCGGCCTGCGCTGGGTGCACGTCGACGCGGACACGCTGGTCTTCCTCCGCGAGACGCCCACCGGCGGCGTGCTGGCGCTGGCCCGGCGCGCGGCCGGCGTCCCGGTCCGGGTCGCGGGCCTGCCGGCGGGGGAGAACGTCTACGGGGGCGCCCCGGCGTTGCGCCCGGACGCCGACGGCACGGTGACCCTCCTGGCCGACGGCCCCACCTTCCAACTCTGGCGCCTGTAGGCGCAAGGAAGGGCCCCCTATTAACGCTTTCGGTAGAGAAGGGGACCCCTCTCACGCGGGGTGTTAACAGGGGGCCCTTCCTTGCGTGCGGGGAGGGGGCGGGCGGGTCGCTACTACAAGACGTCGTTGATGGGGGAGGATGGCCGGATGGAAGCTCTTCGCCTGGTACTCCTCTACGTTCACCTGATCGGGTTCGCGCTGCTGCTCGGCGGTGCGATCGCCCAGTACGTCAGCGGCCGGCTGCGGATCAACGCGGCGATGCTCTGGGGGTCGGTCATCGGCCTGCTGACCGGAATCGGGCTGTCCGCCCCGTTGCGCGACGGCGACGAACCGGCCCCCGCCAAACTTGTTACCAAGTTGGTGCTCGCGCTGCTGATCTTTGTCATGGTCTTCTTCTCCCGTAAGCGGGAGACGGTCAACCGTGGCCACTTCCTCGCGATCGTCGGGTTGACCCTGGTCAACGCGGCGGTGGCGGTCTTCTGGCGCTAACGCGCTGGCCAGGGGAGGAGCCGCGGAACCGGACGTTCGTGACGCCCGACCGGTCCACTACCGGCACGAGAAGTGATGTGCCCCACCCAAGGGTTACGTAGGGGTAACAGGCACTCAACAGTCGTGCACGATTGTCGGCCGGTGGGTGGGCGCGGGCGTACGCTCCCGTCCGTAACGTGGGACGCCGGCGGCCACAAAGCAGGCCGGCTCAAGGGCTGCCACCGCGCAGAGCGGTGTGCAATGGGAAGGAGAACGTCTTGCGCTCTGTGCGTGGGATGCGGATCGCCTCCGCCTTCGTGGCGGGTGGGCTCGTGCTGGGCGCCGCCGCGTGTGGTGAGGCCCCCAAGGACGACAACGGCACCGGTGACGCCGGCGCCAAGAAGTACAGCGCCTGCATGGTGACCGACGTCGGCGGCATCGACGACAAGTCGTTCAACACCTCCGCCTGGAAGGGCCTGCAGGAGGCGCAGAAGGCCAACGGCAACATCGACATCAAGTACGTCGCGTCGAAGGCCGAGGCGGACTACGAGGTCAACCTGACCCAGTACGTCAACCAGAAGTGCGACTTCATCCTGGCCGTCGGTGGCCTGATGGGCGACGCGACCTCGAAGATCGCGAAGGCGAACCCCAACCAGCAGTTCGGGATCGTCGACTCGAAGCTGCCGGAGACGAACGTCTACCCGATGCAGTTCGACACCGCCCAGGCCGCGTTCCAGGCCGGCTACCTGGCCGCCGGGATGAGCAAGAGCGGCAAGGTCGGCACCTACGGCGGCCTGCCGATCCCGCCGGTGACGATCTTCATGGACGGCTTCGCCGACGGCGTGGCGTACTACAACAAGACCAAGAGCAAGAACGTCCAGGTCCTCGGTTGGAACAAGGAGACCCAGAAGGGCTCCTTCACCAACGACTTCGTCAAGCAGGACGAGGGCAAGAAGGTCTCCGACACGCTGGTCGCCCAGGGCGCGGACATCATCATGCCGGTCGCCGGCGGCGCGGGCCTCGGCACCACCGCGGCGGCGCAGGCCTCCGGCGGCAAGTACTCGGCCATCTGGGTCGACGCCGACGGCTGCGAGAGCACCCCGAACTGCTCGGCGCTGCTGACCACCGTGGTCAAGAACATCGCCGACGCCGTCAAGGAGGCCGTGGTCAAGGCCGCCGGTGGCGAGAAGCTCCAGGCCACCCCGGGCTTCGTGGGCACCCTCGCCAACAACGGCGTGTCGCTCGCCCCGTACCACGAGTTCGACAGCAAGGTCCCGGCGGACCTGAAGGCCGAGGTCGAGAAGATCAAGGCCGACATCGCCGCGGGCACCGTCACGGTCACCTCGAAGGCCCAGCCGGCCAAGTGACCGCCCCGCCACCCCGCCGCGTTCCCGGCGGCGGGGCCGGCGGGACCCCAGGCACGACGACCGGCCGCCTCGACGCACGCGGGGACACCACCCGCGGGGTCGGGGCGGCCGGTCCGCACCACCCGACGCCCGGGCGGACCCGGTGACCGGCGGCTCGGCAGCGGCTACGCTGCACCATCGCTCGCACTCCAGGAGGTTGCGCTGAGACTCGAACTGCGCGGCATCACCAAGCGGTTCGGTGATCTGGTCGCCAACGACCACATCGACCTGACGGTGGAGCCTGGAGAGATCCACGCCCTGCTCGGCGAGAACGGCGCCGGCAAGTCGACCCTGATGAACGTGCTCTACGGGCTCTACCAGCCCGACGAGGGCGAGATCCTGGTCGACGGCGCGCCGCTGAAGCTGAAGGGCCCGTCCGACGCGATCGCGGCCGGGATCGGCATGGTGCACCAGCACTTCATGCTGGTGCCGGTCTTCACCGTGGCCGAGAACGTGATGCTCGGCGCCGAGCAGGTCAGGGGCGGCATCGCCGGGTTCCTCGACCGGCGGCGGGCCCGGCGCGAGGTCGCCGAGGTGTCGCAGCGCTACAACCTGCGCGTCGACCCGGACGCGATCATCGAGGACCTGCCGGTCGGCATCCAGCAGCGGGTGGAGATCGTCAAGGCCCTCACCCGGGACGTCGACCTGCTGATCCTCGACGAGCCGACCGCCGTGCTCACCCCGCAGGAGACCGAGGAGCTGCTCACGGTCATGCGGTCGCTCAAGGCCGCCGGCAAGTCGATCGTCTTCATCACCCACAAGCTCGGCGAGGTCAAGGCCATCGCCGACCGGATCACCGTGATCCGGCGCGGGCGGACCGTCGGCACCGCCTCGCCGACCGCCAGCCGCGACGAGCTGGCCGCCCTGATGGTGGGCCGCAGCGTCCGGCTGACCGTGGACAAGCAGCCCGCCGCCCCCGGCAAGCCGATCCTGGAGGTCGCCGGCCTGGTCGTCGACGACGACCGGCAGATCCGCGCGGTCGACGGGGTCGACCTGACCGTGCACGCGGGCGAGGTGCTCGGCGTGGCCGGGGTGCAGGGCAACGGGCAGACCGAGCTGATCGAGGCGATCATGGGCCTGCGGCCCGTCCTCGCCGGCACGGTCACCCTCGACGGCGAGCAGGTGCACGGCTGGTCGACGAAGAAGGTGCTGCGCGCCGGGGTGGGCTACGTCCCCGAGGACCGCAGCGTCGACGGGCTCGTCAAGGAGTTCAGCGTCGCCGAGAACCTGGTGCTGGACATCTACGACCGGCCGCCCTTCGGCAAGGGCCTGTCCCTGCAACCCGACGCCATCGCCTCCTCGGCCCGGGAGCGGATCGAGCAGTTCGACGTCCGCACGCCCTCGGCGGACGCGCCGGTCGGCACCCTCTCCGGCGGCAACCAGCAGAAGGTGATCGTGGCGCGGGAGCTGTCCCGGCCGCTGAAGCTCTTCATCGCCGCCCAGCCGACCCGCGGCGTCGACGTCGGCTCCATCGAGTTCATCCACTCCCGGGTCATCCGGGAACGGGACGTGGGCACCGCCGTCCTGGTGGTGTCCAGCGAGCTGGACGAGGTGATCGGCCTGGCCGACCGGATCGCGGTCATGTACCGCGGCCGGGTCATCGGCATCGTCGGCCCGGACACCCCCCGCGAGGAGATCGGCCTGCTGATGGCCGGCATCACCCCCGACGCGGCCCCCGCCGCCGACCCGGCCGCCCCCGCCGCCGACCCGGCGGCCCCGGTACCCGCCGCCGACCCGGCCGCCGACCCGGCGACCCCGGCCCCCGGGGCGCGGCAGCGGGACCCCGACGCGGCGACCCCGGCCCCCGACGGCCCCGGTAGCGAGGACGAGGCATGAGCAACCCCAACCCGGCGTCGGGCTCGCCCGACAAGGAACCGGCGACCGCGACGCAGGCCGCGCAGGCGGCGGCCGGCGGCGTCGACCGCGTCGCGACGGCCACCGCGCCGAAGCGGCCGGCGCAGGAGCCCCGCCCGTCGCTGGGCCGGCTCTTCCTGGACAACCTGTGGGCGGCCAACACGGTGACCGTCACGGTGCTCGCGGTGCTGCTGGCGATGCTCGTCGGCGCCGTGCTGATCATCGTCTCGGACCCGGACGTGCTGGCCACCTACGGCTACATCACCGCCCGACCGTCCGACGCGCTGAACTCCAGTTGGACGGTCGTCAGCGAGGCGTACGCGAACCTGTTCAAGGGCGCGATCTTCGACCCGGAGGCGGCCGGCTTCACCGCCGCGCTCAGCCCGATCTCGGAGACGCTGACCTACACGGCCCCGCTGGTGTTCACCGGCCTGTCGGTGGCGCTCGCCTTCCGCGGCGGCCTGTTCAACATCGGCGCGCAGGGCCAGGCCACCATCGGCGTCATCCTCGCCGCCCTGGCCGGCTTCCTGCTGCCGTTGCCCCCGGTGCTGCACCTGCTCGTCGCCGTGCTCGCCGGCGCGGCCGGCGGCGCGCTCTGGGGGTTCGTCCCGGGCATCCTCAAGGCGCGCACCGGCGCCCACGAGGTGATCAACACGATCATGCTCAACTACGTCGCGCTGTACTTCCTCTCCTGGATCATCATCCAGAGCGGCGTGCAGAACCCGAACCGGGCCGACGCCATCAGCCGGCCCGTCGACTCCTCCGCCCAGTTCCCCCGGCTGCTCGGCGACAACCTGCGGGTGCACGCCGGCATCCTGCTCGCCGTCCTCGCCACCTGGTTCGTCGCCTGGCTGCTCAACCGCTCCACCTTCGGCTTCGAACTGCGCGCCGTCGGCGCCAACCCGGACGCGGCCCGCACCGCCGGCATCAGCGTCCCCCGCACGTACGTGCTGATGATGACCATCGCCGGCCTGCTCGCCGGCCTCGGCGGCAGCCAGATGGTGCTCGGCTCCACGGCGAACGCGCTCACCCCGCTGGTGGTCGCGCAGATCGGGTTCGACGGCATCCTGGTGGCCCTGCTGGGCCGGGTGAAGCCGTGGGGCGTGCTGCTGGCCGCGCTGCTGTTCGGCGCGCTCCAGGCCGGCGGCAACCGGATGCAGGGGTACGCGGGCATCTCCCTGGAGCTGGTCACCGTGCTCCAGGCGCTGATCGTCATCTTCATCGCCGCGCCGGCCCTGGTGAAGGCGATCTTCCAGCTCCGGGCCGCCCGCGCCGCCCGGTTGCAGACGAGCCTGGCGAAGGGCTGGTAAGGCATGTCAACCATGGCTGTCCCGGACGTGGCGGTGGCCCAGGTCGACGAGGGCTTCTGGACCCGTACCCGGAAGATCGGGGCGGTGCTGCTGGCCCTCGGGGTCGTCGCGACGGTGGTCTTCGGCGCCCTCGCCACCGACCAGCAGGCCCGCTTCACCCTCAGCGAGACCGACGGCGGCGCGGCGCTGGAGATCGACGGCACGATCGGCGCGATCCTGTTCGGCGTCATCGCCGCGGCGAGCGGCGTGGCCCTGCTCACCGGGGTGCCCAAGCGCTGGCTCACCACGCTGCTCGGGGTCGGCATCGTCGCCTTCGTGCTGTCGTTCCTGTGCTGGCAGGTCTCGGCCGCCCCCGAGGGGCGCAACTTCATGCCGATGGTCAACATGGTGCGGGGCACGTTCATCCTGGCCCTGCCGCTGATCTTCGGCGCCCTCGCCGGGGTGCTCTGCGAACGGTCCGGCGTGGTCAACGTCGCCATCGAGGGCCAGCTGCTGATGGGGGCGTTCAGCGGCGCCCTGTTCGGCAGCCTCTCCGGCAGCGTCTGGGTGGGCCTGGTCGCCGCCGCGGTGGGCGGCGCGTTCATCTCGCTGCTGCTCGCCGTGTTCGCCATCCGCTACCTGGTCGACCAGGTCGTCATGGGCATCGTGCTGAACCTGCTGGCCGTCGGCGTCACCGGCTTCCTCTACGAGCGGCTGATGCAGACCGACGCGCAGAAGTACAACTCCGCGCCCCGGTTCGGCGCGTGGGAGATCCCGCTGCTCTCCGACATCCCGGTGCTCGGGCCGGCGCTGTTCCGCAGCAACCTCTTCCTCTATCTCGGCCTGCTGCTGGTGCTGGTCATCCACATCGCGCTGTTCCGCACCCGGTGGGGCCTGCGGACGCGGGCCGTCGGCGAGCACCCGACCGCCGCCGACACCCTCGGCGTGAAGGTGCTGCGCGTGCGCTACCGCAACGTGCTGCTGGCCGGGGTGGTGGCCGGGATCGGCGGGGCGTCGTACACGCTCGCGCTCTACTCGTTCACCAAGAACATGATCGGCGGCAAGGGCTTCATCGCCCTCGCCGCGCTGATCTTCGGCCGGTGGAGCCCCACCGGAGCCCTGCTGGCGGCGCTCTTCTTCGGCTTCGCCGACCAGCTCGGCACGTACCTCGGCGCGATCGGCAGCGGCATCCCGAGCCAGTTCCTGGCGATGCTGCCCTACCTGGCGACGATGCTGGCCGTGGCCGGGCTCGTCGGCCGGGTCCGGGCGCCCGCCGCCGACGGCAAGCCGTACATCAAGGGCTGACGCCGGCACCCCGTCCGGCGGCACCCTTGGTGGGGCCGACCAGCGTGAATTGGGCAGAATGGTGGAATGACCGAGATCGACTGGGAACGCCTGCGGGCCGCCGCCACCGAGGTGATGCGGCACGCGTACGTGCCGTACTCGAAGTTCCCCGTCGGGGCCGCCGCCCTCGTCGACGACGGCCGTGTCGTGGTCGGCTGCAACGTCGAGAACGCCGCGTACGGGGTGGTGCTCTGCGCCGAGTGCGGGGTGGTCTCCTCGCTGCACGCCACCGGTGGTGGCCGGATCGTCGCGCTGTCCTGCGTCGACGCCACCGGCGAGCCGCTGATGCCGTGCGGCCGGTGCCGGCAGCTGCTCTGGGAGCAGGGCGGCCCGCAGTGCCTCATCGAGGCCAAGGACGGCCCGCTGACCATGGCGGAGCTGCTGCCGCACGCGTTCGACGTGGCCGACCTGGAGGCGGTGACCGGCGAACGGCCGGTGCCCGTGGTGCCGGACCGGCTGGCCGCCTGGCGGGGGCGGGGCACCGTCTTCGTGCACGCCGACCTGTCGGCCGGCAAGCAGGTGTGGACGGCCTACTGGGAGCGGTCGGCCGGGGACACCGAGGGCGCCGAGACCGGCGTGCTGGAGGAGGGCCCGAGCTGGGCCGACGCGGCCGAGGCGGTCGCCTGGGGGCTCGCCCGCACCCCGCGCGTGGTGGTGGTGGACGAGACCGGAACGATCTTCTGGGCCGGCGAGGGGGAGCCGCCGCAGGAGATCCCCGCCCGCTGGGGTGGTTGAGCTGGGGGTGGGCCCGACCACGCCCGGCTCCGGGCGGTCAGGCTTGATCCCTGCGCCGGGCACGGTCGGGCCCACCCCTTCCGTGGCCGCCGACCCGCGCGGGCGGGATCCGCAACGACTGGAGAGATCTGAATGAGTGCCTTCACGGCGGTGGACGTCATCCGCGTCAAGCGGGACGGCGGGGTGCTGGGCGACGCCCAGATCGACTGGGTCGTCGACGCGTACACGAGGGGTCTGGTCGCCGACGAGCAGATGTCGGCGCTGGCCATGGCGATCCTGCTGCGCGGAATGACCACGCCGGAGATCGCCCGCTGGACCGCCGCGATGATCGCCAGCGGCGAGCGGCTGGACCTCTCCGCCGTCGACCGGCCGACCGTCGACAAGCACTCCACCGGCGGCGTCGGTGACAAGATCACCCTTCCGCTCACCCCGCTGGTCGCGGCGTGCGGCGGCGCGGTGCCGCAGCTCTCCGGGCGCGGGCTCGGCCACACCGGCGGCACGCTGGACAAGCTGGAGTCGATCCCGGGCTGGCGGGCCGCGCTGAGCAACGACGAGTTCATCCGCCAGCTCCGCGAGGTGGGCGCGGTGATCTGCGCGGCGGGCGCGGGCCTCGCCCCGGCCGACCGCAAGCTGTACGCGCTGCGCGACGTCACCGGCACCGTCGAGGCGATCCCCCTGATCGCCAGCTCGATCATGAGCAAGAAGATCGCCGAGGGCACCGGCGCGCTGGTGCTCGACGTGAAGGTCGGCTCCGGGGCGTTCATGAAGTCCGTCGACGACGCCCGCGAGCTGGCCCGCACGATGGTCGCGTTGGGCGGCGCGCACGGCGTGCGGACGGTCGCCCTGCTCACCGACATGTCCACCCCGCTCGGGCTGGCCGTCGGCAACGCCGTCGAGGTCACCGAGTCGGCCGAGGTGCTGGCCGGCGGCGGGCCCGCCGACGTGGTGGAGCTGACCCTCGCCCTGGCCCGGGAGATGCTCGACGCGGCGGGGCTGCCCGACGCCGACCCGGAGGCGGCGCTGCGCGACGGCCGCGCGATGGACGCCTGGCGGGCGATGATCCGCGCCCAGGGCGGCGACCCGGACGCGCCCATGCCCACCGCGCCCGAGGTGGAGGTGGTCCGCGCCGACGCCGACGGCTTCGTGGCGTCGGTCGACGCGTACGCCATCGGGGTGGCCGCCTGGCGGCTCGGCGCGGGCCGCGCCCGCAAGGAGGACCCGGTGAGCTTCCCGTCGGGGGTGGTGCTGCACAAGCGCCCCGGCGACCCGGTGCGGGCCGGTGAGCCGCTGTACGAGCTGCGCGCCGAGCACGCGGCCCGGATCCCGGCGGCGCTGGCCGAGGCCGACCGGGCGGTCCGGATCTCGCCGACCGCCCCGGCCCCGGAACCGCTGGTCATCGAGCGGATCGGCTGACCCGTCCCCGCGTGCGCGCCGGTGCCCGCCTGCCGTGGTGCCGACCGTCGTGAACCGCTATTCTCCCAGGCCAGGGGGACGACCGGCGCTTAGCCGATGCGACTGACAGGGGTCTGAGCCGTGCGCGTACCCGCTCCCGACCCGCGCGAGGTCCGTGACGCCAGCCTGGACGAGCTGTCCCGGCTGGGGCTGCCGCTGCCACCGGAGCAGTTCCCGCTGGTGTGGGAGCCGGGCGACGAGATCGAGCTGCGGCCGACGGTCGAGATCGAGGCGCGCATGGCCGTGCTGCACGTGATCCTGGCCCGGTGCTTCGGCATGCCCGCGCAGGCGGCGATGAGCTGGCTGCTCAACTCCCACCTCGTCGACCTGGTCACCCCGCCCGAGTGGCAGTTCGTGATGGGGGGCCGGGGCGACCACCGGTCGTTCGTGCTGCACCACGACGCGCTGTTCTCGCTGGCCTGGGTGCTCGGCCTGACCAAGCAGCTCGACCCGACGCTGCCGGTGGACGAGCGGCTGGTGGAGCGGCTGCCGCACATCGCGGGCGGGGAGAGCTTCGAGCACTGGCGCTCCCGCATCCTGGCCGCGCCCCAGCACCCGGCCGACGCGGCGGCCCTGCTCGACCTGCACTACTGCCTCGACTGGGCGTACCTGGAACTGGAGCGGGACGGGCGGTCGCGGCCCGGCCTGGTCGACGCCAACGCGATCGGTCAGCGCCGGTGGGCGCTGGAGTGGGCCGTGGTCCTGCGGGGGCCCTACCACGACGAGCCGCCGGGCTGGGAAGAGGTCGACCTGTCCACCTGAGGGGCGTCGCCGGCGGGCACGGCGCCCGGTTCAGCGGGGGCGGTACACGCCGAGCCGGACCGCGAGGGTCACCCCGACCGGCTCGGGCAGGGCGGCGATCCGGGCGGCGAGCACGGCCGGGTCCGTGTGCCGGGCGCTCGGCCCCATCCCGACCAGCGTGGCCACCTCCGGCGCGGTCAGGTCCAGCCGGGCCCGCAGCACCGTCTCGGCGGCCCGGTCGAAGTGGTCGACCAGGCTCCCGGCGACCCGGTCCGTCTTGTCGGGGTCGACCTTCAGCAGGTCGAGCGCGTCGACCAGTTCGGCGAGGTGGTCCCCGGCCGGGGTGACCACGAGCAGCACGCCGGCCGGGTGCAGCACCCGGCGGAACTCCGCGCCGTTGCGCGGCGCGAAGACGTCGAGCAGCACGGCGACGCTGCCGTCGGCCAGCGGGAGCCGCCGCCAGGTGTCGGCGAGCGCCGCCGCCGCGCGCGGGTGGGCCCGCGCCGCCCGGCGCAGCGCCGGCTTGGAGACGTCCAGGGCCAGGCCCACGGCGTCGGGCAGCGCCGCCAGCACCGCGGCGAGGTGCCGGCCCGTGCCCGCCCCGGCGTCCACCACCAGGGGGTACGCCCCGACGCCGCCGCCGGACTCCGCGCCCCCGTCGGCCGCCGGCGTGTCCTCCAACGCGGCGCGCGCGGTGGCGGCGAGCGCGGTCGAGACCGGGTCGTAGTGCCCGGCGGCGAGGAAGTCGGCCCGCGCGGCCACCATCTCGGCGGTGTCGCCCGCGTGCGGGGCCCGGCCGGCGAGCAGGTCGACGTAGCCCTGGCGGGCCACGTCGAAGCTGTGCCGGCGCGGGCAGCGCAACGCCCGGGCGGCCCCGGCGGCGGCCCCGGTGAGCGGTTCCGCGCAGACCGGGCAGCGCAGCCGGCCGACGACGCGGGGGTCCATCACCGCGCCATCCTCCCAGCCGGTCGCGTCGGCGGCCCGTCCGGTGGCCACTAGGGTCTCAGCATGGTCGCAATCTCATACGAGGACATCGTCAAGGCTCCCAAGGCGCTGCTGCACGACCACCTCGACGGCGGCCTGCGGCCGGCGACGATCGTCGAGCTGGCGGCCGAGGTCGGCCACGAGCTGCCCACCGTCGACCCCGGGGCGCTCGGCCGCTGGTTCGCCGAGGCGGCGGACTCCGGCTCGTTGGAGCGCTACCTGGAGACGTTCGCGCACACCGTCGCCGTCATGCAGACCGCGCCCGCGCTGCGCCGGGTGGCCCGGGAGTGCGCCCTGGACCTGGCGACCGACGGGGTCGTCTACGCCGAGGTGCGGTTCGCCCCCGAGCAGCACCTGGAGCGGGACCTGACCCTGGACGAGGTGGTCGAGGCGGTCGTCGCCGGGTTCGCCGAGGGCACGGCGCTCGCCGCCGACGCCGGCCACCCGATCCGGGTGGGCACCCTGCTCACCGCGATGCGGCACGCCGCCCGGTCGCAGGAGATCGCCGAGCTGGCGGTGCGGCACCGCGACGCCGGGGTGGTGGGCTTCGACATCGCCGGGGCGGAGGCGGGCTTCCCGCCCACCCGGCACCTCGACGCGTTCGAGTACCTCCAGCGGGAGAACTTCCACTTCACCATCCACGCCGGCGAGGCGTTCGGGCTGCCGTCGATCTGGCAGGCGATCCAGTGGTGCGGCGCGGACCGCCTCGGCCACGGGGTGCGGATCGTCGACGACATCACCCCCGGCGGCGACCGGCCGACGCTGGGCCGGCTCGCCGCGTACGTGCGGGACAAGCGGATCCCGCTGGAGCTGTGCCCGTCGTCGAACGTGCAGACCGGCGCGGCGGCGTCGATCGCCGAGCACCCGATCGGGCTGCTGCGCGACCTGCGGTTCCGGGTCACCGTGAACACCGACAACCGGCTGATGAGCGGCACCTCGATGTCCCGGGAGATGGCGCTGCTGGTGGAGGCCTTCGGCTACGGCTGGAAGGAGCTCCAGTGGTTCACGATCAACGCGATGAAGAGCGCGTTCATCCCGTTCGACGAGCGGCTGGTCATCATCGACGAGGTGATCAAGCCGGCGTACGCGAAGCTGCTGGGCTGATCAGGGCCTGATCAGGAATGGTGCGGGTGGCCGGCGAGCAGGTCGGCCACCCGGCGCAGCACCTCGCCGGCGGGGGCCGGCCGGGCGCCGAGCCCCGCCTGGCGGCGCAGCACCGCCGGCTCCGCCCGCAGCAGGGCCAGCCCGCGCCGCAGCAGCACCCGGGGTGCCTTGCGCTGCTCGGCCAGGTCGCGGGCGAGCCGCCGCAGGAAGGTGGCGCCGCGCGGCCGGCGCAGCGCGTACGCCCCGGCGAGCAGGCCCCGGCGCCGGCATTCATCGACGATCTCGGCGGCGAATATCCCTTCGGCGACGAAGAGTGGCGATCCGGCCACCTCGAATGTCCGGGTGGCCACTTGCCGGTCCGCGCCGATCGCATAAACCGGCACTTCGGCCTTGCCGTCGTGGGCCAGCCGGGCAATCGTTTCCACGGCCGCCCCGGCGTCCCACGAGCGGGGTGAGTCCCAGTCCACAAGGCCGTCGTGGCGCGGCAACGTAGGGTCATCACCGTCCTTGTAGAAGTCGTCCAAACAGAGGACGGGAAGCCCGGTTCGTTGAGCTATGTACGACTTTCCGGAGCCAGAAGGGCCGGCGAGAAGGATGACGCGATGGGGGTGTTCCATTACTCTCAGTCACTCCGGCCAGACGGATTGCGAGCAAATTGCATCAACATCTCATCACACCTTCGGCGACGGCCAGGCTGGGCTTTCTCTTTGGAACACGGCGTGATGGAATCTCGGAGGTCCGACCCGCCGGGTCGGTCGCTGGGCGTTGCCCGGGGCAACGCGCGGACGCTGTGATCGCGAGGGCGGTGACGTGAGCAAACGACCGAAGACGGCGGGTTCCTTCCTGTCGCGACTGCGTCGGCCGGCCGGCCGGCTCCGCGACATGCCGATCTGGTCCAAGCTCGGTCTCATCATGATCGTGCCGACCATCGCCACGGTCGTCGTCGGCACCAGTGGCCTCGTCGACAACCTGGAGACGCTGAACAACGCCAACCGTTCGGGCGACCTGGCGAACCTGGTGGGCTACTCGGGCGACCTGGTCAACAGCCTGCAGGACGAGCGCACCTCCGCGGTGCTGCTGCTCGGCGCGAGCGGCGACCAGGCCAAGGCGCAGTACCAGGAGGCGTACAACCGGGTCAACAGCCGGGTCGACCAGGCGAAGTCTCCCTACCTGAGCCAGCGGGCCAAGGTCGAGGACCTGCCGAACAGCCTGGAGAACCTCCTCGACGGCATCGACCAGAACCTGAAGGACCTGCCCGGCACCCGCAGCCAGGTCTTCAACGGCAAGCTGAAGATCATCGACGCCATGCAGGCGTACGAGGGCCTGATCAACGACCTGCTCTCGATCCGCGACTCCGCCACCCAGCTCGCCGGTGACAACGACCTGAGCGACCGGATGCGCGCCGCGGCCGCCGTCGCCCGGGAGAAGGAATACCTCTCGGTCCGCCGGGTCGTGGTGCACCGGGCGCTCATCCAGCGCGAGCTGACCCCCATCCTGCGCACCGACTACATCGCCAGTGGCACCGGTCAGCAGCAGGCGTTGCAGAGCTTCAAGGCGGTGGCCAGCCAGGCCGAGGCGGACCTGCACGACCAGACCGTCGCCGGCGGCGACCGGCGCGAGGCGCAGAACTACACCGGCTGGCTCGACGGCAACATCAACGGCAGCATGGCCGACGCGCCGTTCGGGCCGGACCAGTGGGACGCGGCCATGGTCGCCAACGCCAAGCTGATCCGCACGGTCGAGGCGAAGCTGGACGGCGACGTCGTCGAGCAGGCCGACGCGCTCCGCTCCGACGTGCAGCGCACGGTGTTCCTCCAGACCGGCCTGCTGCTCAGCATGCTGCTGCTGGCCATCCTGTTCGCCTACCTGGTCGCCCGGTCGATGGCCCGCTCGCTGCGCGACCTGCGGCAGGGCGCGCTCAACATCGCCCAGTACGGCCTGCCGCAGGCCGTCGCCCGGCTGCGCGACCCGCAGCTGTCCAGCCAGCTCTCCCCGGTGCAGGCGGCCAACCAGATCGCCGAGCCGCTGCCGGTGCGCAGCAAGGACGAGTTCGGTCAGGTGACCGAGGCGTTCAACGCGGTCCACCTGGAGGCCGTGCGGACGGCGGCCGAGCAGGCCGCGCTGCGCGCCTCCGTCGCGACCATGTTCGTCAACCTGGCCCGCCGCTCGCAGATCCTGGTCGACCGGCTGATCGGCCACCTCGACCGGCTGGAGCGCGGCGAGGAGGACCCGGACCGGCTGGCCGAGCTGTTCCAGCTCGACCACCTGGCGACCCGGATGCGCCGCAACGACGAGAACCTGCTGGTGCTCGCCGGCGCCGACTCCACCCGCGTGCAGCGGGAGCCGGCGGCGCTGATCGACGTGCTGCGGGCCGCCCAGTCCGAGGTGGAGCACTACACCCGCATCGAGTTCGGGGTGATCGACCGGGACATCGAGGTCGCCGCGCACGCGGTCAACGACCTGGTCCACCTGGTCGCCGAGCTGTTCGACAACGCGACCGCCTTCTCGCCGCCCGACTCGCAGGTGATGGTGGAGGCCCGCCGGGTCGGCGACCGCGCCAGCCTCTACGTCGAGGACCGGGGCATCGGCATCAGCGTCGAGCAGCTCTACGAGCTCAACGAGCGCCTCGCCACGCCGCCGCAGGTGGACGTGGCCGTCTCCCGGATGATGGGCCTGGTCGTGGTCGCCCGGCTGGCCTCCCGGCACGGGGTGAAGGTCGAGCTGCGGCCCGGCACCGACCGGGGCACCGTGGCCGACGTGACCCTGCCCACCACCGTGCTGGTGCCCCGCGCGCTCTCCGGCCGGGTCCAGCAGCCCGGCGCGCTGCCGGCCCCGCCCGCGCAGCTCACCGGCTCGCAGCCGGGCGGGTCCCCCCCGACCCTCGGCGCTTTCGCGGCCTTCGGCAACGGCCCCGCGGCCCCCGCACCCAGCCAGCGGCCGGGGCACTCGGGCAACCAGGTCACCCTGGGCGGCCGGTCCTTCGACCCGGCCTCGCGCAACGGCCACGGCGCGCCCGCGCCGACCGGTCCCACGCGGTCGATGCCGGCCTGGTCGGACCTGACCGGCGCCGCCGGCGCCGCCCCCGCCCCCCGCACCGCCAACGGGCAGCAGATCGACCCGCTGCCGCAGCGGCGGGCCCCCGGCGACGGCGACCCGGCCACCAGCGGCCAGCAGCCCGTCATCCCCCGGCAGCTGCCGAGCAGCCCGGAGGCCCGGGGTTGGACTCCGCCGCCGGTCTCGGTGCCGCCCGTCTCCGCGCCGCCCGTGCCGCCGGTCTCCGCGCCCCCGGTTCCGCCGGTCTCGGCACCGCCCGTCTCCGCCTTCCCGGTGTCGGGTCAGCCCGTCTCGGCCGCCCCGGTGTCCGGGCAGCCGATCTCCGGGCAGCCGGCCGGCACGCCCGTCTCCGGTCAGCCGTACTCGGCGCAGCCGTTGCCCAGCCGGCCGGCGCCCGCAGCCCAGGGGCCCGCGGCGCCCCCGGCCTGGCCGCCGGTGGCCGCCCCGGAGCCGGCCACCCCGCCGGTACCGGAGCGCCTCGCCGCCGCCCTGGACATGACCACCGAGCTGCCCCGGGTGCCGCGCACCGAGGCGCCGAGCGCGCCGGCCGCCCGGCCGGTCATGCCGCCGACGCCGGCCCGGCCGACGACCCCGCAGGCGCAGAACCGGCAGCAGCGCTACGCGGACGAGACGATGGAACTGCCGATCTTCCGGGAGCTGGAATCGGCCTGGTTCCGCACCCGCCGCTCGGGCCCGGAGGAGGCGGCGGGGGTCACCCCGCCCGCACCCGCCAACGGCGCCGCAAGCCCTGCGAACGGGGCCGTGACCCAGCAGTTCTCCGCGGTCGACGTCACCGGCCGGGCCGTCCAGACACCAGCACCCCGGACGACAGGTAACGCACCGATGGCAGACACCGCGATGGCCGGAGGAGTGCCACGCGACAACGGATCGCCGAGCAACGGCGGCGGTCGCCCCGGCCTCGCCGACGCCTTCGGCGGCCGGCGGCCCACGTCGCAGGGCAACGCCTGGGAGACGGCCGCGGACGACGGCTGGCGGGCCGCCACGGCGGCCACCGAGGTCCCCGTGGCGGAGACCACCCGCAAGGGCCTGCCGAAGCGGGTGCCGATGGCCCAGCTCGTGCCCGGCGGGGTGGAGAAGCCCACCACCTCGGTCCAGCGCCGCACACCGGAGGGCGTCCGAGGTCTGCTCTCGGCATACCATCGAGGCGTGCAGCGTGGGCGTACCCAGCCCGACGGCAACCCGACCACCCCGGAGGAAGCTTCGGGTGGGCAGCAATCCTCGCAGTCTGGCTCAGGCCCGGTGGCCGGGAGCGGGCAGAAGGAGCAACAAGGATGACAACTACGCAGGATCTCGGTTGGCTGCTGGCCAACTTCGCCGACCGGGTGCCCGGTGTCGCGCACGCGGTCGCCGTCTCCGCGGACGGCCTGCTCCTCGCGTCGTCACGAGACCTTCCGCGTGACCGGGCCGACCAGCTCGCCGCGATCGCGTCCGGCCTGGTCAGCCTCACGCAGGGGGCGGCCCGCTGCTTCGAGGGCGGCGCGGTGCTGCAGACGGTGGTCGAGATGGACAACGGCTTCCTGTTCCTGATGTCCATCTCGGACGGCTCGTCGTTCGCCGTGCTCGCCGCCCGCAGCTGCGACGTCGGGCAGGTCGGATACGAGATGGCCCTCCTGGTCGACCGGGTGGGCGACGCGTTGACCCCGCAGCCGCGTACGGCTGTGGGGATGATGGGCTGACCCGCGCGCTGGCCGGTGGGTCAGGCGGGGCGGCAACGACAGAAACGACGGGTTCCACCGGGTCCAGCCGGTGTCGGGGACGAAGGAGGTGAGCGGCGACATGGATCGTGACGAGCCGACCGGAGCGTTGGTCCGTCCGTACGCCGTGACCCGCGGTCGTACCCGCCCCCGGCTGGACATCGCGTTGGAGGCGCTCGTCGAGACGACGGTGCGTGGTCGGGCCACTGCCGGTTCCAACGGCGGGCAGGGCCGGGAGCACCAGTACATCGCCGCGCTGTGCGACGGACGTGTGCAGTCGCTTGCCGAGATCGCGGCGCGGATGCAGCTCCCGCTCGGCGTGGCTAGGGTGCTCATCGCCGACATGGCGACGGACGGCCTGGTCGCGGTCCACGAGCCGACCATCCTGGACGACTCCGACGACGCGGTGGGCACTGAACTGCTGGAGAGGGTGCTGAGTGGACTTCGCAGGCTCTGACATGTCGCACCGCCCGCCCGTCCCGAGCGGGCGCGTGACGTCGGCGAAGATCGTTATCGCCGGTGGTTTCGGCGTCGGCAAGACGACGCTGGTCGGCTCGGTCTCGGAGATCACGCCGCTGACCACCGAGGCGATCATGACCTCCGCCGGCGTGGGCGTCGACGACACCCGGCAGGTGCCGGGGAAGACGACGACCACGGTGGCGATGGACTTCGGCCGTATCTCGATCGACCGGGACCTGATCCTGTACCTGTTCGGCACCCCCGGCCAGACCCGGTTCTGGTTCATGTGGGACGAGCTGGTCCGGGGCGCCATCGGCGCGGTGGTCCTGGTCGACACCCGGCGGCTGGCCGACTGCTTCGCGGCCATCGACTTCTTCGAGCACCGGCGGCTGCCCTACCTGGTGGCCATCAACTGCTTCGACGGGATGCAGTACCACGACCCGCAGGACGTCCGGGACGCGCTCGCGATCTCGCACGAGGTGCCGGTGGTGGCCTGCGACGCCCGTAACCGGGAGTCGACGAAGCACGTGCTGATCTCGCTTGTCGAGTACGTGCTCACGATGCGTCGCTCGCGCGCGGTCGCGCCGGCCTGATCGACGACGGGACGCGCCCGACGACCGGCACTCCGCCGGGTCGTCGGGCGCTTCCGGCTGTCCGGGGCCGGGCCGCGACCCGTTGCCGTTGGTGGCGGGCGCCTGCACGCCGCCGTCGGCCGGCACAGGCCCGGCTGGGTCGGGAGCGCCCGCGCCGGAACCCGTGGCCCTGCGCCCCCCATGATGCGCCCCCGGCTGCCGTCACCCTCCCTAGGGGACGCTCTCGCCGCCCCTGAGGGACGTCAGGCCGCCGCAGGGGTATCCGGGAGGTCCACCCGGGAGCTCTCCGCCGCCGTGGGGCCGCGTACGCCGGCCCGCCCCGGTGACCCGCTCCACGCGGAGCCGGGGCGGCCGTGCCGCCCCGGCGGGATGGTCAGGAGCGGTAGCCGGCGGAGCGGTACTCGTATTCCCGGTCGTCGTCGCGGTCGCCGGTGTCCCGGGTGAAGTCCCAGCCGCCGGCCGCCTCACGGCCCGGTCGGCCGCCGACGGCGAAGCCGCCGATCTCCTGCCCGCGACGCCAGCCCCGGAAGTAGCCGGTGGTGTTCTCGGCGAGGCTGGCCGCGTCGCGGACTATCCGCAGGGGACGCTCCTCGCGCAGGGGCGAGCCGGGCACCAGGTTGGCCTGCGGCACCCGCTTGGGCAGCCCGGCCTTGGTCTCGGCACCCACCGCCGGGCGGGCGGCCTGCTCGGCGGCCTGCCACCCGGTGTCGGCGGTGCTCGACCAGTCCAGGTCGGCCTCGTCGTCGTGACCGACGAACCAGGCCGACTTGGCGGCGGCGAAGATCAGCAGGTCGCCGTCCCCCTCGTCGGAGACCGGCGGGGTGCGCCGCTCCATGGGGGCGGACCGGGGCGGCTGGGGCGGGGCCGAGCGGTGCTCCATGGCGGGCCGCTGCTCCGCCGGGCCGCGCTGGGCGAGCGGGGACCGGTGCTCCATCGCCGGCCGCTCGGGGCGGGGCTCCGGGGCGGGACGGTCGGCGCGGGACGCCTCGCCGCGGTCGACCAACCGCAGCGGCGGGGGCTCCAGGCGCGGGTCCGCAGCCGGGCCCGACCCCTCCCGCAGCGCCCGGTCGGCCAGCGGCGGCGGCTCGACCAGCCGCAGCATCGGCGGCTCCTGGGGCAGGTCGTCGGCGAGCCACGGCGGGGTGACCCGGCCCTCGGCCGCCGGAACCACCTCGGTCGGCGCGTCGATCTGCCGCTTCGCCCGCTCCTCGAAGGGGCGTACGACCGGGTTGTTCGGTGAGCTGTCGGCGGGGTCCTCGGGGTTGTTGACCAGCGGCCAGTTCGCCCGCGAGCCGGGGGGCGCCGACTCCTGGCCGGGACGCGGAGCCGGCAGCGGGACGCTCAGGTCGGTGGCGCTGAAGCCACCGGTGGGTGGCGGCGCGGACTCGCCCGTCGTCTTGGGCCGGGGCGGGATGATGGTGCGCTGCCGCTCGGCCCGCGCGTTCTGGATCGCGGCCGTGGTCAGCGTGGGCCGGAACGGCTCACCGGCCTCGGCCGGCGGCACGGATCCGCGCTCGCGCTGGCTCGGCGCGATCGGGGTGATGCCCGGCGGCGGGGGCGGCGGGGCGGAGACCGGCCGGTTGGTCGGACCGTCGATCAGGCGACGCGGCTCGGGCGCGGAACCGGGCGGGCCGTCGATCAGACGGCGCGGCTCCGGCGACGGCGGGCCGTCGATCAGGCGGCGCGGCTCCGGCGACGGTGGGCCGTCGATCAGGCGGCGCGGCTCGGCCGACGGCGGGCCGGAGACGGGCGGGGTGGCCGAGGCGGCCGGGACGACCGGGCGCGGGGCGACCGGCGGCGGGGCGACGGGCTCCGGCGCGACCGGCGGCGGGCCGAGCGGGCGGGGCTGGGCGGGCAGGCCGCTGCCGGGCACCGGCTCGGGCCGGCTGCGCCGCCCGGCGACGGGCTCGGGCTCGGTGGGCCGCAGCGCACGCAGGCCGGAGCCGGGGAGCTCGGCGATCGGCTCGCCCCGGCGGGCGGCGGCCCGGCGACCCGACGGCGGCGCGGGGGTGGTGACCCGGGCGTCGAGCGCGCCGACCAGGGCCTCGCAGCCCGCGTCGCACGCCCGCACCGAGGCGACCGCTTGGCGGACGGTCTCCGCCACGGCGGAGGTGAGCGCCCGGCTGACCGCCGCGCGGCGCGGGGTCTCGGCGATGGCGACCCGCAGCGCGGTCACCGCATCGTTGATCTTGCCTTCGTCGGCCACCCCGTCGGCCGCGAGGTGGGCGGCGATGGCGTCCGCCGCCACCGACACCTCTCGACCCCGGGCGATCGTCCCGCCCAGCATGCCGGGCTCGGGCAGGGCGTCCAGCACGGCCAGGGCGACCGGCTCGGCCGGGTCCGGGTACGCGCGCAGGGCGGCCGGGTAGAGCTCCCGCAGCACCTCGCGCAGCGCCACGGCGGCGGAGTGCCGGCCGCTGGCGAGCGCGGCGTGCGCCGAGAGGACCTGCTTGTAGCCGGCGAGGTCCCGGGGCGCCGGCAGCGTGACCGCCGACAGCGCGCCTGCCTGGAGGGCCCGGGCCAGCCCGACCGCCCGGCGCTCGGCCGGCGGGGACTGCATCTCCTCCAGCGAGTCGTCGTCGGCGAACCGCTCGGCGAAGTCGTCGACGGAGTCGTCGTCCGCGATGGCCAGGGGACGCCCGGCGGCGCTCAGCAGCGAGGTGACCGTGTGGTCGTCGCTGTCGGCGGCGATCGCGGCCCCGCTCGGCCCGCCCGACCGCTCCACGAGCAGCGCGACCAGCTGGGCGTAGCCGGCCGGGTCGTCGCCGATCTCGCAGACATGGAGCAGCCGACCTGCGTCGTCGACCACAGCGGACGTCAGCGTCGAACCGGCCGAGGCCGGTCGGTCGGCCGGATCCGCCGAGGCCAGACCGCAGTACACGCGCACGAGCGCCACGGCGTCGTCCTCCTCCCGGGACTGAGGTCTTTCTCTGCCAGAGACTGATGCTCCCTGGAACGCGTCAGTCGCGCCAGTCCACGACCGCAGAGATCTTGCCGACAATGGTGCGCCACCCGAGACTCGCCGTCTGCGCGCCGATCTTCTTGAGCCGACGCCGACCGAGGAAGCCCCCGATCCCGCCGTTTGCGGTGGCCCGCAGGGCTTCGTCCAGGTCGTCGAGGCTGGAGCCGGCGGAGAGCATGTCCAGCACCGCGGGCAGCCGCAGCGCGTACGCGATGTCCCGGGCCACCTCGCCGGCCTCGATCAGCAGGGTCGAGTCCCAGGTGTCGTGCCCGCCCCGCAGGTTCTCCACGACCAGGTCGAGCTCGTAGGTGTCCTCGTCGAGCGGGACGATGTCGGCCGGTTCCACCCGTTCGGACAGTTCATTCCAGCTGTCCAGTTGAGACATGTCGTTGGGCGCGCCGGACCTGACGAAGCTGACGAGCGACTCGGGCGTCTTGAACAGCAGCAACTTGCCCCGGTGGCTGAGGAAGACCGGCACCTCCTCGTCGCCCGCCTCGTCCTCGTCCTCGGCGTCGTCCGGTTCCTCCGTCGCCTCGGCGTCGGCGTCGCCGTCTGCGGTGTCGCTGACGCCGCCGTCGGCGGTCGGCTTGCGGCGGCGGGACTTCCCGTCCGCCTCCTCGGCCTCCTCGGCGTCGGCCTCGGCGAACTCGGCGGCCAGCTCCTCGTCGAGGATGACGACCTCGTCGTCGTCCTCGTCGTCGGTCTCGACCGCCTGCCTGCGGGCCAGGAACGGGTCGTCCTGGTCGCGCTCGGCGACGTCGGTCGGGGTCAGCTCCCGTGCCGGTCGGTACGCCCGCAGCGTGAAGCCGGTGCCAGCGGGCAGGGCGATCTCGACCGGGTCGATCCGCAGCTCGTCCCAGAGCGCGCGGTCGGCTTCGCGCGCCGACGGGCGCTCGGCGTCCTCCTCGACCTCGTCGAGGGTGCCGTCGGTCTCGTCGAGCTCGGGCTCGTCGGCGTCGGGCCGTTGGGGCGACTGGCGGGCCACGCTGACCTCCGTGTGCTTCGGGCTGCCCACCCGGCGGCGTCTCCGGCCGCCGAGTGACTCTGGGCACATACCCTAGTGTGCGACTCCGGGAGGCCGGTGCCCGCACCCCGGTGCCGGTCCGCGTGGCTCACAAGTGGCAGGTGCCTATGGGCGGGTCCCCGCGCGACCGCCGTGCTCTCGCCGGGGAGCGGGCCGGCTGGCGGAAGTCCCGCGAAACCGTCGGCAGTTTCGCGGCGACACCCCCGCTGCTGCGGGCCCGACCTGTCCCGCCATCCCCCGTGCCTGCCCCGCGCCCCCACCCGCTGCGCCCCGGTCACTCTTGGTGACGGTCGGCGGCAGCTGTCGTCGAGAGGACATGGCTTGCTCTGCGTGACGGTCGATGGACTCGACCGGGATGACTTGTCCACCCCTTTGCTCTGCACCATCCGCGCAACGCCTGGCCGGCTGCGCGGATGGGAACCGGGTGCGCCGGTTCGGGTCCGGCGCGTGGTCACCCTGCGTCAACCGTTGCGTATTCGGGTGCAGAACAAAGGAGGGAGCGGACGTGGGCGCGTCGGGCGGTCCCGGTTGCGATGGGTGACGAACGGGCGCGCGGGACGCCGGCGCGTCAGGGAGCCTCCGGCTTCCGTCGCCCGTGGAACGCGGCCGCGCCCGGGGTCTGCTCCGACGGAGCCTGTGCCGGCCCGGCCGGCGGGCGGCGCGCCCGGGGAATCCCGGAGCCGGCTCAGGGGCGGGGCGTCAGCGCCAGGTAACCGCGCTCGGCCGCCTCCTGGAGCAGCCACTGGTCCCGGTACCAGCCCGGCGCGGCGACCAGCTCGTCGTGCCGGCCGCGCTGGACCACCCGGCCGGCGTCGAGCACCACGATCTCGTCGAGGCCGGCGAGCCCGCTGAGCCGGTGGCTGATCAGCAGCACCGAGTGCCCGGCGGGGGTCGCCGCGAGCGCCGAGGCGAGCACCGCGTCGGCGGCGGCCGGGTCGAGCCCTTCGGTCGGCTCGTCGAGCACCAGCACCCCGGGCGCGGCGAGCAGCGCCCGGGCCAGCGCGAGACGCTGCCGCTGGCCGCCGGAGAGCTGACCGCCCTCCTCGCCGACCACCGTGTCCCAGCCGGCCGGTTGGGCGCGTACCCAGTCCAGCAGCCCGGCCGCCCGGGTCGCGGCGGTCAGCGCCGCCTCGTCGGCGGCGGGCCGACCGAGCAGCAGGTTCTCCCGGACCGTGGCGTGGAAGACGTACGCCTCGGCGAGCAGGCCGCCGACGGCCCGGGGCACCTCCTCTTCCGGGTACGCCGACAGGTCGGCCCCGTCGAGGGTGACCCGGCCCTCCGCCGGGTGCACCGTGCCGGTGAGGACGGCGGCGAGGGTGCTCTTGCCGGCGCCGCTCGGCCCGACCACGGCGATCCGGCGGCCGGCCGGCAGGTCGAGGGTGAACCGGTCGAGGGCCGGGGCGGCACCGGCCCGGTACCGCACGGTGACCTCGTCGAAGCGCACGTCGTGCGGGGCCGGGCCGACGGCGGTGGCGGTGGCACCGGCGGCCGGAGCGGCCCCGCCGTCCCCGGTGCGGGCCCCGCTCCCGCCGGTGCCCGCTCCGCCGGCCGTGGCTCCGGTCCCGCCGGTGCCCGCACCGCCGGCTCCGCCGGTCTCCGGGGCGGTCAGCAGGGCGGCCACCCGGACCAGGCCGGCCCGCAGCTGGGTGCGCTGCCGGGCGGCCCCGACCAGTGCGAGCGCCACCTCGACGGCGGCCAGCGAACCCACCGCGAGCACGCCGACCAGCACCCCGCCGACGCCGCCGCGCAGCGCGGTGACCACCACCGCGCCGGCGGTCGCCCCGGCGATCAGCACCCCGGCGGCGTCCACGGCGAAGCCGGTCGCGGCGAGCCGCCGTTCCAGCCGGGCCAGCCGGCGGGCCCGGTCGTCGGCGGCGGCCAGCGCGTGCCCGGTCGCCCCGAACGCGGCCAGGTCGGCCGCGCCGTGGGTGAGGTCCACGGCGTCCGTGGCGAGCGCGCCGCGCAGCGGAGCCACCTGGTCGGCGGCGTGCCGGGTCAGCGCGGTGGCCGCGAGCGGCAGGGCCACCCCGGCGACGAGCAGGCCCAGCGCCAGCACCCCGGCGGCGGGGAGCGACACGACGGCGGCCCCGGCCACGGCCAGCACGCCGACCGTCGCGGCGGCGGCCCCCGGGACGAGCACCCGCAGCAGCAGGTCCTGCACGGCCTCCACGTCGGACACGAGCCGGCTCAGCGCGTCCCCGGTGCGTTGCCGGGCGGCGTCGCGCCGGGCGGCCAGGGCGGCGAAGACCCCGGCCCGGACGTCGGTGATCATCCGCAGCACGGCGTCGTGGCCGGCGAGTCGCTCGGTGTAGCGGAACACGCCCCGGCTGATCGCCAGCGCCCGCACCGCGACGATGGCCACGGTGAGCCGGTCCAGCGGCGGCCGGCCGGCGGCGCTCATCAGCAGCCAGGTGGCGGTGGCCATCAGGGCCAACCCGGCGAACTCGGTGGCGGCGGCGAGCAGCCCCGCGCCGACCAGCCGGCCCAGGTACGGCCGGGCCAGCCGCAGCACGGCCCGCTCGGCGGCCCGGGCCTCCCCGCCGGTGCTCATCGGGCCGCCTCCTCTCCGGCCGGCGCGGCGGCCACCCCCGCGCCGGGACCGCAAGCCGCTGGGCCGGAAGCCGCCGAGTCGGGAACTGCTGGGCCGGGCGCTGCTGCGCCGGGCGCTGCTGGGCCGGGAGCCGTTGCGCCGGGAACTGCCGCACCGGGAGCCGCCGGGCCGGGAGCCGTTGCGCCGGGGGTCAGCTCCGTGACCCGTCCGTCGTCGATCCGCAGGATCCGGTCGGCGTCGGCGAGCAGCGCCGGGCGGTGGGCCACCAGCAGGGCGGTCCGCCCGGCGACGAGCCGACGGGTGGCGGCCAGCACCCCGGCCTCGCTGGCGGTGTCCAGCCGCGCGGTCGGCTCGTCCAGCAGCACCACCGGCGCGTCCCGCAGGAACGCCCGCGCCAGCGCGACCCGCTGCCGCTGGCCGCTGGACAGGCCGTGCCCGCGCTCGCCGAGCACGGTGTCGAGCCCGTCGGGCAGGGCGGCGACCACCTCGTCCAGCGCGGCGTCGGTGACCGCGTCGGCGAGCGCGGCGGCGGGCGTGCCGGGAGCGCCGAGCCGGATGTTGTCGGCGAGCGGTGCGGCGAAGAGGTGGGCCCGCTGCGGCACCCAGGCGACCTGACGCCGCCAGCCGTCGCGGTCGGCGGCGGCCAGGTCGACGCCGCCGACGGTGACCCGCCCGGACGTCGGGGCGACGAAGCCGAGCAGCAGGTTGAGCAGGGTGCTCTTGCCCGCCCCGCTCGGCCCGACGATCGCGATCCGCTCGCCGGGCCGGATCGTCAGCGTGACGTCCCGCAGCGCCACGGTCCGCTCGTACGCGACGGTCACGCCCTCGAACCGGATCTCGCCGCGCCCGTCGGGGGCGGGCCGCGCCCCGGCGGGCGTCGCGGCGGCCGTAGGCCCGGCGGGGGCGCCCGGGTCGGTGGCGGAGAGGGTCAGCGCCTCGTCCAGCGCGGTGAGCCCCTCCATGCTGGCGTGGAACCGGCTGCCGGCCGCCCGCAGCGGGAGGTACGCCTCCGGGGTGAGCAGCAGCACCAGCAGCGCGGTGGCGAGCGTGATCCCGCCGCCGAGCAGCCGGATGCCGACCGGCACCGCCACCAGCGCCACCGACAGCGTGGCGACCAGCTCCAGCACCAGCGCGGACAGGAATGCGATCCGCAGCGTCCGCATCGTCGCGGCCCGGTGCCCGTCGGCCATCCGGCGGACCACCTCGACCTGGCTGTGGGCCCGGCCGAACGCGCGCAGCGTGGGCAGCCCGGCGACCATGTCGAGGAAGTGCCCGCCCAGCGTCGACAGCCGCCGCCACTGCCGCTCGGTGGCGGCCTGCGCCTGCCAGCCGAGCAGCGCGCCGAAGACCGGGATCAGCGGCAGGGTCAGCGCGATGATGACGGCCGAGCCCCAGTCGGCGAAGGTGATCCGGGCCAGCACGGCCACCGGCACGGTGACGCTGAGCACGAGCTGCGGCAGGTAGCCGGTGAAGTACGCGTCCAGGGCGTCCAGCCCGCGCCCGGCCAGCGTGGCGAGTTGCCCGGCCCGCTGCCCGGCGACCCAGCCGGGCCCGTGCCGGCCGACGGCGGCGAGCAGGTCGGCCCGCAGCGCGGCCTTGACCGTCGCGGCGGCCCGCGCCGCCACCGTGCCCTGCGCCCAGGCGACCAGCGCCCGGCCGGCCACGGCGGCCAGGAACCCGGCGAGCGCCGGCCGGGCCAGCCGCCCGTCGAGCGCGCTGGCCAGCACCGTGGCCAGGGCGGTGGCCTGCCCCACGACCAGCAGCGCCGTCAGCCCGCCGAGGACCGCGAGCACGGCGAGGTCGCGTCGGGCCGCGGGGACCCGACGCAGCAGACGCGGGTCGAAGGGACGGCGGTTCACCGGTACACCGGTGTCCTGCCGTCGGTCCGTCCCCGGAACACCCACCAGCACATCGCCTGGAAGCCTAGTAGGGCCGGCAGGAGCGGCAGCGCCAGGAGGTCGTTGATCATGTCGGCGTCGTGGCGGTGTCCCGGCCGCCGGATCCCGCCAGCCCGCCGACATGATCTGCCGCTGCTCGCCGACATGATCAACGGAAGCGGGGATTCAGCTCAGGAAGAGGGAGACCGGCAGCGCGACCAGGTTGGCCGCCACGGTCAGCGCGGCGGCCCCGAGCAGCCGGGGTGGCCGGTCGGCGACCAGCAGCCGCTGGACGCGTACGTCCAGGTCCCGGTCGCCGAGCCCGAGCGTGCCGGCCGGGGTGATCCGGTGGCCGGCCGCCGCGAACCGGCGCAGCGCCCCCGCCAGGGGCGCCTCGGCGTGCACCTCGCGGGCCTTGTCGTCGGCGCGCATCTCGACCAGCAGCGCGACCCGCTCGTGCGCGTCGCGCACCCAGCGGAACCAGGGCAGCGCCCGGCACAGCGCGGTGAACGGCAGCAGCACGAGGTCGTGCCGCTCCTGCGCGTGCGCCCGCTCGTGGGTCAGCACCGCCGCCAACTCGGCCCGGTCGAGCATGCTCAGCGCCCCGGCGCTGACCACCACCCGGGGCCGCACGCCCGGCAGGCAGTAGGCCGCCGCGCCCGGGTGGTCCAGTACCAGCGCCCCGGGCACCTCCGGGTCCCGCCGGGCCACCAGGGCGAGCAGGTCCCGGTGCCGCCGCTGGGCCCGGACGGTGGCGTGCACGCTGCGTACCGTCGTGGCGAGCAGCACCGCCCCGATGCCGAAGCCGACCCCGACGAGGCCGAGGTGGACCGCGCCGAGCCCGGCCGGCAGGGTGCCGTGGGCCAGGTCGTCGGCCAGGGCGAGCAGCGCGCCTCCGGTGGGCCGGTCGTACGGGGCCACGCCGAGCGCCATCGGCAGGCCCATCGCGGAGAGCCCCAGCGCCAGCCCGACCGCCTGCCAGCAGACGATCGCCACCCGGGGGGCCCGCCACGTCCAGGTCGACGCCGCCAGGACCTGCGCCGTCAGGTAGCAGGCCAGGACCGCCCCGGCGAAGTGCACGGCGTACGCCATGACGCCGGCCCTACCGGTCCGTCGCCTCGTCGGCGAGGGCGGGCTGCCCGGCTCGGTCGGCCCGGGGGGCGTCGACCCGGTCGGCCAGCGGTCCCGCCCCGGCGCGCTCGGCCGGCGGGGCGGCCGCCTCGGCGCCGAGGGCGGCGCGCAGCACCTCGGCCTCGGTGCCGGTCACCGACCGGGCGAAGCGCACCAGCGCGGCGTCCCGGCTGCCGCCGAGGTCCAGGGCGTCGAGCATGAGCTGGGCGATGTGCGCCTCGCGGCTGGCCGCGGCCTGGTAGCGCCAGGCCCGCCCCTCCCGCTGGCGGCGCACCATGCCCTTGCCGGCGAGCCGGTCCAGCACGGTCATCACCGTGGTGTACGCCAGCTCGCGGCCGTCGAGGGCCTCGGCGACCTCGCGCACGGTCGCCCCGTCCGACGTGCCCGGGACGGTGTCCCACAGCACGTCCATCACCGCCCGCTCAAGATCACCCAGCCGCGTCACGCATGAATCCTACCCCCCGTAGTAGACCCGTCCCACGGCAGCACACGTGAGCCGTAACCCTCACGCGGCTCGGCCCAGGTCAGGTTTTCGGGGGGAGCCCGCCCGCGGAGGGATCAAGCCTGACCGCCCGGAGCGGGTGGGCTCCCCCCGAAAACCCCACAAGCTAGACCCCCTTGGGATGCCACACCGTCTTCGTCTCCAGCAGCGCCGTCATCCGCGTGACGCCCGGGTCGGCGTGCCAGTCGTGGTCGGCCGCGGCCGGCCGGAGCACCCGCTTCAGGTTCTCCGCCGCCTTGACCTCCAGCTCGGCGGCGAGCGCCGCGTCGGCCACCCCGGTCAGGTCGATCGCGTTGACGTCCATGTGCGCGGCCAGCGTCGGCACGGTCTCGGTGAGCGCGCCGGTGAGGACGTTCACCACCCCGCCCGGCAGGTCGGAGGTGGCCAGCACCTCGGCCAGGGTCACCGCCGCCAGCGGCTCGGTCGGGGAGGCCGCCGCCACCACCGTGTTGCCGGTGACGATCGCCGGGGCGATCACGCTGACCAGGCCGAGCAGCGCCGGGGCCGCCGGGGCCACCACGGCCACCACGCCCGTCGGCTCGGGCGCGGACAGGTTGAAGTACGGCCCGGCGACCGGGTTCGCGCCGCCGTAGACCTGGGGGAGCTTGTCGGCCCAGCCCGCGTACCAGACCCAGCGGTCGATCGCCGCGTCGACCTCGTCGCCCGGCACGCCCAGGGCCACGAACTGCTCGCGGCGGCCCTCCAGCATCTCGGCGACCCGGTAGAGGATCTGACCCCGGTTGTACGCGGTCGCCCCGGCCCACCCCTGCACGGCGGCGCGGGCGGCGACGACGGCGTCCCGGGCGTCCTTGCGGGAGGCCAGCGACACGTTGGAGTCCTGCACGAGATACGACCGTCCCGACTCGCTGCGCGGGAACTTCCCGCCGATGAAGAGCTTGTACGTCTTGCGCACCGCGACCCGCTCAGACATCGAGGTACCCCTCCAGCCCGTGCCGGCCGCCCTCGCGACCGTAGCCCGACTCCTTGTAGCCCCCGAACGGCGAGGTCGGGTCGAACTTGTTGAACGTGTTGGCCCACACCACCCCGGCGCGCAGCCGGTCGGCCAGCCACAGGATCCGGGAACCCTTGTCGGTCCAGATCCCGGCCGACAGCCCGTACGGCGTGTTGTTGGCCTTCTCGACGGCCTCGGCCGGGGTGCGGAACGTCAGCACGGACAGCACCGGGCCGAAGATCTCCTCCCGGGCGACCCGGTGCGCCTGGGTGACCCCCGTGAAGATCGTCGGCGCGAACCAGAACCCGCGCTCGGGCAGCTCGCACGGCGGCGACCAGCGCTGCGCCCCCTCGGCCGCGCCCGCGTCGGACAGCTCGCGGATGCGGGCGAGCTGCTCGGCCGAGTTGATCGCGCCGATGTCGGTGTTCTTGTCCAGCGGGTCGCCGACCCGCAGCAGCGCCATCCGGCGCTTCAGCGACTCCAGCACCTGCTCGGCGACCGACTCCTGCACCAGCAGCCGCGACCCGGCGCAGCACACGTGCCCCTGGTTGAAGAAGATGCCGTTGACGATCCCCTCGACCGCCTGGTCGACCGGCGCGTCGTCGAAGACGATGTTCGCGGCCTTGCCGCCCAGCTCCAGGGTCACCTTCTTGCGGGTGCCCGCGACGGACCGGGCGATGGCCTTGCCCACCTCGGTCGAGCCGGTGAACGCGACCTTGTCCACGCCCGGGTGCTCCACCAGCGCCCGGCCGGTGTCGCCCGCGCCGGTGACGATGTTGACCACGCCGGCCGGCAGGTCGGCCTGCTGGCAGATCTCGGCGAACAGCAGCGCGGTCAGCGGGGTGGTCTCCGCCGGCTTCAGCACCACCGTGTTGCCGGCGGCCAGCGCCGGGGCGATCTTCCAGGCCAGCATGAGCAGCGGGAAGTTCCACGGGATGACCTGCGCGGCCACGCCCAGCGCCTTCGGGTCGGGGCCGAACCCGGCGTGGGACAGCTTGTCGGCCCAGCCCGCGTAGTAGAAGAAGTGCGCGGCGACCAGCGGCAGGTCGACGTCCCGGGACTCCCGGATCGGCTTGCCGTTGTCGAGGGACTCCAGCACGGCCAGCTCGCGGGAGCGCTCCTGGATGAGCCGGGCGATCCGGAACAGGTACTTGGCCCGGTCCCGGCCCGGCATCGGGCCCCACACCTTCTCGTACGCGGTGCGGGCGGCGCGGACCGCGCGGTCCACCTCGGCCCCGCCGGCCCAGACGACCTCGGCGAGCACCTCCTCGGTGGCCGGGTTGACCGTCTTGTGGAGGTCCTCGCCGGCGACGAACTCGCCGTCGATGAACAGGCCGTAGGACGGCCTGAGGTCGACGATCGCGCGCGACTCGGGCGCGGGGGCGTATTCGAAGATCACGCTCAGTCCAGGGTGAAGTAGTCGGGACCGGAGTAGACGCCGGTCGTCAGCTTGGTGCGCTGCATGAGCAGGTCGTTGAGCAGGCTGGACGCGCCGAACCGGAACCAGTCCGGGTCCAGCCAGTCGCCGCCGACGGTCTCGTTGACCAGGACCAGGTACTTGATCGCGTCCTTGGTGGTCTTGATCCCGCCGGCCGGCTTCACGCCGACCTGCCGCCCGGTGGCGGCGCGGAAGTCGCGGACCGCCTCCAGCATCACCAGGGTCACCGGCAGGGTCGCCGCGACCGGCACCTTGCCCGTGGAGGTCTTGATGAAGTCGCCGCCGGCCAGCATCGCCAGCCAGGACGCCCGGCGCACGTTGTCGTAGGTGGCCAGCTCGCCGGTCTCCAGGATCACCTTGAGGTGGGCTGCCGGTCGCCCCTGGCGACCGCCATCGGCAGAGCCGCAGGCCTCCTTGACCGCCTTGATCTCGTCGTAGACCTCCTGGTAGCGCCCGGCCAGGAACGCGCCCCGGTTGATCACCATGTCGATCTCGTCCGCGCCGGCCGCCACGGCCGCCCGGGTGTCGGCGAGCTTGACCTCCAGCGGGGCCTGGCCCGACGGGAAGGCGGTCGCCACGCTGGCCAGGTGCACGCCGCTGCCCCGCAGCACCTCGGCCACGTGCGGCACCATCGCGGGGTAGACGCAGACCGCGCCGACGTGCGGGCAGGACGGGTCGGCCGGGTCGGGGCGCAGCGCCTTGGCCGCGAGCGCCCGCACCTTGCCGGGGGTGTCCGCCCCTTCGAGGGTGGTCAGGTCGACCATCCGGATGGCCAGGTCGATCGCCTGGGCCTTGGCCGTGGTCTTGATGGAGCGGGTGCCGAGCTGGGCCGCCCGCTGCTCCGCGCCGACCTGGTCCACGCCCGGCAGGCCGTGCAGGAAGGTCCGCAGAGCGGTCTCGGATCGTCCCAGCTCGGAGAGATCCGACCGGGCCGACGTCGCTGTCGCCGTCATGCCCGGAAGTCTACGCACCCGCGCGTCGCGTGATCTTGGTCACGCGGCACCGGTGGGCGGTGCCCGGCCACCGGCGGACCTTGACAGTTGTCGCTCCGTCGTGACGGCAACCGTCCAGGATCGCCGTGCGGGCCGGGTGAGCGGCGTCGCTCCCCGTGTCCCGGGACCCGACCGTTCGGTAGGTTGACCGATCGTGGACGTACACGTCATCGATCACCCGCTCGCCCAGTCGCGGCTGACCGCCATGCGGGACGCGCGCACCGACTCCTCCTCCTTCCGGGCCGCGCTGCACGAGCTGACCACCATGCTCGTGTACGAGGCCGCCCGCTCCTTCCCCGTCGAGAAGTACCCGGTGCAGACCCCCGTCACCGGTGCCGAGGGCACCCGGCTGGCCAACCCGCCGCTGCTCGTGCCCGTGCTGCGGGCCGGCCTCGGCATGGCCGACGCCGCGCTCGGCCTGCTCCCCGAGTCGTCCATGGGCTTCGTCGGCCTCGCCCGCGACGAGGACACGTACGAGCCGCGCGCCTACATGGAGTCGCTGCCCCGCGACCTCGCCGGCCTGCCCGTCCTCGTCCTCGACCCGATGCTCGCCACCGGCGGCTCCCTGGAGCACTGCTGTCGGCTGCTCGCCGACCGGGGCTGCACCGACATCACCGTGCTCTGCGTGCTCGCCGCGCCCGTCGGCATCCGGCGGCTGGAGGAGTCCGGTCTGCCGCTGCGCCTGGTCACCGCCTCGATCGACGAGGGTCTCAACGACAAGATGTTCATCGTCCCGGGCCTCGGCGACGCGGGCGACCGCCAGTTCGGCGGCATGCCCCGCTTCTGACGTGCTAAGGAAGGGCCCCCTATTAACGCTTACGGTATAGAAGGGTCCCCTTCTCACCCGGGCGGGAGGCGCGGGTCGAGCCGGCTCGTCAGGCGGGTGCGCTCGTCGGGGCGAGTTGGGGCGCGCGGGGGTGCGCTCAGGCGCTACCGTCTCGGGCCATGACTGGTGTTGCGCTGGCCGAGGAGTTGCTGCTCCTCGCGTACGACGATGAATCCGGCAAGGCGACCATGCCGCGGATCAGCCTCGACCTCGGGATGGCCGCCGCCGTGCTGATCGAGCTGGCCCTCGCCGGCCGGGTCGCGTACGCCGACGGGAATTTGGTGGTCACGGACCCCGCGCCCACCGGCGAGCCGATCCTCGACGAGGTCCTGGGCCGGATGGCCGCCGACACCCCGCACAGCCCGTCGTCGTGGGTGCAGCGGCTGCGGCACGGCCTGCGCGACCGGATCCTGGCGACCCTGGTCGCCCAAGGCGTGGTGCGCGACGTCGAGGAGACGGAGCTGGGCTTCATCCACGTGCACCGCTACCCGACGGCGGACGCCACGGTGGAGGAGGACACCCGGCGGCGGCTCGCCGAGGCGCTGGCCGGCGGGCAGCTCCCCGACGAGGCGACGGCGGCGCTGGCCACCCTGGTCGCCGTGCTGCGGATGGAGCCGGCGCTCGGCCTGACCGGCGACGCCGCCGTCGACGCCCGGCGGCGGCTGGAGGAGATCGCGGGCGGGGCCGGCTTCTCCGGCACCGTCAGCCTGGACGACTCGGTGGTGCGCCCCTCGGTGGCCCTGGTCGTCACCGCCCTGGGTCAGGCGGTCGACGCCGCCCTCGGCAAGCGCGCCTGAGGCGGCGACCGCTGAAGCGGCGGCCCCTCAGTCGGCGGCGTTAGGGCGGCGGGTCCCTGGAACAGCGGGCGGCCCTGGGGCGGCGACCCCTGAAACGGCGGCCCTGAGGCGGCTCCAGGGGCGACGACCCGTGAGCCGGCGCGCCTGGGGCGGCCTCCCGAGGGGCGAGGGACCGTCAGGGAGCGAGGCGGTCGGCCTTGACCCCGGCGACGAAGGCGGACCAGGCGGTGGGCGGGACGGTGAGGGCCGGCCCGCCCGGGTCCTTGCTGTCGCGGATGCCGACGATGCCGGCGAGGTTGTCGGCGACCTCGACGCAGTCGCCGCCGTTGGTGCCGCTGCGGGTGCTGGTGCGCCAGCGGGCGTCGGTCAGGTCACTCATAGCACTCTCCCCGGATGGCATCGATCAGCTCCGCTGATTGTCCCTCGCCGAGGGCAAGGGAATCCAGGCCGGACCAGACCCGTTCGTACGCGGCGATCTCCGCCGGCTGGTCGAGGTAGAGCGCGCCGGTGAGCCCCTCGACGTAGACGGTCGGCGGCTCGGTCGGCGCGCCGAGCGCCGAGAGCGGGAAGTCGAGCAGCACGAACGTGCCGGCCTCGGCGGCCAACGGCGGCCCGGCGGCCAGCGGCAGCACCCGGACGGTGATGTTGTGCCGCTGGCCGACGGCCAGCAGGTGCCGGAGCTGGTCGGCCATCACCGCCCGGCCCGGCACCGGTCGGCGCAGCACCGCCTCGCTGAGGATCACCGTCAGCTCGGGGGCCGGGGGCAGCCGACGGGCCAGCAGCCCCTGCCGCTGGAGCCGGAAGCCGACCGCCTTCTTGCGCTCCTCCTCGCCCAGCTCGGGCCGGTTGTGCCGGAACAGCGCCGTGGCGTAGCCGGGGGTCTGCAACAGCCCCGGCACCAGCTCGGCGTTGTAGTGCCGGATGCCGCTCGCGGCGTTCTCCAGGCCGACGTAGAGCGAGAACCACGACGGCACGGAGCTGCCGTGGGCGTGCCACCATCCCTCCGCCCGGCTCACCTCGGCGAGCCCGAGCAGCACGCGCGCCTGGTCGGGCGTCGCCTGGTAGAGCTCGCAGAGCATCCGCACGTCGGGCGTCTTGGCCGAGGTGAGGCCGCGCTCGATCCGCCAGAGCTTCTGCCGCGAGCAGTCCAGCTCGCCGGCCGCCGCGTCGATGCTGACGTGGGCGCTCTCGCGGAGCTGAGTGAGCAGCCTGCCGAGTTGCCGTCGCGGCACGGTCGAGCCGTGTGTTTCACGCACCGTGCAATACCTTTCCGCCGGAGATGCAACACCCGGACACCGCATTCGCAACGTCGAAGAAATTGAATGCCAAAGGCGTCGGGAAATGGTGGGAGCTGATGCGCCGATGCTAGTGAGTCGAACCGTTGGTAAGCAAGGGATCACGCCGGGTTGGTGTGTGCGGTCTCGGTGCCGGCGCTGCCCGCCGCCGTGATCCGCGCAGCCAGCGGGCCCCGCGGGGCGGCACGGGCACACCGCCCGCGACGCCCCTCCGCCCCCGTCGAACACGCGCCGCGCCAGGCCGAACCCATTCGAGAATGGTCGGCTGTCCGGCCGTCTCCCGCCGTCTCAGAGGTAAGAAGGGAACCCTTCTATACCGTAGGCGTTAATAGGGGGCCCTTCCTTACACCAGGGCGGCGATTTCCGTGCGGAGGGCCGCCAGCGCCGCCGCCGCGCGGCTGCGGGCCGCTGGCACGTCGTCGTCCGCGACCGGCTCCACCACCTCCAGGTACGCCTTCAGCTTCGGCTCGGTGCCCGACGGGCGGATCACCACCCGGGCCGCCTCGTTGCGCAGGATCACCACGTCCGCCTCGGGGAGCAGGTCCCGCGCCTCGGTCACCGGCTGCCCGAGCAGCGTCGTCGGGGTGGCCGCCCGCACCCGGGCCATCGTGTCGGCGATGATCCGCAGGTCGTCGACCCGCACGGAGAGCTGGTCGGTGTGGTGCACGCCGAACTCGGCGGCCAGCTCGTCGAGCCGGTCGGTGAGGGTGCGCCCCTGCGCCTTCAGGCCGGCGGCCAGCTCGGCGACGGTCAGCGCGGCGGTGATGCCGTCCTTGTCGCGGACGTGGTCCGGGGCGACGCAGTAGCCCAGCGCCTCCTCGTAGCCGTAGACGAGCGGGGCGGAGCCGCCGCCGGCCCGGACGATCCACTTGAACCCGGTGAGCGTCTCGTCGTAGGGCAGGCCCCGGGCGGCGCACATGGCCCGCAGCAGGGAGGACGACACGATGGTGGTGGCGTAGAGGCCCTGCACGCCCCGGCGCATGAGGTGGTCGGCGAGCAGCACGCCCACCTCGTCGCCGCGCAGCATCCGCCAGCCACCGGATCCGTTCGCGCCCGGGCCGGCGACGCCCGCCGCGCCCGTCGTGGCGGGATCGCGGACGGCCACCGCGCAGCGGTCCGCGTCGGGGTCGTTGGCGATGGCCAGGTCCGCGTCGGTGCGCCGGGCGAGGCCGACGAGGCGGTCGATCGCCCCCGGCTCCTCCGGGTTGGGGAAGCTGACGGTCGGGAAGTCCGGGTCCGGCACCGCCTGCTCGGGCACCACGCCGGGGATGCCGAAGCCGGCGCGGGCGAAGGCCGCGGTCAGCACGGCCGCGCCGACGCCGTGCAGCGGCGTGTACGCCACCTTCAGCCGCCGGGCCCCCGCCGGGTCGACCACGGCGGCGGCCCGGTCGACGTACGAGACGACGACGTCGTCGCCGACGACCTGCCCGGCCGGGCCCAGCGGCACGTCGGCGAGGGGGCCGACCGCCCGGATGGCGGCCTCGATGCCGGCGTCGGCGGGCGGCACGATCTGCGCCCCCGCGCCCAGCTCGCCGCCGAGCTGCGCGCCGAGGTAGACCTTGTAGCCGTTGTCCTGCGGCGGGTTGTGGCTGGCGGTCACCATCACGCCGGCCGCCGCGTCGAGCTGCCGCACCGCGTACGCGAGCACGGGGGTGGGCAGCGGGCGGGGCAGCAGCAGCGCGGCGCGGCCCGCGCCGGTGGCGACCTGGGCGGTGCGCTCGGCGAACTCCCGCGAGCCGTGCCGGGCGTCGTACCCGATGACCAGCGGGCCGGTGGCGTCCTGGGCGGCGAGCCAGGCGACGAGCCCGGCCGCGGCCTGGGTGACGACGGCCAGGTTCATCCCGTTGGGGCCGGCGCGCAGCGGGCCGCGCAGCCCGGCGGTGCCGAAGGTCAGCGGCCCGGCGAACCGGTCGGCCAGCTCGGGCGCGCTCGCCGGCAGCTCGTCGAGCACGGCCTGGAGCTCGTCGCGGGTGGCCGGATCGGGGTCGTCGTCGAGCCACCGCCGGGCCTGGTCGCGAAGGTCGTCGAGGCCGCGCGCGCCGTCGCGGTCGCGCGTCTCGTCAAGGTCAGTGGGTTCCGCCGCCATGGCTCTTGATAGCACGGCGGCGGATCACCACGTCGCGTCGGCCCGGCCGGGCCGGTGTCGCGCCGGCCCGAGCCGACCGCCGTCGGGTCGCCCGGCCGGGGTCAGTTGCTCCCGCCGCCGAGCTTGAACGACGCCACCATCTGATCGAAGATCGGCTTGCTCTCGGCGAACCGGGCGTCGGTCGAGGAGAGGTAGAACGAGTAGACCTTGCCCTCGTGCACCACCCCGCGCCACACGCCGTGCCGCTTGGTGTCGCCCTCGCCGCACGTGTATTCGAACTCCGCCGCCGCCTTGCCGTCGAGCTCCTGCTCGGTCATCGACACCTGGTTGTACGGCTTCTGGCAGGAGGCCGACCGGCTGCGCAGGCCGTTCGCGGCGGACTCGGCCCAGCGCATCGACGAGGTGCTCCACCGTTCGGAGAGGATGCGCACCTTGCGGCCGTTGTCCTCCGGGTCGACGTAGTCGACCCACACGGCCCCGTCGGCGCTGCGGCGCTCCCAGCCCTTCGGCACCTGCACGGTGACGCCCTTGGCCGACTGCTCCTGCATCTCCACCCCGGGCCCGGCGGGCGCGCCCGCGCTCGGCTGCCCCTGCGGGGTGGCCGGCGACTCCGGGTCGTCGCCGCCGGTGAAGGCGAACACGGCGACCAGCAGCAGCACGGCGAGGCCGCCCGCCGCGGCGAGCTGCACCTTGCGCGGCCAGCCCTTGACGGTGGCGACGAGGCGGCCGCCTGCGCCGCCGCCGGTGGCCGGGGCGGGCGCGCCGGCGGCCGGTGCGGTCCACGGCTGGCCGGTGCCGGGCACCGACCACTGGCCGCCGCCGTATGCTCCGCCGCCGACGCGCTGGGTGGCGTCGGGGGAGCCGCCGAAGCCGGGGACCGGCTGGGTGGCGTCGGGCTGGCTGCCGTAGGTGACCCGCTGCGTCGCCTCCGGCCGGGGCCCGAACGGCACCTGCTGCGTCGCGTCGGGCGAGCCGCCGCCGAAGCCGGGCACCTGCTGGGTGGCGTCGGCCGCACCGCCGCCGAAGCCGGAGACCCGCTGCGTCGCGTCGGGCGAGCCGCCCTGGGGCACGCGCTGGGTGGCGTCGGCGGGGCCGCCGTACGTCATCCGCTGGGTGGCCTCCGGCGCGGCGTTGCCCGCGTCGACCCGCTGGGTCGCCTCCGCCGAGCCGCCGTACGTGCGGCCGGCCGGCGGCGGGGGCGGCGCGGTCATCGCCCCGGTGGGGGTGTGCAGCGGGCCGGCGAGCGCGTCGGCGCTGGTGTCGTCCAGCGCGGCGGCGCTCGCGGCGGCGGCGGTCTTCTTCTTGCCCTTCTCGCCCCGGCGCAGCTCGGCCAGCCGGTCGGTCAGCGACTCGCCGGGGGCGAGCATCGCCCGGCCGCCGATCTGCCCGCTGGGCTTCGGCTCCTCGGCGGGCGGCGGCGCGACGACGGGCGGGCGCGGCTTGACCGGCACCACCGCGTACGGGTCGGTGACCGAGTTGACCGCGGTGGCGGTGCTGGTCAGCGGGCCGGCGAGCAGCTCGCGCAGCATCGCGCGGGAGGTGTGCACGTCGAGGCGGCGGGCCGGGTCCTTCTCCAGCAGCCCCATCAGCACCCGGGTCAGCGGGCCACTGCGCTGCGGCGTGGCCGGCGGGTCCTCGACCACGGCGTGCATGGTCTCGATCGGGTCGCCCTTGTCGAACGGGGGCCGGCCCTCCACCGCCGTGTAGAGGGTCACGCCGAGGGAGAACAGGTCGCTCGGCGGCCCGAAGTCCTGGCCCATGGCCCGCTCGGGCGAGATGAAGTGCGGCGAGCCGAGCACCATCCCCGGTGTGGTTAGCTGCACGTCGGTGGGGAGCTTGGCCACGCCGAAGTCGGTGAGCACGCACCGGCCGTCGGTGCAGATCAGCACGTTGGCCGGCTTGACGTCGCGGTGCAGCACCCCGCTCGCGTGGGCCACCTCCAGCGCGCCGAGCAGGGCGATGCCGATCTTGGCGACCGCGCGGGGGGCCACGGGCCCGTCCTCGATCACCATGTCGGCGAGGCTGCGGGCGTCCAGCAGCTCCATCACGATCCAGGGGCGGCCACCCTCGGTGACCACGTCGTAGACCTGGACGACGGCCGGGTGCTGGATGGCCGCCGCCGCGCGGGCCTCGCGCAGCGTGCGTTCGTACATGGCGTCGCGGTCGCTCGGGGCCAGGCCCGGCGGGAGGACGACCTCCTTCACCGCCACGTCGCGCCGCAACAGCGTGTCTGTGGCACGCCAGACCGTGCCCATGCCGCCGTTGCCCACCGCGGACCGGAGCGAGTATCGGTCACCGATGGTGGTGCCGGCTGCCGCACGTCCGTGGGGTGGGCTGACTGGTCCGCCGCTCCACGTCGGGATCTGAGTCACAGAAAAGCCACCGGGGGAAATCGAGGGGGCTGGGACACAACACCCCTATCTTGCTGGTTCCGACGCCCGATGCGAAACCCGACGCGACGGACGTTTACCGAACCGGACCCTACGTGGCCAGGTGTTCACCCCTCGAGGGCGCCGGGAAAGACAGGGGTCCGGTGTGCGGAATCCCTCACCCTCCGGCGCGGCGGCACGTCCTACCATCCGGGGATGAGCGAACCGCGGTCGAGCGAGTCCGGCTTCCCGATCAAGGGCGTCTACACCCAGGCGGACCTGCCGGAGGACCTGCCCGACCGGCTGGGCGGGCCGGGGGAGTTCCCGTACACCCGTGGGGTCTACTCCACCATGTACACCTCCCGGCCGTGGACGATGCGACAGTACGCCGGTTTCGGCACCGCCACCGAGAGCAACGCGCGCTACCACCAGCTCCTGCGCGCCGGCACCATGGGCCTGTCCGTCGCGTTCGACCTGCCCACCCAGATGGGGTACGACTCGGACGACCCGATCGCCCACGGCGAGGTCGGCAAGGTCGGGGTCGCCATCGACTCGATCGAGGACATGCGGCTGCTGTTCGCCGGCATCCCGCTGGACAAGGTCTCCACCTCGATGACGATCAACGCGCCGGGGTCGGTGCTGCTCCTGCTCTACCAGCTCGTCGCCGAGGAGGCCGGGGTGCCGGGCACGGCGCTCAACGGCACCATCCAGAACGACATCCTGAAGGAGTACATCGCCCGGGGGACGTACATCTTCCCGCCGAAGCCGTCGCTGCGGCTGGTCGCCGACACGTTCGCCTACTGCCGGGCGGAGGTGCCGAAGTGGAACACGATCTCCATCTCCGGCTACCACATGGCCGAGGCCGGCGCGACGCCCGCGCAGGAGATCGCGTTCACCCTGGCCAACGGCATCGAGTACGTCCGGGCGGCGCTCGCCGCCGGGCTGGCCGTGGACGACTTCGCGCCCCGGCTGTCGTTCTTCTTCGTCGCCCGCACCACCCTGCTGGAGGAGGTCGCGAAGTTCCGCGCCGCCCGGCGGATCTGGGCCCGGCTGATGCGCGACGAGTTCGGCGCGAAGAACCCGAAGTCGATGATGCTGCGGTTCCACACCCAGACGGCAGGCGTGCAGCTCACCGCCCAGCAGCCCGAGGTGAACCTGGTCCGGGTGGCGATCCAGGGGCTCGGCGCGGTGCTCGGCGGCACCCAGTCGCTGCACACGAACAGCTTCGACGAGGCCATCGCGCTGCCCACCGAGAAGGCCGCCCGGCTGGCGCTGCGCACCCAGCAGGTCCTCGCGTACGAGACGGACCTGACCGCCACCGTCGACCCGTTCGCCGGGTCGTACGTGGTGGAGGCGATGACCGCCGAGATCGAGGCGGCCGCGGTGGAGCTGATGGAGCGGGTGGCCGACCACGGCTCGGTGGTCGACGCCATCGAGGCGGGCTTCCAGAAGCGGGAGATCGAGCAGTCGGCGTACCGGATCGCCCAGGAGATCGACTCGGGCGAGCGGGTGGTGGTGGGGCTCAACCGGTTCACGGTCGACGCCGACGAGCCGTACGAGCCGCTGCGGGTGGACCCGACGATCGAGGCGGCCCAGGCCGAGCGGCTGGCGAAGCTGCGGGTCGAGCGGGACGACGCCGCCGTCGAGCGGGCGCTGGGCGAGCTGCGCGCCGCCGCCGAGGGCACGGCCAACGTGCTGCATCCGATGAAGGAGGCGCTGCGGTCGCGGGCCACGGTCGGCGAGGTCTGCGGCACCCTGCGCCAGGTCTGGGGCACCTACCGCCCCAGCGACCGGTTCTGACCCACCCCTGATCCGTCGGTTGAGGGGTCGCAAAGCGTAACCGGGCGGGTCTAGGGTCGCCGGTGTGAGCCCAACCGGGGCGGCCCCGGTGTGTGTCCGCCCGGGGCCGTGGGTAACCCGTCCGGGTGAACGGGACGGACAGCGTGTGTGAGAGCACGCCGGCCCGTCGTGTCACCGTCGGGAGTCGCCCGGCCGCCGAGTGCGGTCGGTTAGTTGTCTGAGCGGCGGTGAGCCGAAGCGACTAATGCGACAATTCGGTAGCGACGGCCCCGGATCGAGGGTGATTTCGTGACCGCCGAGTCGGTTACGGGTTGTAGGAGGTGTGGGGCAGATGACGGCGTTCAACCGCGATCTACCTGCTGTCCCGCAGATTATGGAGCCCTCCCACCAGGGCTTTCGTGACGCTGCGCGGTCCGATCACTACGGGAATGATGTTGCACAGAGTCACCGTCGAAGGTCTAGGCTGGCGGCTGTCATCCCCGAAGATCCATCCATTCCTAGTGATCGAGATTTCGACGTGACGAGTGCGTTGACGCTGCCCAACGGCAGCCACCTGGCGTCGTCGGCCTGGCCGGAGTCGCCGTCCGGGTCGCAGCCTTTGCCCTTCGAGCTCGACCATATGCTCGCCCTCCGGATGCCCGGCCTCGTCGCCACCCGCCGGCACATCCACTCCCACCCGGAGCTTTCCGGCGAGGAGTTCGAGACGGCGGCCCTGATCGCCCGCGAGATGTCCCTCGCCGGCCTGCGTCCCCGCCTGCTGCCGAAGGGCAACGGGGTCATCTGCGACATCGACGGCCGCCCCGACGGCCCGGTGGTCGCGCTGCGCGCCGACATCGACGCGCTGCCCCTGACCGACGTCAAGGACGTGCCCTACCGGTCCACGAAGGACGGCGTCTGCCACGCCTGCGGCCACGACGTGCACACCACCGTGCTGCTCGGCGTCGGCATGCTGCTGGCCCAGCTCGCCGACCTCGGCGAGCTGGACGGCCGGGTCCGGCTGATCTTCCAGCCGGCCGAGGAGATCCTGCCCTGCGGCTCGCTGGAGGTCATCGAGGCCGGCGGCCTCGACGACGTCGTGCAGATCTTCGCGCTGCACTGCGACCCCAACCAGCCCGTCGGCAAGGTCGGCCTGCGGGTCGGCCCGATCACCGCCGCCGCCGACAACGTCACCGTGCGGCTCACCGGCCCGGGCGGGCACACGGCCCGCCCGCACCTGACCGTCGACCTGGTCGACGCGCTCGGCCGGCTGGTCACCGAGGTGCCCGCCCTGGTCAGCCGCCGGGTGCCGGCCAACAGCGGGCTGCTGCTGGTGTTCGGCCACGCCTCGGCCGGCACCCGGTACAACGTGATCCCGTCCGAGGCGACCGCGTCCGGCACCCTGCGGGTGATGGACCGCGACACCTGGGACGAGGCCCCCAAGATCGTCGCTCAGGTGGTGCGGGACGTCATCGCGCCCACCGGCGCCACCGTCGACCTGGAATACCTGCGCGGCCGGCCCCCGGTCACCAACGACGCCAGGGCGATCCAGGTGCTGACCGCGGCGACCCACGCGGCGCTCGGCCCCGACGGGGTCGCCGAGACCCCGCAGAGCATGGGCGGCGAGGACTTCAGCTGGTATCTGGAGCACGTCCCCGGCGCGCTGGCCCGGCTCGGCGTCGGCCGCGCCGGCCCGAACGTCGACCTGCACCGCGCCTCGTTCGACGTCGACGAGCGGGCCATCGCGGTCGGCGTCCGGGTCATGGTGCAGACCGCGCTGCGGGCACTGGCGGCGGCGCGCTGACGGGCGGCGTCGGCGTCCGTCGCCGACGCCGCCTCAGCACCGTCAGCAGCACGGCCACCGGCACGCCGATGGCCACCGCGAACGGCAGCAGCGCCCCGAGCACCGTGAGCAGCACGCCGAGCGAGGCGACGAAGGCCGTCCAGCCGCCGCGCAGGCCGACCAGGAAGCCGGTGTCGGGCTCCGGGTCCCGGACGTCCGCCTCCGGCCCCACGAAGGTGACGGTGATGGTGGAGAGCGCCGTCAGGTCGGCCAGGCGGCGCTTCTTCGCCTCCAGTGAGGCGAGGTCGGCCTCCCGGCGGGCCACCTCGCTCTCCAGCGTCACCAGGTCGCCGATCGAGGTGGCCCGCGCCAGCAGCTTGCGGCCGCTCTCGACCCGGGCCCGCTGGGTGGCGATCCGCGCGTCGAGGTCCACGGTCTCCTCGGTCACGTCCTCCGTGCGGATCGCCCGCTGCTCCTGCCGGCCGAGCCGCGCCAACTCCTCCAGCACGGCCGTGAACCGCTCCGCCGGCACCCGCAGTTGCAGCTCCGCCCGGGCGTTGGCGGTTCCCCCGCTGCTGCGCTCGTCGCCGCCGACGAAGCCGCCGACGCCGGTGACCGCCGTGACGGCCGACCGGGCGGCGGCGTCCACGTCGTCCACCCGTACCCGCATGGTTCCGGTGTAGATGATCGACCGCTGGTCGACCCGCAGGTCCGGCGACCCGCCCCCCGCGCCGGAGCGCGCCCCACCGGCGTCGGCCCCCGGCCCCGCCTTCGCCCCGCCGGCCGGGGCCTCCTGCTGCGGCGCGACGGCCGCCGAGTCCTGCGCGCCGCCGTCGCCGCCGTCGGCGCTGCACCCGCCGACCGCCAGCAGCGCCACCAGGCCCACCGCGGCCCACCACCTGCGTCTATCGTGTCCGTCCATCAACAGCTCCGATCGTCTGCGCCCCCCGTCGGGCGATACGTCAGACGCGGCGCGGCACCGGGCCGGTTCCGGCAGACTGCGCTCAGGGACATCACGATTCGATCAATCGAGGAGTCACGATGCAGCTCACCAAGTACGCCCACTCCTGTCTGAGGGTCGAACACGACGGCGGGGTGCTGGTGGTCGACCCCGGCGTCTTCAGCGACCCGGCGGCGCTGGACGGGGCGGACGCGGTGCTGATCACCCACGAGCACCCCGACCACGTGGACGTCGCGGCGCTCACCCGGCAGCTCGACCGCCGGCCGCTGCGCATCCACGGCCCGGCCTCGCTCGCCGGCGTCCTCGGCGACGTGGCCGAGGCCCTGGAGCCGGTCGCGCCCGGCCAGTCGTTCACGGCGGCGGGCGTGCCGGTACGCGCCTACGGCGGCCGGCACGCCGTCATCCACCCCGACATCCCGGTCGTGGACAACCTCGGATACCTGCTCGACGACGTCGTCTACCACCCCGGCGACTCGCTGGTGGCACCCGGGGACGTCCAGGTGGACACGCTCTTCGCGCCGGTCCACGCCCCCTGGTCGAAGTTCTCCGAGGTCGTCGACTTCATCCGCGCGGTCGCCCCGCGGCGCGCCTTCGCCCTGCACGACGGGCTGCTCAACGACAACGGGCTCGCCGTCCTCGACCGCCAGTACGCCGCCCTCTCCGGCACCGACTACCAGCGCCTCGAGCCGGGCAGCCGGCTCGACGCCTGAGCGATGCCGCTCCCGCAGGATCTCCTCCGGCGGCTCTACACCGAGCCGCCGGAGGCGTTCGTCGCCACCCGCGACGCCGCCGTCGCCGAGGCCCGGCGCGCCGGCGACCCGGCCACGGCCCGCGAGATCGCCCGGCTGCGCCGGCCCACCGTGGCCGCCTGGCTGGTCAACCTGCTCGCCCTGCGCCGCCCCGAGCTGGTGGCCGACCTGACCCAGCTCGCCGAGGCGCTGCGCGCCGCCCAGCGCGACCTGCGCGGCCCCCGGCTGCGGGAGCTCTCCGGCCAGCGGCGGGCGGCGGTCGCCGCGCTGGTCGCCGAGGCCCGCCGGCTGGCCGCCGACGCCGGCCAGCCGGCCGGGAAGCTGCCGCTGGGCGAGGTGGAGGCGACCCTGAACGCCGCGCTCTCCGACGCGGAGGTGGCCGGGCAGGTGCGTTCCGGCCGGCTGCTGCGGGCCGCCAGCTACGCCGGCTTCGGCGAGGTGCCCCGCCCCCAGCTCCGCCTGGTCACCGGCGGAGAGGAGCCGCCACCCGCCGGCCCGACCGCCGGCCCCGGGCGGCGCGCCGCCGACCGGAGGACGGGTCGTGCCGAGCGCACCGGCCGCGCCGATCAGGCCGACCGGAAGGCCGGCCGCGCCGATCACGCCGACCAGGCCGCCCGCGAGGCGGACCACGCCGCCCGCGAGGACGACCACGCCGGGCGTGCCGCTCGGAAGGCCGGCCGTGCCGGGCGGGACGCCGCCCGTGCCACCCGGGAGGCCGAGCGGGCCGAGCGGGCCCGGCAGCGCCGGGCGCTGGAGCGGGAACTGACGCGGGCACGTGCCGATCAGGAGCGGGCCGAGGCGGAGCTGGCCGGCGCGGCGGAGGCCGAGCACGACGGCGGCGAGGAACTGGCCGGCATCGAACGCGCGCTGGCCGAGCTGGAACGGCGGCGCGCCCGGGCCGAACAGGAACTGAGCCGCCGGAAGCTGGCCCGCCGGGCGGCGGAGCGGGCCGTCACCGCCGCCCGCCGCCGCACCGGCGAGGTCGAGGGCGCGATCGAGGCGGTGGACGCCGAGGACGGGGCTGCGGCGGAGGGCCCCGGCGGGGCAGACTGAACCCGATGACGCCGGAGCAGGTCGCCGCCGCGAGCAAGCCGTTGGTGCTGGGGCTCGGGGCGGCGTTCACCCGCTGCCCGGCCACCCTGCGCCGGGCCGGCCGGCTCGGCATCCCCGGGTGGGCCTTCCACGTCGCCGGTCGGGCCGGGGCGCTGGGCGACGTCCGGGCCGCCACGGTGACCGCCGCCCTCGGCTTCGTCGCCCCCGACGCCGTCGCCGACGGGTGGGACGCCGCCGTCCGGGTGCTCCGCCCGCCGGAGGTGGCGGCGGCATACCTGGCCGAGTGCTGCCGGTGGGGCACCGAGCACCTGACCGCCGTGACCGGGGCGACCCGGCTGGCGACGCTGCTGCACCGGGTGGTCGACGCGGCCGATGCCAGCGCGATGCCGCTCTTCGCCGCCTGGCGGGCCATGCCGCCGCCGGCCGACTCACCCGCCGCCCGCGCCGCCGTCGGGCTGCTGCTGCTCCGGGAACACGTCGTCGGGGCGTGCCTGCTGGCGTCGCGGGCCGCCGGGCTGACGCCGCTGGAGGCGATGCTGACCGGCCCGGAGGGGGAGTCCGCCGCGCTCGCCTGCGGCTGGCCGCCGCCGTATCCCCCGGTCGGGTCCCTGGTGCGCCGCCGGCTGTGGGCCGACGCGGTGACCGACCGCCTGATGTCGGTCGGCTTCCGGGCCCTCACCCCGGCCGAGGGCGTCGAACTGCTCGACCTGCTGACCGCCGTACACACCCAGGTGCAAGGAAGGGCCCCTTCCTAACGCCTGAGGTAGAGAACGGTCCCCTTCTCACCACGCCGAGCGCGGCGCGGCGGATGCGGCGGGATGAGGCGCGGCGGGCGAGGCCCGGCGTCGACGCGTCAGGGGGAGCCGGGGGAGAGAAAATGGGGGGCGTGGGCCCCGGGGTGGCTGCCAGGATCGCCCCGTGACCCTTCCCGCCGGCTGGGCGGCACGCCGCCCCACCCTCGACGACGTACCCGCGATCCTCGCGGTCGTGCACGCCGCCGACACCTTCTCGATCGGCCACCCGGACTTCGACGCCGAGGACGTCGAGGCCGCGCTGACGGCACCCCACTTCGACCCGGCGCGCGACTCCTGGCTGGTCAGCGACCCGCAGGGGCGGCTCGTCGCCTGGTCCCTGGTGGACAACCCGACCGGGGTCGGCCGGGAGTTCGTCGACGTCCTCGTCGACCCGGAGCACGGCGCGGCGGTCCGCGCCCCGCTGCTCGCCCGGATGCTGGACCGGGTCGCCGAGCGGGCCGCCGAGCGGGGCCTGCCCGCGCTGACCGTCCGCGTCTCGGCGTACCGGCCGGAGACCCGGTGGGCGGCCGAGCTGGCCGGGGCCGGGTTCACCCTGGTGAAGCGGTATCTGCGGATGAGCCGGGAGCTGGCCGACCTGCCCGCCGAGCCGCCGCTGCCGCCGGGGGTGACGGTCCGTCCGCTGCGCGCCGACGACGAGGCGGACCTGCGGCTGTTCCACCGGATCTTCGACACGGCGTTCCGGGACACCCTGGACTACGAGCCGGTCGGGTACGACCAGTGGCGCGAGCACCTGCCCGCGTACGCCAGGACCTGGGACGAGTGGTTCGTCGCCGAGGTCGACGGTGAGCCGGCCGGCGCGTTGCAGTCGTCCGACCAGGCGTTGGCGCAGGACATGGGCTGGGTGCGCACCCTGTCGGTGCTGCCGGCGCACCGGCGGCGCGGCGTGGGGGCCGCGCTGCTGCGGCGGGCCTTCGCGGTCTACGCGGCCAAGGGGCGGCGGCGCGCCGGCCTCGGCGTGGACCTGGCCAACCCGACCTCCCCGGCGACGCTCTACCACTCCGTGGGGCTGCGTGAGCAGCACTGGGCCGACATGTACGAGCGCACTGTCCCCGCCGCCGCCGCGTGACGGGAACCGGCCGCCCCCGGGCAGGAACCCCGCCGCTGTGTGACGGGCCCGCCGCCGCCGGGTGACGGGCGGCCCGGCGGTGTGGGCCAGGCGACCCGGTGCCGGGCCGCCGTGCGGCCCGATCCGGGACAGAGCAGACTTGGAGGCGTGGGAGACGCGCTATGCCGACGCGGTGCCGGTGGGGCGGGACCGCAGCTCGCTGACGTAGTCGTCGGGCGCGCCCGCCTTCTCGGCGGCGTTGGCGATCTCCGACAGGTACCAGGCCGTCGGCAGGCCGCCCTCGTAGCCGTCGAAGACGTAGACCCAGGCGGTCACGTCCCCGTCGAGGGTGGAGACCCGGACGTGCAGCTTCCGGTACGTCCCGGAGGTCACCCCCTCGATCTCGTCGAGCTGGGCGGCGTCGTAGGGGTGGATGTCGTAGAGCGCCACGAACACCCGGTCGCCGGGGGACTCGACGACGGTGCTGACCGCGCCCTCCCAGCCGATCACACCCTCGCCGGCGAAGGTGAGCCGCCAGCCCTCCAGCCAGCCGACGCCGACCATCGGGGAGTGCGGGCAGTAGGCGCGCATCCGGGCGGGATCCAGGTTTGAGCCGTAGGCGGCGTAATGACGCACGGCGATGACGATAGCCCGGCGGACGGGTGGGGGAGAATACGACGGTGCGTGTCGGACGTGTCGGGGAGAAGAAAGTCACTGTGAGCATGGACGAGGGGCGACAGCTGTGAGCCAGATCGTGATCATCGGCGGTGGGCCGGCCGGGTACGAGGCGGCCCTGGTCGCCGCCCAGTTGGACGCCGATGTCACCGTGGTGGAGGCCGAGGGGGCCGGCGGCGCGTGCGTGCTGTCCGACTGCGTACCGTCGAAGACGTTCATCGCCAGCTCCGAGGTGGTCACCGGATACCGGGACACCGAGGAGTTCGGGGTGCACTCCGACGGGCTGGAGGCGGTCACCGTCGACGCGCGGACCGTGCACGAGCGGGTCAAGCGGCTCGCCCTGGCCCAGTCCGCCGACATCCACGCGAAGCTGGTCAAGGCCGGCGTCACCTTCGTCGCCGGCACGGCCCGGCTCGGCGAGGACATGCTGGGCCACACCCACCGCGTCGTCGTCACCCCGGCCGACGGCTCCGGGAAGCACTCGATCGACGCGTCGACCGTGCTGGTCGCCACCGGCGCCACCCCGCGCCAGCTTCCCACGGCCGTGCCCGACGGCGAGCGCATCCTGACCTGGCGGCAGGTGTACGACCTGCCCGAGCTGCCCGAGCACCTGATCGTGGTCGGCTCCGGCGTCACCGGCGCCGAGTTCGCCAGCGCGTACCTGGCGATGGGGGTCCCGGTCACCCTCGTCTCCAGCCGGGACCGGGTGATGCCGCACGAGGACGCCGACGCCGCCATGGCGATCGAGCGGGTGTTCCGGTCCCGGGGCATGACGATCCTCAACAACTCCCGCGCCGAGGGCGTGCGGCGTACCGCCGACGGGGTGGAGGTGGAGCTGGCCGATGGCCGGCTGGTGCAGGGCTCGCACGCGCTCATCGCGGTCGGCTCGATCCCCAACACCGCGGGCCTCGGCCTCGCGGAATACGGCGTGGAGCTGGCCCGGGGCGGCTACGTCACCGTCGACCGGGTGTCGCGCACCAACGTCCCCGGCGTCTACGCGGCCGGCGACTGCACGGGCGTGCTGCCGCTGGCCAGCGTCGCCGCGATGCAGGGCCGGATCGCGATGTGGCACGCGCTCGGCGAGGCGGTCCGGCCGCTGCGGCTGCGTACGGTCGCCGCGAACGTCTTCACCGACCCGGAGCTGGCCACCGTCGGCGTCTCCCAGGACGAGGTGGACGCGGGCCGGACCCCGGCCCGTCAGGTGATGCTGCCGCTGTCGGGCAACGCGCGGGCGAAGATGGACGACCTCGCCGACGGCTTCGTGAAGCTGTTCTGCCGCCCGGCCAGCGGCCAGGTGATCGGCGGCGTGGTGGTGGCCCCGAAGGCCAGCGAGCTGATCCTGCCGATCACGATGGCGGTGGAGAACAACCTCACGGTCAACGAGCTGGCCCAGACCATCACCATCTATCCGAGCCTGTCGGGCTCGATCACCGAGGCGGCCCGTCAGCTCATGCTCCACGAGCTGGAGTAGCCGAGCCGGCTCTCCCGGCACCCCGCGCCAGGTCAGTCGGTCGGGGGTTCGGGGCGGGCGCGGCGGGTGCCGAAGGCGGTCATCGCCCAGCCGGCCGCCGCGAAGCCGGCCGCCGCCGCCCCGGCGATCACCAGCAGCTGCCACGCCGACTCGGTCAGCGCCGTGCCGCCGAGGTGCCCGATCAGCGTCCCGTAGGTGGCCCAGCCGGCCGCAGCCAGCGCCTCGTACGTGATGAACAGCCGGTAGGGGTACCGGCTGCGGCCGGCGGCGAAGCAGGCGGCCATCCGGCCGCCGGGCACGAAGCGGCAGAGCAGGATCACCAGCGGCCCCGGTTGGCGCAGCCCCCGGGTCACCCGGCCGGCGATCCGGCGGGCCCGGCCGGGCGCGGTGGTCGTCGCCGGCCGGCGGTCCGGCGCGCGCCGGCCCAGCAGGTAGCAGGCGAGGTCGCCGACGAAGACGCCGAGGGCGCCGACGCCGATGGTCACCGGCAGGCTCAGCCCGCCGTACACGGTGAGCGCGCCGCCGGTGATCATCAAGACCTGCGTGGGTACGACCGGCACGAAGGCGTCGACCGCCAGCAGGCCGAGCAGGACCAGATAGGCCCAGAGCGGCGAGGCGACGTTGGTCAGCAGCTCAGGCACGACTCCCACCTCGCCGGGTCCGGCCGATCGGATGCACCGAGCCTGCCGGCCTGCCCGACGTCACCGCAGCCCACCCCGGCCGCGGGTGACCGCCGACACGGCCGGCGGGCCGGTAACCTCCCCGAACGGGTGGAGGCGGTCGGCGCGTCCGTGACGAGCGGCGTACCGTTGTCGGGGCGCGGCCCCGCACGTCGGGCCCTCGTTCCCGACGTCCGGGCCGCCAGGGCCGCCGGCAGGTCCCGTGCCGGCGGCCCGCCAATGTCACGACGCTCAGCCCTGGACCGCGACGGGCCTGGGTCCCGGTTCGCCGGCGGCGACCGGGTCCGGCTGGGTGAACTGGGCCTGGTAGAGCCGGTAGTACGCGCCCCGCGCCGCCAGCAGCTGCTCGTGGGTGCCCTGCTCGACGATGCGGCCGTTCTCCATCATCAGGATCAGGTGCGCGTCGCGGATGGTGGACAGGCGGTGGGCGATGACGAAGCTGGTCCGGTCGGAGCGCAGCGCCGCCATGGCCCGCTGGAGCAGCACCTCCGTGCGGGTGTCCACCGAGCTGGTCGCCTCGTCGAGGATCAGCAGCGACGGCTCGGCCAGGAACGCCCGGGCGATGGTGATGAGCTGCTTCTCGCCCGCGCTGACGTTGCTGCCCTCCGAGTCGATGACGGTGTCGTAGCCGTCGGGGAGGCTGCGCACGAAGCGGTCCACGAACGTGGCCTGGGCGGCGGCCACGATCTCCTCCTCGCTCGCGCCCGGCCGCCCGTACGCGATGTTCTCGCGGATCGTGCCGCCGAAGAGCCAGGTGTCCTGGAGGACCATGCCGATCCGGCCGCGCAGGTCGTCGCGGCGCAGGGTGGTGATGTCGACCCCGTCGAGGGTGATCCGGCCGGCGTCCAGCTCGTAGAAGCGCATGACCAGGTTGACCAGGGTGGTCTTGCCGGCGCCGGTGGGCCCGACGATGGCCACCGTGTGCCCCGGCTCGGCGACCAGCGACAGGTCGGTGATCAGCGGCTTGTCCGGCTCGTACCGGAAGGAGACGCGGTCGAACTCGACGCGGCCGTGCGGGTCGGCGACCCGGGCCGGCACGGCCGGGTCGGGGCTCTGCTCCTCGGCGTCGAGCACCGCGAACACCCGCTCGGCGGAGGCGATCCCCGACTGCAACAGGTTGGCCATCGAGGCGACCTGGGTCAGCGGCTGGGTGAACTGCCGCGAGTACTGGATGAACGCCTGCACGTCGCCGAGGCTCATCGTGCCCGACGCCACCCGCAGCCCGCCGACCACGACGATCGCGACGTAGCTGAGGTTCCCGATGAAGTTCATCGCCGGCATGATGATGCCGGAGATGAACTGGGCGCCGAAGCTGGCCCGGAACAGCTCCTCGTTCTTGGCGGTGAAGGCGGCCTCCACCTCGCGCTGCCGGCCGAAGACCTTCACCAGCTCGTGCCCGGTGAACGCCTCCTCGATCTGGCCGTTCAGCTGGCCGGTGTGCGTCCACTGGTCGATGAACCGCTGCTGCGAACGCTTCGCGATCGCGCCGGTGACCACCACCGACAGCGGCACGGCGACCAGGGCGACCAGCGCCAGCAGCGGCGAGATCCAGAACATCATGGCCAGGACGCCGACCACGGTCAGCAGCGAGGTGAGCAACTGGCTCAGCGTCTGCTGGAGGGTCTGCGAGATGTTGTCGATGTCGTTGGTGACCCGGCTGAGCAGCTCGCCCCGGGGCTGCCGGTCGAAGTACGGCAGGGGCAGCCGGTTCAGCTTGTCCTCGACGTCGGCGCGCAGCCGCAGCACCGTGCGCTGCACCACCCCGGTGAGCAGCCAGCCCTGCCACCACATGAGCACGCTGACCGCCACGTAGAGGGCGAGGGCGAACAGCAGCACCCGGCCCAGGGCGGCGAAGTCGATGCCGACCCCGGGCACCACGTCCATCCGGGCCAGCATGTTGGCGAAGTTGTCGTTGCCGGCCGCGCGGGCCGCCGCGACGGCCTGCTCGGCGGTGGCCCCGGCCGGGAGCTGCCGGCCGAGCACCCCGCGGAAGATCAGGTCGGTGGCGTGGCCGAGCACCTTCGGCCCGTACGCGCTGAGCGCGACGCCGACCAGCGCGAGGGCGACGATGGCGACGAGCTGGAGGCGGTGCGGCCGCAACCGGCGCAGCAGCCGCCGGGCCGACGGCCCGAAGCTGATCGACTTCTCGGCCGGCATGCCGGCGCCCATCCACGGCGGGCCGCCGCGCTGGCGGCCGGGAGGCAACCGTTTCGGCGTGGCCGCCTCCGCCCGGGTCGCCCCGGTGGGCCGCTGGTCCGGCAGGGCCGTCATGCCGGCACCTCCGCGGTCTGCTGGGACGCGACGATCTCCGCGTACGTCGGGCAGTTCTCCAGTAGTTCGGCGTGCCGGCCCATCCCGACGATGCCCCCGTCCTCAAGCACGATGATCTGGTCGGCGTCGACGATCGTGGAGACCCGCTGGGCCACGATCACCACCGCCGCGTCCCTGGTGACCGGCCGCAGCGCCGCCCGCAGCCGGGCGTCGGTGCCGAGGTCGAGCGCCGAGAACGAGTCGTCGAACAGGTAGATCTCCGGCTTGCGCACCAGGGCGCGGGCGATCGCGAGGCGCTGCCGCTGCCCGCCGGAGACGTTGGTGCCGCCCTGCGCGATCGGGGCGTCCAGCCCCTTGGGCAGCTCGGCGACGAAGTCGCGCGCCTGGGCGACCTCCAGGGCGGCCCAGAGCTCGGCGTCGGTGGCCTCCGGGTTGCCGTACCGCAGGTTGCTGGCGATCGTGCCGCTGAACAGGTACGGCCGCTGCGGCACCAACCCGATCCGCCGCCACAGCTCGTCCGGGGCGAGGTCGCGCACGTCCACCCCGTCGACCAGCACCGCCCCGGCCGTGGCGTCGACCAGCCGGGGGACCAGCGTGAGCAGGGTGGTCTTGCCGGCCCCCGTGCTGCCGATGACGGCCGTGGTGCGCCCGGCGGTCACCGTGAACGAGATGTCGTGCAGCACCGGCGCGCTCGCCCCCGGATACTGGAACCGGACGCCGCGCAGCTCCAGCGAGCCCCGGCTGGGCACCTCGGTCACCGGCGCGGCCGGGGGGACGACCGTCGATTCGGTGTCCAGCACCTCGACGACCCGCTCGGCGCAGACCGCGGCGCGGGGGATCATCATCATCATGAGGGCCGCCATCATGACGGCCATCAGGATCTGCATGAGGTATTGCAGGAAGGCGGTGAGCGCGCCGACCTGGACCTGGCCGGCGTCGACGGGTGCCGCGCCGAACCAGAGCACGGCGATGCTGGAGACGTTGAGCACCAGCAAGGCGATGGGGAAGACCAGGGCCGTCAGCCGGCCGGTGCGCAGGGCGGTCGCCGTGAGGTCGGCGTTCGCGCGGTCGAAGCGCTCCGTCTCGTACGGCTCCCGGACGAACGCCCGGACCACCCGGATGCCGGTGATCTGCTCCCGCAGCACGCGGTTGACCACGTCGATGCGGGTCTGCATCAGCCGGAACCCGGGCACCATCCGCCGGATGATCAGGGCGAGCGCGAGCGCGAGCGCCAGCACCGGGACGCTGACCAGCAGCAGCCAGGACAGCCCGATGTCCTCGCGCAGCGCCATCACCACCCCGCCGACGCTCATGATCGGCGCGGCGACCAGGACGGTGCAGCTCATCAGCACGAGCATCTGCACCTGCTGCACGTCGTTGGTGTTGCGGGTGATCAGCGAGGGCGCGCCGAAGCGGGCCACCTCGCGGGCGGAGAACCGGTTGACGTGGGCGAAGATCTCGGCGCGGACGTCCCGGCCGAAGCCCATCGCCGTGCGCGCACCGAGGTAGACCGCGGCGATGGAGCAGGCGATCTGCGCCAGGCTGACCAGCAGCATCCAGCCGCCGGTGCGCATGATGTAGCCGGTGTCGCCCCGGGTGACGCCCTGGTCGATGATGTCGGCATTGAGGCTCGGCAGGTAGAGCGAGGCCATGGTGCCGACGAACTGGAGCGCCAGCACCGCCGCCAGCGGCCGGCGATAGGGGCGCAGGTACGCGCGGAGCAGCCGGATCAGCACGCAGAGGTCTCCGGTCTCGTGTCGGGGTTCGTCATGTCTGGTTCCTCTCCACTGCCGATGACCTCCAGCAGGAACTGCCGGATCACGGCCGCCTTCGCCGGATCGGCGTCGACCGAGGTCAGCGGTCGTCCGGACTGCATGAGTGTGGTGAGCGCGGCGATGCGTTCCCGGCCGGCGGGGGTGAGGCCGAGCCGCACGCTGCGCCGGTCGGCGTCGTCGCGCTGCCGCTCGACCAGGCCGTCGCGCTCCAGCGTGTCGACGATGCCGGTGAGGGTGGCCGGGCGGATGAAGCCCGCCTCGGCGACCGCCCGGAGGGGCAGCTCGCCGTGGCGGGCCAGGGTCAGCAGGGTGACCATGCCCGCCTGGGTCAGACCGTGCTCCTCGGCGAGGTAGCGGTTCCACCGCTGGCCGACGACGTGGCCGGCGGTCACCAACAGCCGGCCCAGCGGCACGTCCCCCAGCCCGATCAGGTCCATGCGCTCATGTTAGCTCCCTGATAGTCAGGCCCCAAACGAAATGGCGGCAGCGGCGGTGAGGAAGGCCACCTGGAGCAACGCGCGAGGAACGAGCGGGGTCACCGGCCGGCCGGCGAGGGTCAGCCCGCGCCGGGCGGCCGAGACGTTGGCCGGGAACATGGCGAGCAGCAGCAGCCCCAGCCCGGCCGCCGCCCACCCCGCCGTGGCCGGCACGAGCAGCGCGACGGCCCCGGCCAGTTCCAGGACGCCGGTGACGGTCACCAGCAGCTCCGGGCGGGGCAGCCGGGGCGGCACCATGGCGACCAGGTCCGCCCGGCGGGCGGTGAAGTGGGCGGACGCGGTGAGCGCGAACAGGGTCGCCAGCCCGACCCGCAGCGCGGGGTGCCAGCCGTCCAGGGCGGCCACGCCGAGCAGCCCGGCCAGCCGGGCCGCGGCGAAGCCGGCGACGAGAGCGATCAGGGGTGCCATGAGGCCTCCTCGGTCAGGGGAACTTGTCGCTGACTAGATTGCGCCGGGCTCGCTATCTTGTCAATGACAAGTTAGGCTTCGCCCATGACCGGACCCCGTGGCTACCATCACGGTGACCTGCGCCGCACCCTGCTCGCCGCCGCCGTCGAGGCGATCACCGAGGCCGGGCCGGCGGCCCTGAGCCTGCGCGACCTGGCCCGCCGGGCCGGGGTCTCGCACGCCGCCCCCGCCCACCACTTCGGCGACAAGGCGGGGCTGCTCACCGCGCTCGCCGTCGAGGGCTTCGACCTGCTGGCCGCAGCGCTACGCGGGGCCGGCGACCTGCTCGACGCCGGCGTCGCGTACGTCCGCTTCGCGGTCGGGCACCGGGCCCACTTCGAGGTGATGTTCCGCCCGGAGCTCTACCGGCACGACGACCCCGAGGTGGCCGCCGCCCGCGAGCGGGCCGGCGCGGCGCTGCGGGCCGGCGTGGCCGCACTCCCGCGCGACGCCACCGCCCCGGACCAGGACTCGGACGCCCTCGCCGCCTGGTCGATCGTGCACGGATTCGCGACCCTCTGGCTGGCCGGCGCGCTGCCGCCCCGCACCGGCCCGGACCCGGAAGCCGCCGCCCGCACGGTCATCCGCCGCCTCTTCGACTGACGCCGGCCCGGTGGCTCGTCGGTTGACGTCGGCTCCTTCGCTGACGTCGGCCCGGCGCAGAGCGTGCCGGTGCCCCGGCTCAGCGCGGAGCGCGGCGCTGCGTCGGCTCGGCCGGGGTGCCGTCGGCGTACTCGCGCATCACCTCGGCCGTCTCCCGCAGGAACGCGGCGGTCGCCGCCGCCTGCTCCGGGGAGAGCCGATCGACCGCCCGCTCCACCCCGGCGAGCATCGGCCGCAGCGCCTCGACCACCTGCGCGGCGGCGTGGTCGGTCACCTGGAGACACAGCCTCCGCCGGTCGCGCGGATGCGGGGCGCGCGCCACGTGCCCGGCCTGCACCAGCCGGTCGACCAGGGTGGTCGCCGACGCCGACCGGATGCCCAGCCGGTTGCCCAGCTCCACGGGGCCGAGCGGCTCCGTGCTGGCGACGAGGTGGTCGATCGCGGCGGCGTCGGTCGCCCCGACGCCCAGCCGCCGGCCCAGCGCGGCGCGGATGTCCCCGGCGACCCGGAGCACGTCGCGCAGGGCCGCCACCGTCTCGCTGTCCGCCGCCTGCGGGCCCGCAGCCCCGTTGCCCGGCGTCCCACCGTCCACCGGCTGCCGGTCCGCAGCCCCGTTGCCCGGCGTCGCGCCGTCCGCCGGGCTCGCCGGGGCCCCCGGCACGCCAGCGCCCGCCGGCAAGGCGGGCGAAACGTGCTCCATGGGTAAAAGTTAGCATCCGGCAACAGTCTGCTCGCCAAGTAATCGATCGGGCACGCGGGCGGAAGGAACGCGGGTCACCAACTCGTCGGGAGGGGCATCCCCTCGGTGTAGCCGGCCGTGCTCTGCACCCCGACCAACGCCCGCTCCGCGAACTCCGCCAGGCTGCGCGCGCCCGCGTACGTGCACGCGCTGCGCACCCCGGAGACGATCTCGTCGATCAGGTCCTCGACGCCGGGGCGGTCCGGGTCGAGGTACATCCGGGCCGAGGAGATGCCCTCCTCGAAGATCGCCTTACGGGCCCGGTCGAACGCGCCGTCCTCGGCCGTGCGCGCGCTGACCGCCCGCGACGAGGCCATCCCGAAGCTCTCCTTGTACCGCCGGCCGTCCGCGTCGGCGTACAGGTCGCCGGGGGACTCGTAGGTGCCGGCGAACCAGGAGCCGATCATCACGTTCGACGCGCCGGCGGCGAGCGCCAGCGCCACGTCGCGCGGGTGCCGCACCCCGCCGTCGGCCCAGACGTGCCGGCCCAGCTCCCGCGCCGCCGCCGCGCAGTCCAGCACCGCCGAGAACTGCGGCCGCCCCACGCCGGTCATCATCCGGGTGGTGCACATCGCGCCCGGTCCGACGCCCACCTTCACGATGTCGGCGCCGGCCGCGACGAGGTCGCGTACCCCGTCGGCGGTGACGACGTTGCCGGCCGCGACCGGGACGCCCGGGTCGAGCTTGCGCACCGCCCGCAGTGCGGACATCATCCGCTCCTGGTGCCCGTGCGCGGTGTCCACCACCAGGGTGTCGACCCCGGCCTCCAGCAGCGCGGCGGCCTTGCCCGTGACGTCGCCGTTGATGCCGACGGCCGCCGCGATCCGCAGCCGGCCCCGGTCGTCCACCGCCGGCCGGTAGAGGGTCGCGCGCAGCGCGCCCTTGCGGGTCAGCACCCCGACGAGGCGGCCGTCGCCGTCCACCACCGGCGCGAGCCGCCGTCGGGCCGCCGAGAGCCGGTCGAATCCGGTACGCGGGTCCGCGTCCGCCGGCACCGTGTGCAGCTCGGTCGACATCACGTGCCGGAGCTGGGCGAACCGGTCCACCCCCAGGGTGTCCGCCTCCGTCACCACGCCCAGGGGGCGGCCGGTCTCGTCGACCACCACCACCGCGCCGTGCGACCGCTTCGGCAGCAGGTGGATGGCGTCGCCGACGGTGTCGGTGGGGCCGAGGGTGATCGCCGTGTCGTGCACCAGGTGCCGCCGCTTGACCCAGCCGACGACGTTGGCCACCACGTCGATCGGGATGTCCTGCGGGATCACGGCGATCGCGCCGCGCCGGGCGACGGTCTCGGCCATCCGCCGGCCGGCCACCGCCGTCATGTTCGCCACCACCAGGGGGATGGTGGTGCCCGTGCCGTCCGAGGTGGCCAGGTCGACGTCCAGCCGGGAACCGACCTCGGAGCGGGCCGGGGCCATGAAGACGTCGTTGTAGGTCAGGTCGTGCGCGGGGACCGCGCCATGAAGGAACCGCACCCGGCCATCATCGCCGGACCCGGGCTCCGCCGCCCGCGCTGGGCACGGAAAACACCCCCGTGCGGGTCCGCGCAGCCCTGCGCACACGCCACCCGGTGCCCGCCGCGCGGCGGCGCGCAGGGCGTTAGGAAGGGGCCCTTCCTATACAGAATGCGTTAACAGGGGGCCCTTCCTTACGCCTCAGGCGATCGTGCAGATGGGGGCGCCGGCGGTGATGACCGCGCCGACCTCGGCGGACAGCCCGCTGACCGTGCCCGCCTTGTGCGCGTGCAGCGGCTGCTCCATCTTCATCGCCTCCAGCACGACGACCAGGTCGCCCTCGGCGACGGTGTCCCCGTCGGCGACGGCGATCTTCACGATCGTGCCCTGCATCGGCGAGGTGAGCGCGTCGCCGTCGACCGCCGCGCCGGCCTTGGCCCCGCCGACCCGGCGGGCCGCCTTCCGCGCGGCGGGCGCGGCGGCGACCGTGCCCGCGCCGAGGCCGGCGGGCAGCGTCACCTCCAGCCGCTTGCCGCCCACCTCGACCACGACCGTCTCGCGTTCGGCCGGGCCCTCGGCGGGGCCGGCGACGGCGGTGAACGGCGGCACGGTGTTGTCGAACTCGGTCTCGATCCACCGGGTGTGCACGGTGAACGGCGCGGCGGTGAACGCGGGGTCGCGGACCACGAGGCGGTGGAACGGCAGCGCCGTGGCCATCCCCTCGACGACCATCTCGTCCAGCGCCCGCCGGGCCCGCTCCAGGGCCTCGGTGCGGGTCTCGCCGGTCACGATCACCTTGGCCAACAGCGAGTCGAAGTTGCCGCCGATCACGTCGCCGGCCGAGATGCCGGCGTCCACCCGGACGCCGGGGCCGGTGGGCAGCCGCAGTGCGGTGACCGTGCCGGGTGCGGGCAGGAAGTTGCGGCCCGGGTCCTCGCCGTTGATCCGGAACTCGATGGCGTGCCCGCGCGGCGTCGGGTCCTCGGTCAGCCGCAGCCGCTCGCCGTCGGCGATGCGGAACTGCTCGCGGACCAGGTCGATGCCGGCGGTCTCCTCGGTGACCGGGTGCTCGACCTGGAGGCGGGTGTTGACCTCCAGGAAGGAGATCGTGCCGTCCGCGCCGACCAGGTATTCCACCGTGCCCGCGCCGTGGTAGCCGGCCTCCCGGCAGATCGCCTTGGCGCTGTCGTGGATCTGGGCGCGCTGGGCGTCGGTGAGGAACGGCGCGGGCGCCTCCTCGACGAGCTTCTGGTGCCGGCGCTGGAGCGAGCAGTCCCGGGTGCCGACGACGATCACGTTGCCGTGCTGGTCGGCGAGGACCTGCGCCTCGACGTGCCGGGGCTGGTCGAGGTACCGCTCGACGAAGCACTCGCCCCGGCCGAACGCGGCGACCGCCTCGCGGGTGGCCGACTCGAACAGGTGCGGGATCTCCTCCAGGGTGCGGGCCACCTTGAGGCCGCGACCGCCGCCGCCGAAGGCGGCCTTGATGGCCACGGGCAGGCCGTGCTCGACCGCGAACGCGGTCACCTCGTCGTGGCCGGCGACCGGGTCCGGGGTGCCGGGGACCAGGGGCGCGCCGGCCCGCTGGGCGATGTGCCGGGCGGTGACCTTGTCGCCGAGGTCGCGGATCGCCTGCGGGGTCGGGCCGATCCAGGTCAGGCCCGCGTCGAGGACGGCCTGGGCGAAGTCGGCGTTCTCGGAGAGGAAGCCGTACCCGGGGTGGACGGCGTCCGCGCCGGCCTGCGCGGCGATGGCGATCAGCTTGTCGATCCGCAGGTACGTCTCGGCGGCGGTGTCGCCGCCCAGGGCGTACGCCTCGTCGGCCAGGGTGGCGTGCAGCGCGTCCCGGTCGGAGTCGGCGTAGACGGCGACGCTGCCCAGGCCGGCGTCGCGGCAGGCGCGGATGACGCGGACGGCGATCTCGCCTCGGTTGGCGATGAGTACCTTGCGCACCTGGTGGCTCCTCCCGGGATGTTACTGACGGGGAGTTTATCGGCCGAGGTCGCGGCCCTAACGATCGCTCAGTGTGGGATGCGGCACTGTCCCGCCGCCCATAGTCAAACTTGCCTAATACGCTTTTCCGGTGTCTGCCACTCGGATGATGATTCTCGGCCTGGTCAAGTGGATGCAGCCGGTGCACGGCTACGACGTCCGCCGCGAGCTGCTCAGTTGGGGCGCCGACAAGTGGGCCAACGTGCAGCCCGGCTCGATCTACCACGCGCTGCGCAAGCTCGGCGAGGAGGGACTGCTGCGCGAGGTCGCCACCGAGCAGGTCGGCGTCCGGCCGGCCCGGACGACGTACGAGATCACCCCGAAGGGGGTCGACGAGTTCGAGACCCTGCTGCGCGACCTGTGGTGGGGCAATCATCAGACGAACGACCCGTTCATGGCGGCGTTCGCGTTCCTGCCGGCGCTGCCCAGGCCGGAGGCGGCGGCCGCGCTGCGCAGTCGGGGGCAGGTGCTGCGGGCCGGCGTGGAGAGCATGCGCGCCTCGATGGCGTCGGCCTGGATCCGCGACTCCAAGCCGGCGGGCGTGAGCTGGACGTACGAGCTGTGGATCGCCAAGGGCGAGGCCGAGGCGGACTGGTGCGAGCGGGTCGCCGACCGGATCGAGGCCGGCGTGCCGTACCTGCCGGAGGGGCTGGCCGGACGGGACGACTGGCACCTCGGGGAGGGAGCGGACGAGCCGCGATAGTCAAAGTTGACTATAAAAGCTATATCGCGTTAGCCTCGCCGGGAGTGTCGGGGTCACCCGTGTGGCGTGGCGTCCCCGGGGGGAAGCCGGCCCGTCCGGCCAAGGACGACCAGGAGCAAAGATGATCGAGACCAGAGGGCTGCGGAAGTCGTTCCGCTCCCGTGCCGGTCGACAGCACAAGACCGTCGACGCCGTCCGCGGCGTCGACCTGGACGTCGCCGAGGGGGAGATCTTCGGGTTCCTCGGCCCGAACGGCGCCGGCAAGACCACCACCCTGCGGATGCTGGCCACCCTCATCGCCCCCGACGGCGGCCAGGCCACCATCGCCGGGGCCGACCTGCTGCGCGACCCCGCCGAGGTGCGCCGCCGGATCGGCTACGTCGCCCAGGGCGGCAGCACCTGGGACGACTCCACCGCCCGCGAGGAACTGGTCCTGCACGCCCGGATGTACGGCATCGGCAAGGCCGACGCCCGCCGCCGCGCCGAACGCGCCCTCGCCGCCTTCCAGCTCACCGAGTACGCCGACCGCAAGTGCAAGACCTACTCCGGCGGCCAGCGCCGCCGCGTCGAGATCGCCCTCGGCATCATCCACGACCCGCGCATCGTCTTTCTCGACGAGCCGACCACCGGCCTCGACCCGCAGAGCCGCGCCTACATGTGGGACGAGATCCGCCGGCTGCGCGCCGAGGGGATGACCGTCTTCATCACCACGCACTACCTCGACGAGGCCGACGCGCTCTGCGACCGGATCGCGATCATGGACCACGGCGAGGTGGTCGCCGAGGGCACCCCGACGGGCCTGAAGCACGAGATCTCCGGCGAGGTGCTGCTCGTCGGGCTCGACGTCGCCGCCACCCCGCAGGCCGCCCAACTGCTCGACGTCGAGCCGTACATCGTCAAGCTGGAGACCGTCGACGGCGGCGGCCTGCGGCTGACCGTCGACGAGGGGGCGACCGCCATTCCGCAGGTCCTGCGCCGACTCGACCACGCCGGCGTCGCGCTCAACTCCATCGAGCTGCACCGCCCCAGCCTCGACGACGTCTTCCTCACCAAGACCGGCCGCTCGCTGCGCGAGTCCTGACCTCCCCGGAGTCGATCATGAAGTTCGCCCGCGACACCTGGCTCGTCTTCCAACGCCAGACGCGGCTCCTGCTCCGCAACCCGGTCTGGGTCTTCGTCGGAGTCTTCCAGCCGGTGATGTACCTGCTCCTCTTCGCCCCGCTGCTCAAGCCGGCGCTGAACGCGCCGACCCAGGCCGAGGCGTACAAGATCTTCGTGCCCGGCCTGCTGGTCCTGCTGGCCATCTTCGGCGGCCTCTTCCAGGGCTTCGGCCTGATCGCCGAGCTGCGCGCCGGGGTCATCGAACGGTCCCGGGTCACCCCGGTCAGCCGGCTCGCGCTGCTGCTCGGCCGGTCCCTGCGCGACGTCGTGTCCCTGCTCGCCCAGGCCGTCATCATCACCGTGCTCGCGCTCCTGTTCGAGCTGCGCGTGTTCATCGGCGACCTGCTGCTGGCGTACCTGATGCTCGCCCTCATCGCGCTGATGACCTCGGCCGTCTCCTACGGCGTCGCGCTCAAGGTCAAGAGCGAGGACGCGCTCGCCCCGCTGATGAACACCGTCGCCCAGCCGGTGCTGCTGCTCTCCGGCATCCTGCTGCCGCTCACCTTCGCCCCCGGCTGGCTCCAGGGCATCGCCGAGTGGAACCCGTTCTCCTGGGCCGTCGACGGCACCCGGGCCCTGTTCGCCGGCGACCTCGGCAACGACAAGGTCTGGCAGGGCCTCGGCATCATCGCGGTGCTGGCCGCCGCCGGCGTCGCCTGGGCCGCCCGCCAGTTCGCCCGCAGCGTCCGCTGAGCCGCGCGCCCGCGGTGCAAGGAAGGGCCCCTTGTTAACGCTTTCGGTATAGGAGGGGCCCCCTCCAAACAGCCTGCCCCGCCGCGCCCCACCGTGATCGGGGCGCGGCGGGGCAGCCCAGCGCCCGTGCGGGTGAGCGTTCGGGCGGAAGCCCGCCCGTCAGCGCACCCGGGCCAGGGTCAGCCCGTCGGCGATCGGCAGCAGCACCGGTTCCACCCGGACGTCGGCCATCACCTCGTCGTTGAACGCGGCGACGGCCCGGTCGTCGGCGTTGCTCGGGGCGAGCACCCGACCACCGCGCAGCGTGTTGTCCACCGCGACGACGCCGCCCGGGCGCATGCGCGGCACCAGCTCCGCCCAGTAGACCGGGTAGCCGACCTTGTCCGCGTCGATGAACGCGAAGTCCAGGTGCCGCTCGTGCGGCAACTCGCGCAGCGTGTCCCCGGCTGGCCCGATCCGCAGCTCGATCCGGTCGTCGACCCCGGCCCGCGCCCAGTACCGCCGCGCCACGTCCGTGTACTCCGCCGAGATGTCGAAGCAGGTCAACCGCCCGCCCTCGGCCAGCCCCCGCGCGATCGCCAGCGAGGACATGCCGGTGAAGGTGCCCACCTCCACCGCCCGCCGCGCCCCCACCAACCGGGTGAGGAACGTCAGGAACGCGGCCTGCTCGGGGGCCACCTGCATCCTCGCCTCGGCGGGCAGCGCGGCGAGGGTCTCCTCGACCAGGTCCCGCATCACCTCGTCCGGGGCCGATCCGTGGGCCACCACGTACGCGTGCAGTTCCGGGGTCAGCGGCAGCGACTTCGTCGTCATGACCGGACCGTACCCAGCGCCTCGACCTCCTGGCCGCCCGGCGCGACCTTCGTCCACAGGTCGATGATCCGCAGGTCCAGCTCACCGAGAAGACGACGCAGCAGCGGCAGGGAGAGCCCGACCACCGTGCCCGGATCGCCGTCGATCCCCTCCAGGAACGCCCCGCCCAACCCGTCGATGGTGAACGCGCCGGCCACCGCGAGCGGCTCGCCCGTCGCGACGTACGCCGCGATCTCGTCGTCGCTGACCTCGGCGAACCGCACGGTGGTCGAAGCGACCGCCTCGGCGCGCGTCTCGTGGATGACGTCGATCAGGCAGTGCCCGGTGTGCAGCACCCCGCTGCGCCCCCGCATCCGCTCCCAACGCCGCGTCGCGTCGGCCTCGTCGGCGGGCTTGCCGAGGATCTCGCCGTCGAAGGCGAGCACCGAGTCGCAGCCGAGCACCAGCGTCCGCTCGTCGGCGGTGGGCCGCAGCCGGCCGACGACCGCCTGTGCCTTCAGGCGGGCCAGCTCCAGGCACAGCTCCTCGGCCCGTTCGCTGACCACCTGTGACTCGTCGACCCCACTGACCAGCACGTCGGGTTCGATGCCGGCGGCATGGAGAAGCTTGCGGCGGGCAGGGCTCGCCGACGCGAGCACGAGTCGGAGCGCAATCGAGTTCGACACGCCGCCGACGCTACCGCCTCCCTCACCTGCGCCGCCGCTGGCTGGCCGTGACCCCCTCCATCGCCTTGACCGACTTCATGTCGGCCGCCTTGATCGACTTCATGTCGGCGACATGGCGGTATCAGCGCGGGTGGGATACCCCCATGTCGCCGACATGGCGTCACCGCTCACGGCTCAGCGGCTCATCCGCGGTGGCGGGTCGTCACTCGACCGCCGCCGTCGCGCGACCAGCGCCCAGGCTCCCGCAGCAGCCACGATGACCCCCAACGTGGCCAGTCCACGCGCCGTCGCCCCGCCGTCGTCCCCGCCGGCCGGCTCCGCGACCGCCGCCGTGGTCGGCCCGGTCGCGCCCGGCGCACCCGCCGTCGCCGACTCGAAACCCACCGGGGGTACGTCTGCCGTGAGCGCCGCGACCAGGTCGACGACGCCGTAGCCGTACTCGTCGTCACGACCGGGCGGCCCCTTGTCGACGGCGGTGGCGGTGAGGCGGTGGACGACCTCAGAGGCCGGCAGGTCGGGGTACTTGGACCGGACAAGAGCAGCGGCCCCCGCGACTATCGCAGTGGCACTGGAGGTGCCCGTCCCTTTGGAGTACTTCCCCTCATAGCTGGTGCTGTAAATGTCTACTGCTGGGGCGGTAATGTCGATGGCGGATCCTGCAACCGACACCGCTGCAATATTCCCTGCCATGTCAATGCCGCCTACTGCTAGAACGCCCTCCTCTGAAGCGGGATAGCCGACGCCGATATCGAATGGCTTGTTGCCGGCGGCGGCGACAATAACGATATCTGCTTGAAGCGCGGCTCGGATGGCCCGCTGAAGTCGCTGGCTGGCGCCGGCAACTGCGGAGATGCTGATTACGTCAGCGCCGTGGCGGCTGGCCCATTCGATGCTGATGGCTAGGTCCTCGGTGTCGCCCTTGCCGCCAATCTGCTTCGATCGTATAGGGAGAATCTTGGCTTCCGGGGCGATGCCGAGGGCGCCAACTCCTGTTATCTGCCCGTGTGCTGCGATGAGTCCAGCCATAGCCGTACCGTGACTGTCGTTGTCTACGCGGCCATCTCCGTCTTTTGATATATCTGTCCCGGGTAACAGGTTTCGCTCAAGGTCGGGATGGGGATCTACTCCGGTGTCGGGAACGGCGACAATGACTCCAGATCCCTGAGTGATTTTATGGGCTTCGGTGGCTTTCAGGAAGCGCAGGTGCCACTGATCACTCCTGATCCGATTTACTCCATCCGGGATGGCGTCTGCCTCTGCCTTGTCAGTGAGGGCTGGTGCTGTGCCACCAATCATTGCCAATGCCAGTGTTAAGCCGGCTGCCATGTGGCGATTCACCGATCAAGGCCGATAGCTGGACCGGGATCTATTGGCCCATCATCATCTGTCGGTCTAACGACGGGTCGAACGCCATTCTTGGTCTCCCAGGGGTGATCGGGGTCCCAGGCTCGATCTCCCTCGGGGCTTCTTCGGGTGCCCTCCTGCCGAGGTGTAGTTCCGAAGGGTTGAGTGCCGCTGTCGGGGTTGGTCAGGCTACGCATGCCTGCAATCTGAGTGCCGCGACCGCCTCCGGGCCTAGAGCCCGCTGCTCCTGTCGGAGTGGTGCCAGCGCCGCCGCCTCCGATCACACCGCCGATAGGGTTGACTCTGCGAGAAGCGGAGCTTCCTCCGGACTGTCCGGTATGCGCCCCCGGCATGCCCCCTATGAGTCCGCTAGGGGGTAGGGGGCGATTCGGGCTCGTGGGCGGATTGCTGCCGGCTCCTCCGGTGGTCGGGCGAGCTGGAACGCTGAACTGTCCGGGTCCACTTCTAGTTGGGTCGAACCTAAGGGGGGCTGGGGCGGATGGGAGGGTGGGCGGTACTCCAACAGAATGTGGTGAACTGGCTGGCTTATTCGATGTTCCTTGAGGCAAGGTTTGATTGTTCAAGGTCGAGGGGGAAGTCGTTCCACCAAGCACAGGGCCTATGCCTGGAGGTGTCGGAAATGAGAGGGCTGCTCTATTGATGGATTTGTGGGTTATTTCTGGCCTTGAGGCTGTTAGGGGGACTGGCACTACTGGTGGAATAATGGGCGCGCTGTCGACATAAATGTCAGGATTATCTGGCTGTCGAGGTGTCTTGGGTGAGGGCGGAGGTTGGCGGAGCATTACTTGGGCCTGTTGTAGTTCGCCGCTTAACCCGTACATCAGGTTCCGGGCCTGGACGTTGAGGCGCTCCAGGTCGGCGTCGGTCACCGGCTTGTCCGGCACGCGGGCGCCCATCGCCGCCTTCGGGTCGGCGGCGGTCGCCTCGTACGTCCGCTTCTGCTGGAGTTTCTCCACGTACTCGTCGTGCAGCGGTTTCAGCTCGGTGCGCGCGCTGCTGATCGCCCGGGTGGCGGCGGCGAGGGCGTCGTAGTTCGCGGCTGCCGCGTCGTGGGTGCGCTGCACCTTGTCGATGAGGTCGTCCAACTCGCCGAGGTACGCCCGGGCGGCGGCGTTGGTCGCCGGGGGCCACGCCTCGGCGAGGCCGCGCCGGTATTCCTTGAGCCGACCCAGGTGTGCCTGCGCGAGGTCGCAGACCTTGCGCCAGCCGGCGACCTGTTTCCAGTGCCCGGCGGTGTCGTGGTCCTGGATGCAGGCCCACATGCTCAGTAGGTCCATCAGTCGCCAGTCGGTGAGGCCGGACGTCCGGCCGCTGCCCCGCTCGATCATGGCAGCACCGCCCGCCCCGGCCCGCTGTCCGGGCCGGTCGGATCGGGCAGCGCTGGCCTGGGTCGGCCCTGTCCGGTCCCGCCGGGGTTGGCGAGGGCCCGTTCCACGTCGGAGACGCGGGCGGCCGAGAAGGCGTCGGAGTCGGCGTACTGCGTGGCGATCCGGCCGGCTGCGGCGGCCAGGTGGCCGGTGGCCCCGCCGACGGACCAGACCATCGTGGCGGTGGCCTGCTGGGTCTCGTTGTGCGCCTTGAGGAACTGCACCAGCTCGACGAAGGCGTCGGCGGGGTTGGGGATCTGCGCCTTCATGTCGTCCGCGATGTACGACAGGTGCGGAGCGTAGTTCCGTTCGACCTCCGCCTGGAGCTTGTCGGCGAACTCGCGCATCTGGCGGATGTCGGCCTCGATGCTGCCGTAGCCGCTCAACCAGGGCGCTGGGCGGTCCTCCTCGGGGATCATCGGCCCTCCCGACCCGTCACGACACCGTTTCCCTGAGTGAGGCTAACCGGTGTCGACGACCTCCGGGAGTCCCCGACGGCGGCGGGGCGCGCGGCAGGGCGGCCGGAGGATCAGCGGGGCAGACCGGAGGCGCGCCAGGCGCCCGGCCCGGCGGCGAGCGCCGCGCCACGGGGGCGGCCGCTGCGGGCCCAGGCCGACGGCACGGCCGGCTCGGGGGCGGCGGTGGGGCGGGTCCGGGCGACGATGACGCCGACCAGCGCGGCCAGTTCCTCGGCGGTCGGCACGCCCCGGGTCACCCGGAACAGCGACTCATCGGCAGACATGCCCTCCAGCGTACGCGTCGCGAACTTGACCTTCGTCGCACAGTGGCGTGCCGGCGGTGTGCGGCGGGCAACCGCCGGGTACCGTCTCCACCGATGTCGAACGCGCTTCCCCAACTTGTCGCCGACCGGTACCGGCTCCTTTCGCCGCTCGGCCAGGGCGGCATGGGTCGGGTGTGGAAGGCGCGCGACGAGGTGCTGCACCGGGACGTGGCGATCAAGGAACTGGTCCCGCCGCCCAGCCTCACCCCCGAGGAGCGCCGCGAGATGCGGGAGCGCTCGCTGCGGGAGGCCCGCGCGATCGCGCGGCTCAACCACGTCAACGTGGTGCGCATCTTCGACGTGCTGCGCACCGACGGCGACCCGTGGATCGTCATGGAGTACGTGGCGTCGAAGTCCCTTCAGGACACTCTCGCCGAGGACGGGCCGGTGTCGCCGGCCAAGGCGGTCGAGATCGGCCTGGGAGTGCTGGGCGCGCTGAACGCGGCGCACAAGGCCGGCGTGATGCACCGGGACGTCAAGCCGGGCAACGTGCTGCTCGGCACGGACGGCCGGGTGGTGCTGACCGACTTCGGCCTGGCGACGATCCCGGGCGACCCGAACGTGACGCGCACCGGCATGGTGCTGGGCTCCCCGGCGTACATTGCCCCGGAGCGGGCGCGTGACGGCACGGCGGGGCCGGAGGCCGACCTCTGGTCGCTGGGCGCGACGCTCTACGCGGCGGTGGAGGGCAAGTCGCCGTACGCCCGGCCGTCGGCGATCGCCACCCTGGCGGCGCTGGCGACCGAGCCGATGCCGCCGCCGAGGAACGCCGGCCCGCTGAAGCCGGTGCTCAACGGGCTGCTCCGCAAGGATCCGGCCGAACGGATCGACGCCGAGGTGGCCGAGCGGCTGCTGCGGAAGGCCGCCGGGCGGCGCTCCAGGACGATCTCGCTGCTCGACGGCGTACGCCGGCCGGGGCCCAACGGGCCGCGCGAGCCGCGACCGCCGGTGGTGCCCGCACCGCGCCCCGCCGAGCAGCGCACGAGCCGGCCGGTCGTGCCGCCTGCGCCGCGTACCCCCGGAGGTGGCCTGGTCGCGGGCGGCGCGGCGGTGTCCGGCGTGGCCGGCGACGACGCGACCGCGAAGGTCTCCCCGCCGAGCACGGACGCCGCGCCGACCGCGAAGGTCCCCTCGCCCGGAGTGGACGCCGCGCCGACGGCGAAGGTCGACCCGCCGGCGTCGGGCACGGACGCCGCGCCGACGGCGAAGGTCGCGGACACCGGCGCGCGGGCGGCCGATGCGACGGCGAAGCTTCCCGGTCCGGTCGCTGCGACCGGCACCGACCGGGTCGCGGGGGCGTCGGTCGACGGGGGCGAGGAGCCACCGGCCGAGGAGGCCGACGAGGCCGGTTCCGGCGAGGTCACGGACACCGGCGGCGCGGTCGACGGGGTCAACGCCGCCCCGGCCGGGCAGGTCGACGACACCCGGGTCGACCCGGGCCCCGCCGTGCCCGTGTCGCCCGCATCGCCCCCCATGTCGCCTGCGTCGTCCGCGTCGCCGGCATCGTCCGTGGAGCGGGCCGGGTCCTCCGGCGACCAGGCCGACGCCTCCGACGCCCCGGCCGACCGGCCGCCGGAGGACACCGGGTCGCCGCGCGAGAAGGCCGGTCCGTCGCGCGAGTGGGCCGACCGGGCCCGCGGGCGGGGCACGCCGACGTCGGTGCTGCCGGCGGCCGCCGGCCCGGCACCCTCGTCGACGGGCAGGGCCGCGGTCGTTTCGGGTACGAAGCCCGAGCGCCGCCGCCGCAGCCTGCTGGTCGGCGCGCTCGTCGCGGTGCTGCTGCTCGGCCTGCTGGTGGCGGTGCCGCTGCTCGGCCGGGGCGGCGACGACGACCCGGGGCCCGGCGACCCGCAGGCGGGCCTGTCCACGGCGACGCCGTCGGCCGCCGCCCCGTCCTCGCCGGCCAGCAGCAGCGCCGCGCCGCCCAGCCCGACGCCGTCGGCGAGCCCGTCGGTCGACCCGAATGCTCTGCCCGAGGGTTGGGTCCTGCACAAGGACCCGGCGGGCTTCTCGCTGCCCCTGCCGAAGGGCTGGGTGCGGCGCAGCGTCGGGCAGAACACCATCGTGTTCGACGAGCGCGACGGGGTGGGCGAGCTGCTGGTGCAGTGGACGAGCACCCCGCTGGACGACGCCTACGCCGACTGGAAGGCGAAGGAGCCGGCCCGGAAGAACTACGTCAACGACTACCAGTATCTCAGCATCAAGCGCTGCGACTACTACAAGACGTGCGCGGACTGGGAGTGGCTGGAAACCCGCGACAACACCCGCATCCACGTCCGCAACCGGGGCTTCGTCACGGCCAAGAACCGGGGGTACGCCTTCCGCTGGGAGGTGGCCAACAAGGACTGGCAGGCGCGGCTGGCCGACTTCGACCGGATCGCCAAGGGCTTCGAGCCGGACCGGAAGGACTGAGCGCCCGGCCGTGGCGGGTCCATTGGCCGACCCGGCCCGCTGAGCGGGTGATTCCCGCCGCCGTGAAGGTCGCTCGCATGACCTTGCATCGAACGGGGTATCTGATCCCGGACGACGCAAGGAGGTGCGACATGGGATACCGACGCAGGGACGCGCGGCCCCGGCTGGCACTGTGGATGCTCGTCGCGCTCGGTGACGTGGTGCTGCTGCTGGTCAGCGCGGGCCTTCCGGTGCTGTTCGTGACGGTGGGCGTCGTGGCGGCCGCCGTCGCCGGGGTGGCCGCCTGGCGCCTGACGCGGCGGGCCACGGTGGCCCGGGAGGACGCGATGCCGGCGCGAACCGTCAACCCGCGCCTGGTAGACGCGCGCCGGGTGTAGACCCCGGCCGGGAGGCGAGCGCCGATCGTGAACGCCGGGAAGTGACGAGCCGGCGGCAGCCGGACCGACCGTCGACCGTACGGTCGCAGTCGATCCCGCTGCCGCCGACCACCGCCACGGGCGTGCCGCGACCAGTCGTGCGGATCAGGTGTTGTTGGCCAGGGCGATGAGCCGGCTGCGGTCGCCGTTCCAGTAGTTGCGGTCGACGTTGCCGCTGATGCCGGAGACGCTGCCGGACGCGGTGTACTGCCAGAAGCTCCAGACCGGCGCGCCGGCCGGCAGGGTGCCGGGGGTGCTCGACCAGCGGGCGAGCCACAGCGGGTGGTTCGCCCACGGGCCGGTCCAGCTGCCGGTGCACTGGTTCCACCAGCTCGTGGTGGTGTAGATGACCGCGTACCGGCCGGTGCGCGACCGGTAGGTGTTCAGGAAGTCCTGGATCCAGCTTCGCATCCCCGACGTGCTGAGGCCGTAGCAGGTGCCGCCGCTGTACGGGTTGGCCTCGACGTCCAGCGCGGCCGGCAGGGTGCGGCTGTCCGCCGACCACGCGCCGCCGTTGCTGGCCAGGTAGTTGGCCTGGGTGGCGCCGGAGGAGATGTTCGGCCGGGCGAAGTGGTACGCCCCCCGGATCACGCCGGCGTTGTAGGAGTTGACGTAGTTGGCGTTGAAGTTCGGGTCCTTGTAGCTCGTGCCCTCGGTGGCCTTGATGAACGCGAACTCGATGCCCGCGTTGCGGACGCTCGTCCAGTTGATCGACCCCTGGTAGTGGGAGACGTCGACGCCGGCGGTGGTGGCGGCGGCCGCCGGGCCCGTCGTGGCGACGAGGGCGGTGGCCGCTGCCGCTACGGCGGTGATCCCCGCCGCGATCAGTCGGCGCAGCGTGAATCCGGTACGGATCATGGGTTCCTCCAGAGGGACGCCATTCGATTGACATCCATCTTTGGAGCTAGTTGCCCTAGATCACAAGGTGTCCAAAGGAAAGTTTCACCCTGCCGCGCGGTGCGACCCGGACCCGGCCGGGGCCGGTAGGCTCGCGCCCCATGGTGGCGATCGACGAGCTGGGCACGCTCTGGGACAAGCTGTTCTCCGCGCAGCCCGACCCGCCGCCGCTCCTCGTCGTCGTCACCGCCGCGGTGGCGCTGGCCGTGGTCGCCACCCGGCTACCCTGGCGGATCGCCCGCAACGCCGTCACCATCGCCCACGAGGGCGGACACGCCCTCGCCGCCCTGCTGACCGGCCGCCGGCTGCACGGCATCCGGCTGCACTCGGACACCTCCGGGCTGACCCTCTCCGCCGGTCGCCCCACCGGCCCCGGCATGATCCTCACCCTGCTCGCCGGCTACGTCGCGCCGTCGCTGGTCGGCCTCGCCGGCGCCTGGCTGCTCGGCGGCAACCGGATCACCCTGCTGCTCTGGATCGCCGTGGCGCTGCTGCTGGCCATGCTGGTCATGGTCCGCAACGCCTTCGGCGTGGTGTCGCTGCTGGCCACCGGCGGGGTGGTGCTCGCCGTCTCCTGGTACGCCTCGCCGGACGTCCAGGCCGCCTTCGCCTGGACGTCGGTGTGGTTCCTGCTCCTCGGCGGCGTACGACCCGTCGTCGAGCTCCAGCGGCTGCGCTCCCGGGGCCGGATGCCGGAGTCCGACGCCGACCAACTGGCCCGGCTCACCCCGTTCCCGCCCCTGTTCTGGGTCGCGCTGTTCGCGCTGGTGAACCTGCTGGCGCTGGCCGTCGGCGCGGCGCTGCTGGCCGGCCCGATCCTCACCGACGCCGGCCTGACCGTCTGACGGCCCGACCCGACCGGGGGAGGCGCACCGCCGGTAACGGGCGGGTCGACCGGGGCGGCGGGCCGCCGGGAACGGGCGGGCCGACCGGGCGCTGGGCCGCCGGGAACCGGTGGGCCGACCCGGGCAACCGACCGACCCGTCCCGCGCGTGTCCCCTGCGACAGGACGCGGGGGAGACAACGAATGCCGGAAGTCGACGGGTTCGACGAGTTCTACCGGGGCAGCCGGCAACGGCTGCTCGGCTTCGTCTACGCGCTCACCGGCAACCTCGCCGAGGCGCAGGACGCCGTGCAGGAGGCGTACATCCGGGCGTGGCAACGCTGGTCCACGGTGGCCGGCTACGACGACCCCGAGGCCTGGGTCCGTGTCGTCGCCTCCCGCATAGCGGTCAGCCGGTGGCGCAGCCTGCGCAGCCGCGCGCGGGCGTACCTGCGGCACGGCGTCGACGACAGCACGCCCGCGCCGAGCACCGACACCGTCGCGGTGGTGGCCGCGCTGCGTCAGCTCCCGGAGGAGCAGCGCACCGCCCTCGCCCTGTACTACCTGCTCGGCATGCCCGTCACCGAGGTGGCGCGGGAGACCGCCGCCCCGGTCGGCACCGTGAAGGCCCGACTCTCCCGGGGGCGCACCGCGCTCGCCGGGCTGCTCGCCGTCTCTGACCTCGAGGAGGCCGCCGATGCGTGACGACCACGACGTGGACCACCTGGCCGACCTGGCGTTCGTCGAACGGATGCGGCGGGACCTGCGGGACGTACGCTGGCTCGAACCGGCGGAGATCCGCGCCCGGGCCCGCCGCCGCAGCCGGCGTACGGCGCTGGCGGCGGCGACCGCCGTGCTGGCCGTGCTCTCGGCCTTCGCCGTGGCGGCCGGCGGGCGGGCCGGGCCCCTCGCGCCACCGGCGGGCCAGCGGCTCTCCTCGGACGGCGCGGAGCCGGCCGGCCGGGCCGAGATCCCACAGGAGGCCCTGCTGGACCGGGCCGACCTGGGCGCGCCGAGCAACGTGCGGCTGGGCGACTCGGGACTCCAGGAGCCGATCCGGATCGACCCGCTGCTCCAGTCGTGCGCCGGGGCACAAGGGCTGGAGGTGGACACGCCGGTGTCCCGTTACTCCCGGTCGCAGACGCTGTTCCAGCGGGCCGCGCCGGAGCAGGACCAGCCGGGCGGCCTGTGGGTCTTCACCCAGGACGTCTACCGCGTCTCCCCGAGGGCAGCCAGCCGGCTGTTTCTCGACCTGAACGAGATGGTGACGGCCTGCGTCGGCTGGCGCGAGGTGGCGCCGCTCCACCGTGCCGGTCAACCCGTCACCGTCTCGGTAACGCACACCTGGCAGACGGTCGCGCGAGACTTCGCCGGCGATCAGGCCGTCCTGCTCCGCCACACCGGGTCCACGCCGGTGGAGGTGGCGACGGCGAAGCCGCTTGAGTGGAAGGCGTCGAGGGAGACCAAGCTGCTGGTCAGGGTCGGCGACCTGGTCACCGTGATCGTGCCGGGGAGCGCGCTGGGCGTCGACGGGCCGGAGGGCGACCGTTGGACGAGTGACGCCGAGCTGCTCGACCTGGGCCGGACGGCCGCCCGCCGGATGTGCCTCGCCGCCAACCCGGCCTGCTGACGACCGCCGCCGCGCTGCCCCGCCGCCTCTCCGGGCCGCCGCCTCTCCGGGCCGGGCGTTTGGAAGGGGCCCCTGCTATGCAGAATGCGTTAACAGGGGGCCCTTCCTTGCATCTAGAGCGGGATGTTGCCGTGCTTCTTCGGCGGGAGCGTCTCGCGCTTGGTGCGCAGCACCCGCAGCGCCCGGACGATCTGGGTACGCGTCTCGTGCGGCGGGATCACCGAGTCGACGTACCCCCGCTCGGCGGCGATGTACGGGTTGGCGAGGGTGTCCTCGTACTCGGCGATCTTCTCGGCGCGCACGGCGGCCGGGTCCTCGGCGGCGGTCAGCTCCTGCCGGTACAGGATGTTCACCGCGCCCTGCGCGCCCATCACCGCGATCTGCGCGGTCGGCCAGGCGAAGTTCAGGTCCGCGCCGAGGTGCTTGGAGCCCATCACGTCGTACGCCCCGCCGTACGCCTTGCGGGTGATCACGGTGACCTTCGGGACGGTCGCCTCGGCGTACGCGTAGATGAGCTTCGCGCCCCGGCGGATGATGCCGTCCCACTCCTGGCCGGTGCCGGGCAGGAAACCGGGGACGTCCACGAAGGTCAGCACGGGGATGTTGAACGCGTCGCAGGTGCGCACGAATCGGGCGGCCTTCTCCGACGCGGCGATGTCGAGGGTGCCGGCGAAGTGCATCGGCTGGTTGGCCACCACGCCGACCGGGCGGCCCTCGACGCGGCCGAAGCCGACCACCATGTTCTGCGCGTACAGCGGTTGGACCTCCAGGAACTCCCCGTCGTCGAGGACGTGCTCGACGACCCGGTGCATGTCGTACGGCTGGTTGGCCGAGTCGGGGATCAGCGTGTCCAGCTCCCGGTCGGCGTCGCTCACCGCCAGGTCGGCCGGGGCGTCGACGACCGGCGGCTCGTCCAGGTTGTTCGACGGCAGGTACGACAGCAGCGCCTTGACGTACTCGATCGCGTCGTCCTCGTCCGCGCCGAGGTAGTGCGCGTTGCCGCTGCGCGCGTTGTGGGTGCGCGCCCCGCCCAGCTCCTCCATGCCCACGTCCTCGCCGGTGACCGTCTTGATCACGTCGGGGCCGGTGATGAACATGTGCGAGGTCTGGTCGACCATCACGGTGAAGTCGGTGACCGCCGGGGAGTAGACCGCGCCGCCCGCGCACGGGCCCATGATCAGGGAGACCTGCGGGATGACGCCGCTGGCCCGCACGTTGCGGAAGAAGATCTCGCCGTAGAGCCCGAGGGACGCCACGCCCTCCTGGATGCGGGCCCCGCCCGAGTCGTTGATGCCGATCACCGGGCAGCCGATCTTCATGGCGAGGTCCATCACCTTGACGATCTTCTCGCCGAAGACCTCACCGAGGGAGCCGCCGAAGACCGTGAAGTCCTGCGCGAAGACGCAGACCTGCCGGCCGTCGACCGTGCCGTAGCCGGTGATCACCCCGTCGCCGTACGGGCGGGTGCGGTCCAGGCCGAAGTTGGTAGACCGGTGCCGGGCGAACTCGTCCAGCTCGACGAAGGACCCCTCGTCGAGCAGCAGCTCGATCCGCTCCCGTGCCGTCTTCTTACCCCGGGCGTGCTGCTTGGAGACCGCGCGCGCCGACCCGGCGTGCACCGCCTCGTCGACCCGTCGCTCCAGGTCCGCCAGCTTGCCCGCCGTGCTGTGGATGTTGATCCCGGTCTCGTTGGTCACCCACGGAATATAACGATGGTTCAGGTGGCCGACGGTGTGCAGTACGCCTCAGTAACCGCGCCGGACCAGGCCCGCCACCCAGCGAAGCCGCCACCCGCCGCCGAGCGAGGCCAGCACCCGCCGCCGAGCGAGCGGGAAGCTACCACCGGACGCGGCCGGCGGCGCCGGCCGTCGGGCGGGCGGCGTCCGCCGCAGTGGGCACGCGGGCCGTAGGCTGGCGGGATGCCCGGCTCGCCGTACACCGACCTGGACCGCCCGCCGCTGTCGGCGGCCCGGCTACGCCGCGCGCTGACCGCCCCGCACGGCCCGTGGGCCCGCCTGGAGCTGCGCGCCGAGACCGGATCGACCAACGCGGACGTGGCGGAGGCGGCCCGGTCCGGCGAGCCGGAGGGCCTCGTGGTGGTCGCCGAGCGGCAGACCGCAGGTCGGGGGCGACGCGACCGGGTCTGGCAGTCGCCGGCCCGCGCCGGCATCGCGGCCAGCGTGCTGCTGCGGCCCGGCGAGGCCGTCGCGGAGCGCGGCTGGCCGGCGGTCCCCGCCACCGGGTACGGCTGGCTGCCGCTGCTCGCCGGCGTCGCGCTCGTCGAGGCGGTGGCCCGGCTCGCCGAGCTGGACGCCGCCCTCAAGTGGCCCAACGACCTGCTGATCGGCGACGCCAAGTGCGCCGGCATCCTGGCCGAGGCGGTGCCCGGCCCGACGCTGGAGCAGCCCTCGGCGATCGTCCTCGGCATCGGCCTCAACGTCACCCTGCGCGCCGACGAGCTGCCGGCGAACCCGACCGGCCTGCCGGCCACCTCGCTCCAGCTCGCCGGTGCCGCCGCCACCGACCGGGACCCGCTGCTGCGCGCCCTGCTGCGCTCCGTCGCCGACTGGTACGACCGTTGGCGCTGCGCCGGTGGCGACGCGGTGGCCAGCGGCCTGCGCGAGGCGTACGTGGCGGCCTGCGCGACGGTCGGCCGGTCGGTGCGGGTGCTACTGCCCGGCGGGCAGGAGGTGACCGGCACCGCGACCGGCGTGGACGCCGACGGCCGGCTGCTGGTCGACACGCCGGCCGGCCCACGCACCCTGGCGGCGGGCGACGTCCTGCACCTGCGGTGAAAGGAAGGGCCCCTTGTTAACGCCTACGGTAGAGAAGGGTTCCCTTCTCACACCCGGGCCGGCGGGGGCCGCAGGCCCCACCGCAGACGGTCGCCGCGCGGCACGCGCGGGAACCACCGCACCGGTTGATCCGCGCGGGGGCGTCGACCCGCTACGGTCAGCTCGTCCGTTTCTGGCGAGGAGGTTCGGCGTGGCGTTTCCCGAAGACGTGCTCACTGAGGACGAGCACGTCGTGTTGCACCTGCACCCGCACTGGAAGGCCGTGGTGCGTCCGGTCCTGGTGCTGGTGCTCGCCGTCGCGGCGGTGGTGGCGGGCTGGATCCTGCTCCCGGACGGCGACGCCGCGACCGTCGCGCTGTACGTCCTCGCGGGGCTGGCGGCGGTGCTGGTGCTCTGGCTCGGGCTCTGGCCGTTCCTGGTCTGGCGCAGCACCCACTACCTGTTCACCAACGAACGGGTGCTGCTCCAGCAGGGCGTCCTCTCCCGGGACCGGCGGGACATCCCGCTCACCCGGATCAACGACCACGCGATGAGCCAGCGTTTCGTCGAGCGGCTGCTCGGCTGCGGCACCCTGACCATCGAGTCGGCCGGCGAGCGGGGGCAGTCGGTGCTCACCGACGTCCCGCACGTCGACAAGGTCCAGACCAAGCTGTACGAGCTGGTCGAGGCGCACCACGACAAGCACTCCCTCGGCGACGGCGAGATGCGCGAGATCCTCGCGGACATGCGCGAGGGCAAGCCGCTGCGCGACCCGTCGGCCTGACCCCGCCGCCGCACGGGAGACAGGACGGCCAGGCCGGCCCGGTCGCGGGACGGCCGGGCCGCGCTGGGCGCGTGACGGGCAGGCCGCGCTGGGCGCGTGACGGGCAGACCGTGACGGCCGCGGGACGGTCAGCCGGGCCGGAGGGTGAACCAGCCGCGGAAGCGGGTGCGCAGCACCTCCTGGGCCGGCTGGCCGTCGGGGCCGAGGCGGAACATGGTGCCGCTGAGGCTGACGGTGCCGAGCCCGGGGCGGGCGGTGGAGGGGCGGGCGCCCATCACGTCCAGGCGGGCCGCCAGGCGGTCGCCGGCGCGGACCGGGGCCAGCCAGCGCAGCTCCTCCAGGCCGGGGGAGGCGTCCGCTGCGGCCCGGGCGAGCACGTGGTCGACGTACGCGCGCATGAAGAGGCTGACCGTGTAGAAGCCGCTGGCGATCAGCCCGCCGTGGTGGCTCGCGGCGGCGCGCTCGGCGTCGACGTGGTACCACTGCGGGTCGAACCGGCGGGCGAAGGCGACCATCTCGGCGCCGTCGACGCGCACCTCGCCGAGGTCGAAGGTGCGCCCAGGCGTCAGGTCCTCGAAGAAGAGCTCGGCCGGCGCGCCGGTGCCCGACCGGGCCGGCCCGGTCACCTCCGGCGGTCCCGCCGGCCCGTTCGCGCCTGCCGGCCCGTTCGTTCCCGCCGGGCCGTTCGCGCTGGCCGGCCCGTTCGCGCCTGCCGGGCCGTTCGTTCCTGCCGGGCCGTTGGCGCTGGCTGGTCCGTTCGTGCCCGCCGGCCCGCCTGGGCCCGCCGGCCCGGCGGCTGCGCTCGGCGCGGGAACCGTGGCCGCTGCGGCAGCCACGGCCTGCGGGGCAGTCATGGCCTGCGGGGCAGCCACGGCCGGCGGGGCAACCGTGACCGGTGCGGGAGCCACGCTCGCTGCGGGAGCCGGGCCCGGTGCGGGAGCCGCGTTCCGTGCGGGCGCTGTGTCCGGTGCGGGTACCGCTGTCAGTCCCGGGGCTGCGGTCGGCTCCGGGGCTGCGGTCGGCTCGGGAGCAGCGGTCGCGGTCGTCATCTCGGTCACCTCGGTCACCTCACTCACCGCCGGCGTCGGCGGGCGCCGGCGTGCAGCTCCTCGGCGAGTTCGGCCGCCAGGTCGCCGTCGAGCGCGTTGCCGAGCGCCGCGTCGGCCGGCGCGGGCCGGCCCTGGGCGGGTGTCGGGACCCCGTACGCGGTGGCGGGCTCGTCGGGGTGGACCGGCGGCCGTCGCCCGGCGGGGCCCGGCTTCGGCTCGGCCTCCTCCAGCTCGGTGACGGACTCGGCCAGCTCGGCCACCGGGTCCAGCTCGGCCATCGTGTCCCACTCGTCGCGCGGGATGGTGTGCCAGGTGTCGGCCGCCGGTTCGGCGGGGGCGGGCTGGAAGACGAACGTCCGGTAGGACCAGAAGCGGAACAGGGTGGCCAGCAGCACGCCGCCGGTCTTCGCCACGTTGAGGGCGAGCAGGCTGGTCATGCCGAGGCCGTACTTGGCCGCCGCGAGGACACCGAGCTCGATGAGCAGGCCGGTCGCGTTGAACAGGAAGAAAAGGGCGTATTCGCGCCGCAGCGCCGATTTCGGGCGGTCCCGGTACGTCCAGTGCCTGTTCATCAGATACGACGTGATCGTCGCGACGACGGTGGCGACGACGGTCGCCTTGAGTTGGCCGTCGCGGAACACCGTAAGTGCCAGCGCGTTGAACACCGCGTAATTGATGGCGGTGTTGATGCCGCCGACGACGCCGAATTTGAGCGCCTCGTGGATGAACTTCTGCCAGCGCTCAGGCAGCAGACGGACAAGACGCATGCGCAACACCTTAGGCGAGTGGGCGGGCCGGGCCGGTCCGGCCGGACGAGATGGGCGGCGGGTCACGCCGGTGGATCCCGGTCGGTCGCCGCCTCCGTGGCCGTCCGGGTTCCCGCTTCCGCGACCTTCGGGGTTCCCGCTTCGGCGAAGACGAACCGTCGGTACGACCAGAACCGGAACAGCGTGCCGAGCCCGGTGCCCACGACGAAGCTGGCGATGTTGTCGGCGAACGGGGTCTGGAAGACCCCGGGCCAGATGGCGCCCAGGCCGTACCGGCTGATGGCGAGGCAGGCCACCGCGATGCCCATGCCCACCCCATTGAAGAAGAAGAACAGCGCGTACTCGCGCGCGGGGTTGGAGCGCTGGCGGTGCCGCCACGTCCAGAACCGGTTGCCGAGGAAGGCCACGCTCGCGGCGATCACCGTGGAGATCGTCTTCGCGGTGACCTGCTCGATGCCCCTGGCGTTGGCGAGGTAGTTGAACAGTGCGATGTCGACGACGAACGCGACGCTGCCCACGGTGGCGAACTTGCTCAGCTCGCGGATCAGGTGACCGAAGCGGTCGATGAGGGCACGGACGATGCCGGGTCGGGTCGGCGGGGACCCTGATTGGTCACCGGTCATCGTCGCGGCCACCCGCTGAGCGTACCGGTTGCCCGCTGCGCGGGCGGGTAGCTGCGACCGGGCGGCGGCGGTGGCGTGCCGGGGCGGGCCGGGAGCGAACGGAGCGTAACCGCTCGGGCCGTTACTCGCGGATCGTTTCGGGAATGCGCATCCGCGCACAGTTTCGCGCATTCCGTCGCCGGTTCGCCGTTGTCACCGCAACTCTCATCAGCACCACCCGTCGCGCCCGGCCCGCCGGTTCCCGTAGGGCCCGGACCTCGGCGAAGGTCGCGGAGGAATTTGCGTGAAACTGCGCGTGAAAGCGGGTATCAGATCGCGATGCCGCAGCGTGACCGCACCTTGTGCAGTTCTTCACAACCAGTCCCACTGACTCGCGACGTCGCCCGGTTTACGCTGAGGCCAATCCCAGGTTTCCACGAAGGCGACGCCTCGCGCCGTCACCACTCGTGCATGCCACAGACCGGTCAGCGTCGACCACAAGGAGATGTGTCATGGTTGCTCCGGCCACCGTTCGGGGGATCGATCAGGCCCCGACGTCCCACCCCAAACTGCTCACCTGGGTTCGTGAGGTAGCGGAACTGACCACTCCCGACCGGGTCGTCTGGGTGGACGGGTCCGACGAGGAGTGGCGTCGCCTCACCGACGAACTCGTCGCCAACGGCACCCTGATCCGGCTCAACCCGGAGAAGAAGCCGAACTCGTTCTACGCCCGCACCGACCCCTCCGACGTCGCCCGTGTCGAGGAGCGCACGTTCATCTGCTCGGTGGACTCCGCGGACGCCGGCCCCACCAACAACTGGATGGCGCCGGCCGAGATGAAGCGGACGATGACGCAGCTCTACCGCGGCTGCATGCGCGGCCGCACCATGTACGTCATCCCGTTCTGCATGGGCCCGGTCGAGGCCGAGAACCCCATGTTCGGCGTCGAGATCACCGACAGCCCGTACGTGGTGGCCTCGATGCGCATCATGACCCGGATGGGCGCGAAGGTCCTGGCGGCGATGGGTGACGACGCGGAGTTCGTGCACGCCCTGCACTCGATCGGCGCCCCGCTCGCGCCCGGCCAGCAGGACGTGGCGTGGCCGTGCAACGAGACGAAGTACATCTCGCACTTCCCGGAGACCCGGGAGATCTGGTCCTACGGCTCCGGCTACGGCGGCAACTCGCTGCTCGGCAAGAAGTGCTACTCGCTGCGGATCGCCAGCGTGATGGGCCGGGACGAGGGCTGGCTCGCCGAGCACATGCTGATCCTCAAGATCACCTCGCCGGAGGGGAAGGTCTACCACGTCGCCGGGGCGTTCCCGTCGGCCTGCGGCAAGACCAACCTGGCCATGCTGGAGCCGACCGTCCCCGGCTGGAAGGTCGAGACCATCGGCGACGACATCGCCTGGATGCGGTTCGGCCCGGACGGCCGGCTCTACGCGGTCAACCCGGAGTATGGCCTGTTCGGCGTCGCCCCGGGCACCGACTGGAAGACCAACGCGAACGCGATGCGCACGCTGGACCGGGGCAACTCCATCTTCACCAACGTCGCCCTCACCGACGACGGCGACATCTGGTGGGAGGGCATGGGCGAGCCGCCGGCGCACCTGGTCGACTGGAAGGGCAACGACTGGACGCCGCAGAGCGAAAGCCTCTCCTCGCACGCGAACAGCCGGTTCTGCACCCCGATCACGCAGTGCCCGATCCTCGCCGACGACTACTACGACCCCAACGGGGTGCCGATCGACGCGATCCTGTTCGGCGGCCGGCGGCGGGACACCATTCCGCTGGTCACCGAGGCCCGGGACTGGGTGCACGGCGTCTACCTGGGCGCGACCCTGTCCTCGGAGACCACCGCCGCCGCGTCCGGCGCGGTCGGCGTGGTGCGCCGCGACCCGATGGCGATGCTGCCGTTCATCGGCTACCACGCCGGCGACTACTTCCGGCACTGGATCGAGATGGGCAAGGGCACCGACGGCGACGAGGCCAAGCTGCCCAAGATCTACTATGTCAACTGGTTCCGCAAGGATGCCGAGGGCAACTTCCTCTGGCCGGGCTTCGGCGAGAACTCCCGGGTGCTCAAGTGGATCATCGAGCGGATCGAGGGCCGCGCCGACGCCGTCGAGACCCCGATCGGCATGGTGCCGGCGCAGGACGCGCTGGACGTCGACGGCCTCGACATGACCCCGGAGGACGTCCGGATCGCCCTGAAGGTCGACCCGGACGAGTGGCGCGAGGAGCTGCCGCTGGTCACCGAGTGGTTCGAGAAGTTCGGCGACAAGCTGCCCGGCGTCCTGTGGGCCGAGCTCGACGCGCTGCGCGCCCGGCTCGACCAGGAACAGCCCCGCCGGTAGGTGTGACCCTTGCCCGCACCGGGCACCATCGGATGCCATGAGGACGGCCGCCGCGACCACCGAGGTCCGGCGGCCGTCCGCCGTCCGGGCCCTGACCACCCTGCTGGCCGTCACGGCGGCGGCCACCGTCGTGGTCGAGCTGCTCAACTGGTGGTACGCCCCGGAGCAGGGCTTCGGCCTGGCCGTGCGCACCGGCTGGGCGATGCTGCGCTCGCTGGGCTTCCTGCTGCTGATCGGGCACGTGCGCCGGGGCCGCGCCCTGGCCCGGCCGTTCGGGCTGATCCTCGCCGTCACCACCGTCTTCGCCGTCGGCCGCCTGGTCGTGCCGAGGCAGGGCGTGCCGCCGCTGCCGGGGCTGCTCGGCTTCGCCCTGCTCACCGGGCTCTGCGTGGCCGTCGTCTGGCTGCTCTACCGCTCCGACGCCGTCGCCGGCCACCTGGTCCGGCACCGTAGGGGCCTCGTCGTCGAGGGCGGGACGATCGCCTGGCGGGAGGTCGCCCCGAAGCGGCCCCCGGTCACCGGCTGGCTGCTCACCAGCCGGGCCGCCGCGTTCACGTACAGCCCGCTGATGCTCGTCCCGGCCCTGGTGGCCGTCGGCGTCGTGTTCGACGGCCGGCCGGCCGTCGTCCCCGCCGTGCTGTTCTGGTTCGCCGCCGGGATCGCCGTCAGCTACGCCGTGCTGCTCTGCACCGCCTTCCTGCTGCGCGGCCGGCGCTGGGCCCGTCGCCTGCTGGTGGCGATCACCCTCGGCGTGCTCGCGGTGGACCTGCCGCTGTGCTGGTGGCTGCTCGGCGTCGACGGCGTGGTCCGCGACGGCGCCCCGTTGCTCGCCGCCGCCGTCCTGGCGTTGTACGGGTTGTGGCGCGCCGGCCGGGCGGAGGCCACGCCGACGCCGGGCTGAGCCGCGCGGGACAGGGGGAGACGCCGTGGGAGACGAGTACGACGTGGCGGTGGTCGGGGCGGGACCCGCCGGCGCGGCCGCCGCGCTGGCCGCCCGCCGGGCCGGCGCCCGGGTGCTGCTGCTGGACCGGGCCGACTTCCCCCGGGACAAGGCGTGCGGGGACGGCGTCGCCGCGCACGCGCTGGACGTCCTCGCCCGGCTGGGCGTCGCCGGGGCCGTCGACGGGTACGCCCCGCTGCCCCGGATCCGGCTGGTCGGCCCCGGCGGCGACGCGGTGGCGCGGGCGCTGCCCCGGCCCGCGTACACGGTGCCCCGGGAGGTGTTCGACGCCCGGCTGGTGGCGGCGGCGGTCGCGGCCGGCGCGGAGCTGCGCCGGCACGCCGTGCGGCGGGTCGAGCCGCGCGGCGGGCGGGTGGTGCTCGACGGCGAGATCGCCGCGCGGGCCGTGGTCGGGGCGGACGGCGCGGCGTCGGTCGTGCGGCGGGCGCTCGGCCACCCGGTGAACCCGGACCGCCACCTGGCCCTGGCGATCCGGGGGTACGCGCCGGCCCGCCCCGGCCCGCCCGAGCAGCTCATCGTCACCTTCGGCCCGCGCTGGCCGGCGTACGCCTGGTCGTTCCCGATCGGCGACGGGCGGGCGAACGTCGGGTACGGGGAGGTGCTGCGCGGCGAGCCGCTGACCCGGGCGCACCTGGTGGACCGGCTGGCCGCGTTGCTGCCCGGCACCGATCCGGCGACGGTGACCGGGCTGCGCGCCCACCACCTGCCGCTGTCCACGCACCGCCCGCCGCCCGGCCGGGGGCGGCTGCTGCTCGCCGGGGACGCGCTGTCGCTGATCAATCCGTTCACCGGGGAGGGCATCTTCTACGCGCTGCTCTCCGGCGCGCTGGCCGGCGCGGCGGCGGCCGGCGACCCCGCCCACGCCGCCGCCGGCTACGCCGCCGCGCTGCGCCGCCGCCTCGGCGTACACCTGCGGCACAGCTCGGCCGCGGCCTGGCTGGCCCGCCGCCGGTGGGTCGTCGACGCGGCGGTGCGGGCGGCCCGGCGCGACGAGCGGGTCTTCGGCACCGTCGTCGAGTTGGGCCTCGGCGACGGCCGGCTGGACGCGCGGACCCTCGCGATGATCGGTGCCGGTCTCTCGGCGCGGCATCGGCCACCGGAGGGCTGAAGCGCGCGCGGGGTCGCTACTCTGCAAGGTGATGACTCTGCGGAATCTCCTCTACTCCGTGTACGAGCGGCGGCTGACGGCCACGCTCGCGGGCAAGCCGGTGCCCCGGCACGTGGGCGTCATGTGCGACGGAAACCGCCGCTGGGCTCGGGAGATGGGCTTCGTCGACCCGAACGACGGGCACCGCATGGGCGCGGAGCGGATCAAGGAGCTGCTGCGCTGGTGCGACGCCGCCGGCGTGGGCCACGTGACGCTGTGGCTGCTGTCGACGGACAACCTGTCCCGCCCGGCGGAGGAGCTGGACCCGCTGTTGCAGATCATCGAGGACCTGTCGACCGAGCTGGCCGAGGAGGGCAACCCCTGGCGGCTGCGCATGGTCGGCGCGCTCGACGTGCTCCCGGCGCACCACGCGACGGCGCTCAAGGCCGCCGAGGAACGCACCCGGCAGCGCACCGGCGGCGCGCAGGTCAACATCGCCGTCGGATACGGCGGCCGGCGCGAGATCGCCGACGCCGTCCGCTCGTTGCTGCACGAGCACGCGGCGGCCGGCGGCACCATCGAGGAGCTGGCCGAGACCCTCGACGTCGACCACATCTCCGAGCACCTCTACACCCGGGGCCTGCCCGACCCGGATCTGATCATCCGGACCAGCGGCGAGCAGCGCCTGTCGGGCTTCATGCTCTGGCAGTCGGCCCACTCGGAGTTCTACTTCTGCGAGCTGAACTGGCCCGACTTCCGCCGGGTCGACTTCCTGCGCGCCCTGCGCTCGTATGCCACCCGGCAGCGCCGCTTCGGAGTCTGACCCGGCCCCCCGGTGCCCGCCCCGACCGGGCGGCCCCGGCTCACCTGAGCCGGGGGAGGGCCTCGGTGAGGAAGTCGCCGAGGGCGGCGGGGGAGTCGATGGTCAGGTCGGCGGCCTCGGCGACCTCGTGGCCGGTCTCCGGGTTGGCCACCGCGACGCAGACCCCGAGGAACTCCGGGTCCGCCGCCGACCGGGCGCGTAGTGCCGCGAACGCCTTGATGTCGGAGACGTCGTCGCCGAAGTACCAGGCCCCGCCGGCGTCCCGGACCACCTCGCCGATCACCATGCCCTTGTCGCGGTCGACCGGGGGCTTGATCTCCAGCACCATCCGCCCGGCCTGCACGCGCAGCCCGAGCCGCTCGGCCTGGGCCTCGCCCCACTCCTGCACGACCTCGCGGAGCTGGGGCGCGGTGCGCCAGTGCAGCGCCACGGAGAGCCGCTTGAACTCCACCAGCGCGCCCGGCGGCAGCTCCGCGCGGGCGAGGTCGGCCAGCTCCTGCATGGTCGGCACCCAGGGCAGCGCCGCGGGCTCGGTGACGGTCTCGCCGCCGGAGTGGCTGTGCTCCAGGCCGTAGAGGCCGTAGAGGTCGACGCCGGCCAGCCCGCCGAGGTGGTCGCGGAGGAACTCCACCGGGCGGGCGGAGACGATGGCGACCCGGCGCACGAGCGGCGCGAGGGCCTCGATCGCGGCCAGCACCTTCGGCGCGGGCTGCACGGCGGTCGGGTCGTCGTCGACGGGCGCGAGTGTGCCGTCGAAGTCGAAGAAGAGGACGGTGTCGGACGCCCGGCCGGCGGTCGCCTGCCAGGCCTGGTCGGCATCCAGCGGGGTCTTCGGCTGTTGGTTGCCCAGATTCAACGGCGGCACGCGCGACAGCGTACCCCGGCGCGGGCCACTCATTCGTGGTCGAGACGGGGCGCTACGGCCAGGAACAGGTCAGCGTTCGGCGGCCCCCCGGCCCCGGCGTCCGAACGGCAGGACGTCGGCGTCCTGACCGTGGCTGAGCAGGTAACCCTCCACGAATCCGGCGTTGCGGTCGCCGGTGCGCGTCTCGATCTCGGTGAGCCGGGCCACCAGGAACTCGGTGAGCGCGCTGACCCGGTCGTTGAGTCGTTCGTGCAGCTCGGCGACGACGGCCAGGACGACCGCGGTGCCGGCGGTGGTGAGGGCGAGGAGGTTGGCGACCACGGGAAGCTCCCCGCCGCCGACGACGCCGATCACCACGTTGCCGGTCAGGGCCGAGGTCAGCGCGACCGCCGCGACCACGACTGCGAACCACTTCAGGGTCATGGACAGACCCCTCCTTCTGTCCCGCAGGGCTGGGTTCGGCCTTGTCCCGCCCCCCGCCGATGACGAGCCCAAGCAGTACGGATAGGACGCTAGCGTGCCCGTTCCGGCCCCGGAGCGAAACGATTGGGTACGGGTCGCCGTTCTTTCGCCATCTGAGGAACTAGCCCGCCCGATTACCCCTTTTTCGGACATCTGTCGGGAGACTTGGGCGATACGCGAGGTATCTGATGGTTTCCCGGATGTGGAACTTCTCCGCGTCCGAGACGTTCGGGTCGACGAGCCGGCGCAGCAGCGCCTCGACGTCCGGGTCCATCGGGGGCGGCGCGGTGGCCGCCCGCTGGGTGGCGGCGCGCTCCCAGCCCAGCGCCGCGAAGGCGGTCGTCGGGTTGAGCCCGAGCCCCTCGCAGAAGGCGACCACCCGCTCGGCCTCGGGGTCGCTGGCCCAGTCGCCGCGCACCCAGCGGTTGATGGTCTGCCGGGAGACCCCGGTGCGGCGGGAGACCTCGGTGCCGCTCCAGGCGCGCATGGCCCGGGCGTCGTCGAGGGCCCGGCGGACGAAGGCGGCGAAGGCGATCTTCCGGGCGTGAGCGCTCTCGGTCACCCCGTGACGGTACGGCCAGTCGGATCCACTGGGGACGCCGGGCACGCCAATGTCACGTGAATGAGACACGCGTAACCGGTCGCCAGCGGCCGTTCGTGAGGGCGGTTCCACGGCGTATCACCTGGGTAGGATAGGAGTGCGTCAGTGTCGGGGTAATGGGACGAAAAGCTGATACTGTCACGCCCATGGGACAGTTTACCGTGTGTCACGTGCACGAGACGACTGGTGCTCGCCTGCGTCCCTTCCCCGTCCTCAGGGGGGCGCGGTGACCGAACTCGCCACCCGTGAGCAGGCGTTCGGCCTGGTCGCGGAGGGAGTGGCCGCGGGACTGAGCGCCCCCTGGCGGCTCTACCTCGCCCGCGGCTGCCGCTACCTGTCGCTCAACGTGGGCGACCGGGCGGAGTGGGACGCCTGGCGGACCCACCTCAACTGCCCGGAGCTCAGCGTCCGGGTCTACGACGCCGGTGGCGAGATCCGGCGCTGCTCCGTCGCCGAGCTCGTGCTGGACGGCTGCCGGATCAGCGTCGAGCTGGTCGAGGAGGTCAGCACGGACGACCTGGAGCGGCTCCTGGTCGCCGACCCCGCCGGCGCCGGAGCCGATCCCACTGAGGCCGGCACCGACCACACCGACGCCGACCCCTCCGGGACCGGGCCGGAGGAGCGGTGAGCCCCTTCGTCGCGGTCGTCCTCGTCCTCGTCCTCGGCTCGGCCAGCTACGCCGCCGGGCGGCTGCACGGCCAGCTCAGCTACCGCATCGGCTACCGGTTCGGCTACCGGCAGGGCTACTTCGACGGCGACCGGGGCGCCTGGAACCGCCGCCGCGAGGCCCAGGCCGCCATCGCCTCGGCCCTCGCCGGCCCACCGCCGGCCGTCCGCTCCGGGCCGAGCGCGCGGCAGGGCACCACGTACACCGGCTCCGCCTTCGCCGCCTCCGCCGCGCCCGTCCCCGGCCCGCCGGCGAGCCCGGCCGGCGTCGTCGCGGCCACGGCGAGCGCCGGCGTCCGGGCGGCGACCGGGGCCCCGGCGGCGGTCCGCGGGCGGCAACCGGCCGTCCTGGTCCGCTGGCAGAACTGAGCCGGCCGACGGACCCGGTGCGCCGTCCGCGGCGGACGCGCACCGTCGGGGGCCACCTCAGACCGGTGACGGTGGTGCCACCGGCCGGGATGCGCGCAGGGGGCATGCATCCCGGCCGGTCCGCCGTGCCCGTTCACCGGTCCGACTCCCGAGATCCACGGGTCAACCTCTAGCCGGGACGCCGTGGCGGGGCTAGCGTCTAGTCATGGCGCGGGATCTCCCCCGGGCCAGCCGGCCAGCCCGGATCTGCGACCTCGCGCACGGGGCCCGCATCCGACCCCGTGTCCCCGGGCACCGGACGAGGCGGAACGCGGGTGGCCGGGTGCCCATCCGCCGGAGCAGGCCTGTGACGACTCGCCGTACCCCCGCCGGTGCCGACCAGACCCCGGCCGCGACTGCCACGACCCGCCGTGCCACCCGGAGCCGCCGCGCGGCGACCCCGGTCGAGCCCGAGGAGCCCCGACCAGCCGGCCAGGCGTTCGTCCTGGACACGTCGGTCCTGCTCTCGGACCCGGCGGCCTTCCACCGGTTCGCCGAGCACGAGGTGGTCCTGCCCCTCGTGGTGATCTCCGAGCTGGAGGGCAAGCGGCACCACCCCGAGCTCGGCTGGTTCGCCCGGCAGTCCCTGCGCATGCTGGACGAGCTGCGCGTGCGCCACGGCCGGCTGGACCGGCCGGTGCCCGCCAACGACGCCGGCGGCAGCCTGCGGGTGGAGCTCAACCACACCGACGACGGCGTGCTGCCTCCCGGCTTCCGCAACGAGTCCAACGACGCCCGGATCCTCTCGGTGGCGCTCAACCTGGCCGCCGAGGGGCGCGACGTGACCCTGGTGAGCAAGGACATGCCGCTGCGGGTCAAGGCGGCCTCGGTCGGGCTGCGCGCCGACGAGTACCGGCACGGCCAGGCCAGCGACCCGACCTGGACGGGGATGTCCGAGCTGGCGCTGGGCGACGAGGAGATCTCCGCGCTCTACGCCGGCGAGACCCTCGACCTGGACGGCGCGGCGGGGCTGCCCTGCCACACCGGTCTGGTGCTGCACTCCGGGCGCGGCTCCGCCCTCGGCCGGGTGCTGCCCGACAAGACGGTCCGGCTGGTCCGGGGCGACCGGGAGGCGTTCGGCGTGCACGGCCGCTCGGCCGAGCAGCGGGTCGCCCTCGACCTGCTGCTGGACGAGTCGATCGGGATCGTCTCGCTGGGCGGGCGGGCCGGCACCGGCAAGTCGGCGCTGGCGCTGTGCGCGGGCCTGGAGGCGGTGATGGAGCGTCGCCGGCACAAGAAGGTGATCGTCTTCCGCCCGCTGTACGCCGTCGGCGGCCAGGAGCTCGGCTACCTCCCCGGCTCCGAGACGGAGAAGATGTCGCCCTGGGCGCAGGCCGTCTTCGACACCCTCGGCGCGGTGGTGCACGAGAACGTGCTGGAGGAGGTCATGGCCCGGGGGATCCTGGAGGTCCTGCCGCTCACCCACATCCGGGGCCGCAGCCTCCACGACGCCTTCGTCATCGTGGACGAGGCCCAGTCGTTGGAGCGGGGCGTGCTGCTCACCGTGCTCTCCCGGATCGGCCAGGGCTCGCGGGTGGTGCTCACCCACGACGTCGCCCAGCGGGACAACCTGCGGGTGGGCCGGCACGACGGCGTGACCGCGGTGATCGAGACCCTGAAGGGGCACCCCCTGTTCGCGCACGTCACGCTCAACCGCTCGGAGCGGTCGCCGATCGCGGCGATGGTGACGGATCTGTTGGAGGAGATCCCGTTCTGACCGAGATCATGCCTGTCTAGTCACCCTTTAGCGTGATTCTGCCTGTGGCCCAGATCACAATTGGGGCTGGTGGTTTCCCATCAGCCTCACTGTGCGCAATGGTGTCCATCGAGCGTCCACGCACCGCCAAGATCATCCGCTCCCGTCGGGCACCCGACGGCGGGGAGCGGCTCGGGCGAGTGCGTCGGCTGCGACCGGCAGGGTCGGGGCGCTCACGGCGCGGGCCGGGTCCCTCCTCGGGCCAGGGTCGCGCCGTGTCCTTGCCCCCGACGAAGGGACCACTTCGTGAGTCGGCTGTGGAGCCGGTTCGGCGCCCGTACCGCCGCCGTCGCGCTGCTCTCCGTGGGCGTTGCCGGCGGCTTCTATCTGGGCGAAGACCGGGAAACCCAGCAACAGGGCCTGACCGCGCAGGTCGGCCTCCAGGTGGACCAGGCCGAGTTCGACTACCAGCGCGAGCGGCAGGCCCAGCACCGGATCGTCTCCGCCGAGAAGCGGGCCGCCGAGTACCAGGCCGAGAAGCGGGCCGCCGCGGCGGCCAAGGAGGCCGCCGACCGGGCCCGCGAGGCCGAGGCGGCGTCCCGCAAGCGCGAGCGCGAGGCCGCGGCGAAGAAGGCCGCCGAGAAGGCGGCGGCCAAGGCGAGCAAGCCGTACGACGGCCCGATCCCCGCCTCGTGCAACGAGTACGGCGGCAACCGGAAGATCGGCTGCGCGCTGATGATCGACGCCGGCTTCGGCATCGACCAGTTCCCGTGCCTGGACAAGCTCTGGACCAAGGAGAGCGGCTGGAACCCCAAGGCGCACAACTCCTCCTCCGGCGCGCACGGCATCCCGCAGGCGGTGCCGGGCAGCAAGATGGCCTCGGTCGGCGACGACTGGGAGACCAACCCGGCCACCCAGATCAAGTGGGGCCTCGGCTACATCAAGGGCCGCTACAGCTCGCCGTGCTCGGCGTGGAGCCAGTCGCAGAGCGAGGGCTGGTACTGATCCGCTGAGCACCGCTCGACCGCGCACCGCGACGGCGGGGCGGGCGCCTCCCCGGCGCCCACCCCGCCGTCGTCGTTTCCCGACGGTCCCGCCGCCCGGGTGGCGGTCGGGCGGGAATGCTGATAGCTGTTTGGGCATGACCCTGCACGACGGCCCCCCGGGCGGCGACCCGCGACGCTTCGGCACCGAGGCCTTCTACGCCTCGATCGGCCGGGCCTTCGTCGCCATGTGCGCCGTCGTGCCGGTGCTCTTCCTGGTCGAGGCCCTCGACGCCGGTCTCGGCATCGACCTCGACCTGGCCGGCGGCATCATCCCGCGGCACATCGACGGGCTCGACGGGGTGCTCTTCTCGCCGTTCCTGCACGCCGACTTCAACCACCTCTACAGCAACAGCGTGCCGCTGATCCTGCTCGGCACCTTCGTGCTCGCCGCCGGATTCCGCCGGTTCATGTGGTCCACCCTGGTCATCGTGCTGGTCAGCGGGCTGGGCGTGTGGTTCACCGGCTCACCCAACTCGGTCGTGGTCGGGGCCAGCGGCGTCATCTTCGGCTACCTGGGCGTCCTGCTCACCCGGGGCGTGGTCGAGCGGAGCTGGTGGAACTTCGCCGTCGTGCTGCTGGTCGGCCTGCTCTACGGCTGGCAGCTGCTCGGGATCCTCCCCACCGACGAGCAGATCTCCTGGCAGGGCCACCTGTTTGGGCTGGTCGGCGGCGTGGTCGCCGCGATCCTGTTCCGGCGACGCCGGGCCGAGGACGACCCGTACGACCTGGACACCCCACCCCTGCGGGCGTAAGGAAGGGCCCCCTGTCAACGCCTGCGGCAGAGAAGGGCGTCCTTCTCACCCGCCGCCGGGCGGCCGCGCCCGGCCCGCGTTCGACGTGGGACGGTGCTTGATCCGGACCCGGCGCGCGCCTACCGTCGGCTTCAGCACGCGTTGATCCGTGAGCGGAAAGCGACGGTACGCCATGCCCGAGGTCGATGTCGCAGTGATCGGTGCGGGGCCGACGGGGCTCTTCGCCGCGTACTACGCCGGGTTCCGGGGGCTCTCCGTCGCCGTGGTCGACGCCCTGCCCGAGGCCGGCGGCCAGATCACCGCGATGTACCCGGAGAAGCTGATCCTCGACGTGGCCGGGTTCCCGGCCGTCAAGGGGCGGGACCTGGTGGCCAACCTCGTCGCCCAGGCCGCGCCGTTCCAGCCGAGATACCTGCTCGGCACCCGGGCCGAGAAGCTGTCGCACACCGACGGCGGGCCGGTGCTCGGCCTCGCCGGTGGCGAGCAGCTCAGCTGCGGGGCGGTGGTCGTCACCGGCGGCCTGGGCAGCTTCACCCCGCGTCCGCTGCCGGTCGCCGACAGCTTCACCGGCTCCGGGATCGTCTACTTCGTGCCGGAGCCGGCCGCGCTCGCCGACCGGGACGTGCTGATCGTCGGCGGGGGCGACTCCGCGTTCGACTGGGCGCTGGCGCTGGAGCCGCTGGCCCGCTCGGTGACCCTGGTGCACCGGCGGGAGCGGTTCCGCGCGCACGCCGCGACCGTCGCCCGGGTGCAGCGGTCGGCCGTGCGGATCGTCGTCAACGCCGAGGTCACCCGGCTGCACGGCGACAGCGCGGTGACCGCCGCGGAGATCACCGTGAAGGGGGCACCGCCCGAGACGCTGCCCGTGGACACGGTGGTGGCCGCCCTCGGATTCACCGCCGACCTCGGCCCGATCGCCGAGTGGGGGCTGCGGCTGGACCGCCGGCACATCCTGGTGGACAGCGCGATGGCGACGAACCTGCCCCGGGTCTTCGCCGCCGGGGACATCACCGAATACCCGGGCAAGGTGCGGCTCATCGCCACGGGCTTCGGGGAGGCCGCCACGGCGGTCAACAACGCCGCCGTCGCCATCGACCCGTCCGCCCACCTCTTCCCGGGCCACTCCTCCGACGCACCCTGACCGCGCCCCGGTCAGCGGGGCAGGCCGATGAGGTCGGCCAGCAGGCCGGTCTGGTGCTCGAAATACTCGGCGCGGTGCGGCAGGGTGCGGTCGATCCGGCCGAACAGCTCGAAGCTGATCAGCCCGAACAGCTGCGTCCAGCCGGCCAGGCAGCGGGCGAGCAGCGCCTCGGGCAGCCCCGGGGCGAGTGCGGCGGCGATCTCCGCGAGGTCCGCCCGCAGCGGCTCGGGCAGCTCGCCGGGGTCGGGGGCGGCGATGCGGCCGGCGGCCAGCCCGTCGCGGACGATGCCGAGCAGCACTGCCGGCGGGCGCATCGCCGGCCCGAGCGTGTCGTCCGGCGCGGCGTACCCGGGCACCGGACTGCCGTAGAGCAGGGCGTACTCGGCGGGGTGGGCCAGGGCCCAGCCCCGCGCCGCCCGGCAGGCGGCGTGCCAGCGCCCGCGCGGGTCGAGCCGGTCCGCGCCCGCGTCGGCCGCCTCCACGGCGGCTCCCAGCGCGTCGTACGCCTCGACGATCAGCGCGGTGAGCAGGTCGTCCCGGCTCGGGAAGTAGCGGTAGAGGGCCGAGGAGACCATGCCCATGTCCCGGGCGACCGCGCGCAGGCTGAGGTTGCCGCCGTCGGTGGCGAGGTGGCGGCGGGCGACGGCCTTGATCTCGTCGAGCATCTCGGCGCGTACGCGGGCGCGGATCGAGGGGGCGGGCATGCCCCCACTCTGCCACGCCGGAGAGCGCGGATCAATTTCGAGAGCAGTGCTCTTGACGGCGATCCCTCCGAGGCGTCATGCTGGGTGGGCCAGATCGAGAGCGCTGCTCTTGTTTCGTACCCCTGCTTCGAAAGGTGACCTGTGATGTCGCTGCATGTGATCGTCGGCGCCGGACCCGTCGGCACCGCCACCGCCCACCTCCTCGCGGCCGCCGGCGAGCGGGTCCGGGTGGTCACCCGGCGCGGCACCGGCCCGGAGCACCCGGCCGTCGAGCGGGTCGCGGCCGACGCCGCCGACCCGGACCGGCTCGCCGCGCTCGCCGACGGCGCGGTCGCCCTCTACAACTGCGCCAACCCGGCCTACCACCGCTGGGCGACGGACTGGCCGCCGCTGGCCGCCGCGCTGCTCACCGCCGCCGGGCGCGCCGGGGCCGTGCTCGCCACGGTCGGCAACCTCTACGGGTACGGGCCGGTCGACGGGCCGATGACCGAGGACACCCCGACGTCGGCGGGCGGCACGAAGGGGCAGGTCCGCAACCGGATGTGGGCCGAGGCGGTCGCCGCCCACCGGGCGGGGCGGGTCCGGGTGACCGAGGTGCGCGGCTCCGACTACCTCGGCGTCGGCGCGCTGTCGGTGCCGATGATGCTGCTGCCCCGGGTGCTCGACGGACGCCGGGTGGTGCTGCCCGTCGACTTCGACGCCCCGCACACCTGGACGTACGTCGACGACGTCGCGCGCACCCTCGTGCGGGCCGCCGCCGTCGAGCGCGCCTGGGGACGGGCCTGGCACGTGCCCAGCCCGCCCGCCGTCTCCGCGCGTGAGCTGGCCGTGCGGGCCGCCGCCCTGGCCGACGCCCCCGCCCCCAGGCTCACCCGGCTGCCGTACCCGGCGCTGTGGCTGGGCGGGCTGGTCAACCCGTTCGTGCGGGAGTTGCGGGAGACGGCGTACCAGTTCGACCGGCCCTTCCTGATGGACTCGACCGCGGCCACCGCTACGCTGGGCATCGAGCCGACCCCGCTGGGCAGCGCTCTCGCGCAGACCGCCGCCGCCCTACGCGCCGCCCCCGGCAACCGTCGCCCGCTGCGCTGAGCGGGCTGCTGCGCTGAGCGGGCCCGCTGCGGTGAGAAGGGTGCCCCTCTCTACCGTAGGCGTTAACAGGGGGCCCTTCCTTACCCCCGGGCCGGAGGGCCGAGGGCGGCCAGCAGCGCGGCGAACAGGGTGAGCGCGGCCCCCAGCAGCGTGTGCACCCCCGGGTGCGACGCCGTGGTCGGCAGCGCCACGTCCAGCAGGGCGGCCCCGACTACCTGCCCGGCGATGGTGGCCAGGCCGAGCAGCAGCACCCCGGTGAACCGCACGACGGCGGCGGCCACCGCGATGAAGACGATGCCGACCGGGCCGCCCAGGTAGAGCCACGGCTCGGCCGGGAGGCCGCCGCCCGGCAGGCCCCGGACGGCCACCTCCACCACGAACGCGGCGAGCAGCACCGCGGTGCCGACGGCGAAGTTGACGAGCGTCGCGGCCAGGGCGCTGCCGGTGGTTGCCCGGACCCGGCCGTTCATCGCCTGCTGCCAGGCGACGCCCACCCCGGCCAGCAGTGGCAGCAGCGCCAGGCCCAGCGTGCCCGGGTCGCCGAGCCGGCCGCCGACGGCCAGCACCACGGCCAGCACGGTCAGCGCCGCGCCCACCAGGCGGTTCGGGGTGACCGGCTGCCGGCCGGCGGGGCCGAGCCCGGCCCGGTCGACCAGCAGGCTGCTGCCGGACTGCCCGGCGACCGCCGCCACGGTGAACACCGCCACGCCGAGCGCGCCGACGGTCAGCCCCTGGGCGGCCACGAAGAGCGCCCCGCACGCGCCGCCGAGGCACTGCCACGGCCGCAGCGCACCGTCGGCCAGGCCCGCCCGCAGCGCGACCAGGCCCCGCCGCCCGGCGGGGGTGGCCGGCACCAGCACCAGCAGCACCAGCAGGCCCACGCCGAACGAGAGCACGGCGGCGGCGATCCCGTCGGCCAGGCGTACGCCCAGCTCGCCGTTGATCCGCGACTGCACGGCGACGGCGACCCCGGAAGCGGTGGCCAACCCGACGCCCGTGATCCGGCGGGCGGTCGGCAGGGTCGGCGGGGACGCGGTCCCGGTGGCCGTCACTCCTGCTCGGCGAGCGGGCGGCCGTCGAAGTCGACGGCCGAGTACAGCGCCAGCTTCTCCAGCCGGTGGTACGAGTCGATCACCCGGATCGTGCCGCTCTTCGAGCGCATGACGATCGACTGGGTGTACGCCCCGCCGGCCCGGTAGCTCACGCCCCGCAGCAGGTCGCCGGAGGTGACCCCGGTCGCCACGAAGAAGCAGTTGTCGCCGGTGACCAGGTCGTCGGTGAACAGCACGCGGTCCAGGTCGTGCCCGGCGGCGAGGGCCTTCTCCCGCTCCTGCGCGTCGCGCGGCCAGAGCTTGGCCTGCATGACGCCGCCCATGCACTTGAGGGCGCAGGCGGCGGTGATCCCCTCCGGGGTGCCGCCGATGCCCATGAGCACGTCGACGTCCGACTCGCCCCGGGCGGCGGCGATCGCGCCCGCGATGTCGCCGTCGGAGATGAACCGGATGCCCGCCCCCGTGCGGCGGATCTGGGTGACCAGGTCGTCGTGGCGGGACCGGTCCAGCACGCAGACGGTGACCTCGGACACGTCGGTGCCCTTGACCTTGGCGATCCGGCGCAGGTTCTCGGCCACCCCGGCGTTGATGTCGACCACGTCGGCGTAGGCCTGGCCGACGGCCAGCTTCTCCATGTAGAAGACGGCGCTCGGGTCGAACATCGCCCCCCGCTCGGCCACCGCGAGGACGGCGAGCGCGTTGGGCATGCCCTTGCTCATCAGGGTGGTGCCGTCGATCGGGTCGACCGCGACGTCGACCTCGGGGCCCGTGCCGTCGCCGACCTCCTCGCCGTTGAAGAGCATCGGCGCGTTGTCCTTCTCGCCCTCGCCGATCACCACGACGCCCCGCATCGGGATCGAGTTGATCAGCTTGCGCATGGCGTCGACGGCTGCCCCGTCGCCGCCCTCCTTGTCACCCCGCCCGACCCACCGGCCGGCGGCCATCGCCGCCGCCTCGGTGACCCGGACCAGGTCGAGGGCGAGGTTGCGGTCGAGATCCTGGGGGGTACGCGTCCTCGTGCTCGTCATGACGGCCTCCTCCTCGCGACGTTGCGGGGTGGACCGGCGGCCTGCGGCCGTCGCCGCCGCCGGCTCTGCCGCTGATCCTCACACGCTGATCAACCTATCGCCGGGCCGGGGCGCTGGTGGCCACCTTCCCGGCAACCGGGCGTGGGACGTATCACCCCGGTCACTCCCGCGGTGGCGGTTCGCGGCGGGGCGACCCGGGGCTGGAACAATGGCCGGGTGGATCCCGCCCAGCCCGCCGAGCCCAGCCCCGCCGAGCCGACGCCGTCGACGCCGAGCCAGCCGACGCAGAGCGAGCCGACACCGGGCCCGGCGACGCAGAGCCAGCCGACACCGGGCCCGCCCGGTCGGGAGAAGGCCCGGTCGGAGCGGTCGCCGAAGGACATGGCGATCTCCCTGCTGGTCCTGCTCGTCCCGATCGCCCTGCTGCTCGCCTTCTACCGGGGCTTCCTCGGCGGCGACCAGCCGAGCACCGTCGACCCGGCCCCCGCCGTGGAGCAGGCCCGGGCGGCCAACGCGTTCCCGGTGAGCCAGCCGGCCGGGCTCGACGACGACTGGCGGACGGTCAGCGCGAGCTACCGCACGGTGGAGGGCGGGTCGAACCTGCGGATCGGTTACCTGACCCCGGAGGGGCGGGGCGCCCAGCTGGTGCAGAGCAACGTGCCGCCGGAGCGGCTGCTGCCGGCGGAGCTGACGGCCGAGGGGCAACCCCAGGGCCCGACCGAGGTGGGCGGGCGCAACTGGCAGCGCTACACCGCCCGGGGCAACGAGCAGGCCCTGGTGCTGCTCGAACCGGGCCGCACGGTGATCGTCGTCGGGGACGCCCGGGAGAACGAGCTGCGGCGGCTCGCCGACGCGGTGCGCTAGCCAGGCCACGGCACCGCGCCACACCCGCCACACCGCGCCACCTAGCGCCGCGCCGTGTCGCGCCCGTCCGCGGTGCGCGGGCCCTCTTGGCCTGCCGTGCTGTGCTGCCGTGCCGTTCGGTCCCCGGCAGCGGCACTCCGGGCTCGACCTGGTCCGCGCCACCGACGAGCGCGCGTCACGCAGAGTGGTCCAGCTCGACCGCTCGCCCTGGACGACGAGGCGGCTGTCACGGAAAGTGATTCGATCGGGGCGGCGGGCCGGGGTCGGCGGGGGACGGCGAGCGTCCGACCTTTCCGTTAGGCTGCCCCGGCTCGACCCCGGCCGCGCGATACGGCCGGGCAGCCTTTCCGGAAAGAGAACGACGTGATCATTCGACGGTGGAGCGCCGGCGTCCTCGCCGCCGCCCTTTTCGTCCCCGGCCTGACCGCCTGCAACAACTCGCCGGCCGCCGAGCCGGCCGCCGGTGGGGCCGCCGCCCCGGCCGCGCCCGCCGACCCCAAGGAGGCGCTGCTCGCCTCCACCAGGGAGCTGAGCAAGGGCAACTTCACCTTCGCCATCAGCGGCGGCGAGTTCGACGGCAGCGGCACGGTGCACATGCCGTCGAAGAGCGCCGAGATGAAGATGACCGGGGGCGACGCCGCCACCGAGGACTTCTCGATGGACATGCACCTCGTCTTCATCGACACCGAGAGCTGGGTGAAGCTGGACCTGACGGGCCCGATGGTCGACGCGATCCCCGGCGCGAAGGAGCGCAAGGGCAAGTACCAGCACCTCGACCGCTCGAAGATCAAGGACGCCAAGGACCTCCAGTTCGACTTCTCCGACGTCGACCCGGCCGGCAGCGAGGCGCTGACCAAGGCGGTCACCGACGTCAGGAAGACGGGCGAGGGCACGTACGAGGGCACCCTCGACGCGACCAAGGTCACCGACTCGGACGTGCTCGACGCCGACATCGTCAAGGGCCTGGCGGACAAGGCCGGCGCCGTGCCGTTCACCGCGAAGCTCGACGCGCAGGGCCGGCTCGTCGAGTTCCTCGTCAAGGTGCCGGCCGCCGGCTCCGCCAAGGCACAGGACCTGAAGGTCACGTACGCCGACTACGGTGCCGCCACCGCCGTGCCGCAGCCGCCGGCGAACCTGGTGGTCGAGGCCTCCGACGACGTCTACGAGATGTTCAAGGGCTGATCCGGCGTGGTGGGGGCGGCGTCCGCCGTCCCCACCGACGGACGGCGGGTCGGCCGGACCGGGCGGGGATTGCGGAACCCGGCGACAGGGAACAGAAGGGAACGGAAGCAGACGTTCCCTTCCGGCGCCCACGCGGACCGGACGACCCACTTGGAGAGGTGCACGTGACCATTCGACGCTTCAGCGCGGCGGTCTTCGCCGCGACGCTGCTCACTCCTGGTCTGGCGGCCTGCGACAGCACCGGGACCGGCGAGTCGGGGGCCTCCGCGTCCCCCACGGTCTCCGGCAGCGCGGCCCCCGGCAGCGCCTCGCCCGGCACGGCCGACGCCAAGCAGGCCCTGCTGAACTCCACGAACGAGATCCGCAACGGCAACTTCCGGTTCACCATGACCGGCGTCGGCACCACCGCCGAGGGGCAGGTGCACCAGCCCAGCCAGAGCGCCCAGATCAAGCTGAGCATCGGCGACGCCTCCTCGGACGTCTCGATGAAGCTCGACCTGGTGCACCTCAAGCCGGACAGCTGGGTCAAGCTCGACCTCGGCGGCCAGGCGGCCAAGCTGCCCGGCGTGCAGGGCCTCAACCTCGGCAAGTACCAGCACCTCGACCAGAGCCGGATCAAGGGCAACCGCAACCTGGGCTTCGACTTCGAGAAGGTCGACCCGGCCGGCAGCGAGGTGCTGACCCAGGGCGTCACCGAGGTGCGGCAGACCGGCGAGGGCGCGTACGCGGGCACCATCGACGTGTCGAAGGCCGCCGAGGCCGGCTCGCTGAACGCCGAGCTGATCAAGGCGCTCGGGCAGCAGGCCCAGTCGGTGCCGTTCACCGCCAAGCTGGACCCGCAGGGCCGGCTCAGCGAGCTGGTCGTGCAGATCCCGGCGGCGGGGCAGAACAAGGCCCAGGACATCCGGATCACGTACGCCGACTACGGCGCGGCCACGGCCGCCCAGCGCCCGCCGGCCGACCAGGTCGTCGAGGCCCCGAGCGAGCTGTACAACCTGTTCAACTGACGCCGGCGCACGCCTGTCGGGGCGGCGGTGCGCCGCCCCGCGGCGGTGCCCCCTGGCCGCCGGCCGTGCCCCGCGGCCGCCGGGCCTCCTCGACGGCCGCGCGCCGGTCTCAGGCGTCCGGCTGCCGCCGGGCCGCG